>DATHMN010000035.1:0-28342 GCA_035487135.1 Steroidobacteraceae bacterium | reverse complement strand
GTCGCAGACTTGATGAAGCGGTTGCGCAGCATCAGTGGGCCGATGCGCAGGGGTGTGAAGGCACGCGCCGCGGACGAGTCGTTGACCAGGGCGCTCACGTCGGCGTCCGCGTGGGTCGCCGCACCGGTGTGATCTTGGCGGCGCGATAGTCGTATTTGAGCGTCTTGACCGCAATCGAGGTCTCGACGTGGCGCACGCCCGGCAGCGCCAGGATACGGTTGTTGGCGACCTCCAACACGTCATCGAGCGCGCCGAACAGCCCGATGGCGAGGATATCGAAGCGCCCCAGCATCAGAATGACGCAGCCGATCTCGGGCATGGCGGCGATCTTCTGGCTGAGCGCCTTCAGCTCGCCGTGCTGGGCGAGGATGCCGATCAGCACCACTTTGGGTGAGCCGGCGAAGGCGACGTTGGTGACGGCGGTCAGGCGGATGGCGCCGCCCTCTTCCAGGCGGTTGATGCGGCCGCGGATGGTGCCTTCGGTCACGCCCAGCTGGGCCGCGATCTGCCGGTTGCTGACCCGCGCATCGATCGTCAGCAGGTCGACGATGCGCCGATCGAGAGCGTCGAGTGTCGGCACCGCGCTCTTCATGCGATCTGCGCCCGGTCAAAGTCGTACTTGATCACATCCGCGGCGATGCCGGCCGACAGGGTACCGATGCCACGGATCTTGGCGACGTCGCGCAGCAGGAAGTTCTCCAGTTCCTCCAGCTCCTGCAGCACGACCAGGATCTCGATGTCGCGTGCCCCGGTGACCAGGTGCACGGCGAACACCTCCTCGAGCGCGGCCAACTCCTCAGCCACTTCCTGCGCCGCGCGACCCTGCACCTCGATGCCCACGGCTATCAGGACCTTGAAGCCCAGGGCGGCGAAATCGGTCACCGCGACCACGCGCATCGCGTTGATGTTCTCCAGGCGCCGGATGCGCGCGCCGACGGTCGCCGGCGAGATCCGCAGGCTGCGGGCGATGCGCTGATTGGTCGCGCGTCCGTCGCTTTTCAGCGCGGCGATGATGCGCCGGTCGATCTCATCCAGCTGGTACTCCGGCTGCGTCGCACTCATCGTCAGTACACCTCGAACAGGCCGGCCGCACCCATGCCGCCGGCCACACACATGGTCACGACCACCCAGCGCACGCCGCGCCGGCGTCCCTCGAGCAGCGCGTGCCCCACCAGGCGCGCGCCGCTCATGCCGTAGGGGTGGCCGATGGCGATTGCACCACCGTCAACGTTGAAGCGCTCGTTGTCGATCCCCAAGCGGTCGCGGCAATACAGCGCCTGCACCGCGAACGCCTCGTTGAGCTCCCACAGACCAATGTCTTCGACCTTGAGCCCGTGGCGCGCGAGCAGCTTGGGCACGGCAAACACCGGGCCGATGCCCATCTCATCCGGCGCGCAGCCGGCGACCGCCATGCCGCGGTAGGCGCCGAGCGGCGCGAGCCCGCGTTGCTGCGCGAGCTTGCCCTCCATCAGCACCGTGGCGGCGGCGCCGTCGGACAGCTGCGAGGCATTGCCGGCGGTGATGAAGGCGCCTTTGTCGATCACCTTGCCGCCCGACCAGACCGGTGCGAGGCTGGCGAGACCGGCCAACGTCGTGTCGGCGCGGTAACCCTCATCGCGCTCCAGCCGCACCGACTCGGTGTGCGTGGCCCCGCTCACCTTGTCGGTCACGACTTTGCGACTCTCGAGCGGCGCGATTTCGGCATCGAAGCGGCCGGCCTGATAGGCGGCCGCGACGCGTTGCTGGCTCTGCAGCGCGTAGCCGTCCTGCGCCTCGCGGCTGATGTGGTAGCGACGCGCGACCACTTCAGCGGTCTCGATCATCGCCATATACATGTTGGGTGAGCGCGCCAGCACCGCCTCGGACTGGCCGCGAAAGGTATTGAGGTGCTTGTTCTGCGTGAGGCTGATGGACTCGACGCCCCCCGCCACCACCACCGCCATACCGTCCTCGACCACCTGCTTGGCTGCGGTGGCGATCGCCATCAGGCCGGAGGCGCACTTACGGTCGATGGTCATGCCGGCGACGCTGTCCGGCAGACCGCCGCTGATCACGCTCAGCCGCGCGATGTTGTATCCCTGCGTACCCTGCTGCGTGGCGCAGCCCAGCACCAAATCCTCGACTTCCGCACCGTCGATGCCGGCGCGGCGCACTGCCTCGCGCACCGCATGGCCGGACAACAGCGGCGCCTCGGTATCGTTGAAGGCGCCGCGGAACGCCTTGCCGATCGGCGTGCGGGCGGTGGAAACAATGACGGCTTCACGCACGATTCGCTCCTGCTTGAATCAGAAATACAGCCGGCTGAGCGTGTCCGCCACGCATACCGGTTTATCCTGGCCCTCGGCTTCCACGGTGAGACGAATCTTCACCTGCACCGCGCCGTCGCCCACGTCCTCAACGCTGATAATCTCTGCCCGCCCGCGGACGCGCGCACCGACCTTCACCACGCCCGGAAAGCGCACCCGGTCGCAGCCGTAATTGAGGCCGAGCTTCAGGCCCTCAGCGCGCACCAGCTGCGGCAGGAAATAATTGACCAGCGCGAGGGTCAGAAAGCCGTGGGCGATAGTGCCACCGAATGGGCCGCTCTGCGCGCGCGCGCGGTCGACGTGGATCCACTGATGATCGCCGGTGGCAGCGGCGAAGGCATCAACCCGCGCCTGCTCGATCGTCAGCCACTCCGTCGGTCCGAACTTCTGGCCGACGGCCGCGCGGTACTCCTGCGCGGAATGAAACACTGCGGTCATACGCCTGTCCGTTGCCTTTCAGGGATGCTGACTGGATACCGACATCACCTCGCCGGTCATGTAGCTGGCCAAATCGCTGGCAAGAAACACGATGACGTTGGCCACCTCCCAGGTCTCGGCGGTGCGCCCGAACGCATCACGGCGCTTGAGTTCGGCCAGCAGCTCATCGGAGGTGACCCGGTTGAGGAACGCGTGCATCGCGATCGAGGGCGCCACCGCATTGATACGCACGCCGTGCTCGGCCGCCTCGATGGCCGCGCAGCGCGTGAACGCCATCACGCCCGCCTTGGCGGCGGCGTAGTGCGCCTGCAGCGCCTGGGCGCGCCAGCCGAGCACCGAGGCATTATTGACGATCGCGCCGCTGCCGCGTTCATACATGTGCGGCAGCACGGCGCGCGTCATGCGAAAAACGCTGGTCAGTGACACGTCCAGTACCTTGTGCCACTGCTCGTCGGTCATCGCCACCACCGAGGCGGAGCCGCCCAGGCCGGCGTTGTTGACCAGCACATCGATATGGCCGAAATCACGCACGGCCTGGCTGACCAGTGCGCGCACGTCCGCTTCGCGGGTGACGTCGCACACCTTCGCCTCCACCGCCTCAGGCGCCAGCGCGCGCAGCTGCTCCACCGCCTCTCCGAGCCGGCGCTCGTGGAAGTCGCTGACGAACACGCGCGCGCCCTCCTCCAGGCAACGCCGTGCGGTCGCGAAGCCGATGCCGGTGCCGGCCGCGGCCGTGACCAGCACGGTCTTGTCGGCCAGCAGGTGGCGCCCGGGGGGATAGCGCGGCGGGGCGGACCCGCTCATGTGCCGTAGACCTTCTTCTGCGGCCGGCGCTGCGCCAACAGCGCGCTGACGGCGGCACCCACCTCGCGCGGCTGCCAGCGCGCCTGGCGCTCGATCTGCGGGCCGTCATTCCAGCCATCGTCGATGCCGATCCTGCCGCCTTCCAGCTCGAACACGCAGCCGCTCACCTCGCGCGACTCAGTACTGCCGAGCCATACCACGGTCGGCGCGATGTTGTCCGGGTCCTGCACGTCGAATCCCTGTGGCGGGCGGCGCATCTTCTCGGCAAACGCCTGCTCGGTCATGCGCGTGCGCGCCGCGGGCGCCAGCGCGTTCGCCGTAATGCCATAGCGTCTGAGTTCGGCCGCCTGTACCAGGGTGAGACTGGCGATGCCGCCCTTGGCGGCCGAGTAGGCGCTCTGCGCCACGCTGCCGTTCAGACCCGCGCCCGAGGAGGTGTTGATGATGCGCGCGTCCACCGGCTTGCCTTCCTTGGCGCGGGCGCGCCAGTAATCGACCGCGTGGCGCGTGACGCAGAAGTGCCCGCGCAGATGCACCTTCATCGTGGCATCCCATTCCTCCACGGTGGCGCTCACGAACATGCGGTCACGCACGAAGCCGGCGTTGTTGACCACCACGTCAAGTCCGCCGAAGGCTGCGAGCGCTGCGGCCACGATGCGCCCGGCACCGTCCCATTCAGAGACGTCATCACCGTTGGCCACCGCCTCCCCGCCCGCGGCACGGATCTCATCGACCACGGCCTGAGCGGTGGCAAGATCACGGCCTTCACCGGTGAGCGTCGTGCCGAGATCGTTCACCAGCACACGCGCACCCTCGCGTGCGAACGCCAGCGCATACGCGCGCCCGAGGCCGCGGCCGGCTCCGGTCACGATGACGATGCGACCTGCACACAGTCCCGGCATATTCACAGCCTCTCGATGATGGTCACGTTGGCCTGACCGCCGCCTTCGCACATGGTCTGCAGCCCGTAGCGCTGCTCGCGCCGTTCCAATTCGTGCAACAGCGTCGTCATCAGCCGGCCGCCGGTCGCGCCCAGCGGATGGCCGAGCGCAATGGCGCCGCCGTTGACATTGATGCGCGCCGGGTCGGCATCCAGCTCGCGCTGCCAGGCGAGTACCACCGAAGCGAACGCCTCGTTGATTTCGATCAGGTCGATGTCGGCGAGTTTCAGGCCGCTGCGCTCGAGTGCGTGGCGCGTGGCCGGAATCGGTGCTGTCAGCATCCAGAGCGGATCAGCGCCACGCACGCTCAGGTGCTGAATGCGCGCGCGCGGTTTGAGCTTCAGGCGCTGCACCGCGCTCTGTGAGGCCAGGAGCAACGCGGCCGAGCCATCGGCGATCTGGCTGGAGACGGCCGCGGTGATCCGCCCGCCCGGTGCCAGCGGCTCGAGCGCTGCCATCTTCTCGAGTGTCGTGCCGAGACGCGGCGTCTCATCACGGTCGAGGCCGGCGAGAGGTGCGATCTCGCGGCGGAAATAGCCGCGCTCGATCGCCGCCAGGGCGCGGCGGTTGCTCTCCAGCGCAAATTCCTCCATCTCGCGGCGGCTGATGTCCCATTTGGCGGCGATCATCTCCGCAGAGCGGAACTGGGAAACCTCCTGGGTACCGTAGCGCTCGCGCCAGCCCTGCGAGCCGCTGAACGGATCGGACACGCCGTACGCCTTGCCGGCGTACATCGCCGCGCTGATGGGAATCTGGTTCATGGTCTGAACGCCACCGGCGACCACCAGATCCTGCGTGCCACTCATCACCGCCTGTGCGGCGAAGTGCACTGCCTGCTGGGCAGAGCCGCACTGCCGATCAACGGTGGTGCCGGGAACGTGATCAGGCAGGCCCGCCGCCAGCCAGCAGGTGCGCGCGATGTCGCCGGCCTGCGGACCGATCTGGTCGACGCAGCCGAAGATCACATCATCCACCTGGGCCGGATCTACTGCGCAGCGCTCCAGCAGCGCGCGGATCACATGGGCACCCAGATCGGCCGCGTGCACGCCGGCGAGGCTGCCCTTCTTCTTGCCGGTCGGGGTGCGCACCGCACCGATAATGTAGGCCTCGTTGCTCATGGCGGATTTCCTTCTGGCTCAGCGGCGTATTCAAAGGTCGTATCTGCGCCGAGCGCAAATGCCCCCTCGGTCAGCAGCGACTGCACCCGCCGCGCGTGGAAGCTGCGGTCACCCCAGGCACCGGCGAGCGCCCAGGCTCGCTTCATGAAGAAATGCAGGTCGACCTCCCAGGAATAACCCATTGCGCCGTGGACCTGTAACGCGGTCCGTGCCGCCAGCTCTGCCGCGTCCCCTGCCGCGAGCTTGGCATGCGATACCGCCGCCATTGTGCGCGCATCGGTGTGCGCCAGCCGCGCCGCGGCGGCGTAGACCACCGGGCGGGCGAATTCGAGCTTCACGGCCACATCCGCCAGCTGGTGCTTGAGGGCCTGGTAGGAGCCGATGGCGCGGCCGAACTGGCTGCGCTCCTTGGCGTAAGCAACCGCCAGCTCCAGCAGCCGCTCGGTGAGTCCCAGGCACTGCGCGGCTGCATAGAGGGCCCCCCGGTTGAGGGCGCGCACACCGGCGCGCCACGCGGCATCGCCCGTGGCAATACAGTGTGCCGGCGTCGGGGTGATATCGGCACGGGCCAGCCGCCGGCCGGCATCCATCGAGGCCACGGCGTGCGCGCGCACCTGCCGCGCCTCGACCAGGTACACGCCTTCGGCGCGATACAGCAGCCAGTGCGTCAGCCGCGGCGGCAGCAACGCATAGGGATGGTGCCCGTGCACGACCGCGACGCCGCTGTGTCCCTGGGCCGCAGGCCCCAGCAGCGTAGCGCCCGCGGGCAACTCGCTCAGTGCCGGCACCACAACACCCGCCTGCTCGGCGAGCGGCTCCGGCAAAGCGGCACGGCCGCTCTCCTGCGCGAGCAGCACGAAGTCACAGGGACTCAGGCCGAGGCCGCCGGCGGTTTCCGGTGCGAGCACCGCGAACAGACCCAGCTCGGCGAGCCGCTGCCAGCGTGTCTCGCTGCGCTCATCGACTGCATCGAATACCCGGCGCAGCTCGGCCGGAGCGCACAGGTCTTCGAGCAGCCGGCGCGCGGCCTGCGCCATCTCGGTCTGTTCCGTGCTGAAGGTGAAATCCATGGCGTTCAGCCGCGCGGCAGTCCAAGGAGCCGCTCGGCGATGAGATTGCGCTGAATCTCGTTGGTGCCCGCGTAGATCGGTCCGGCGAGCGAGAACAGGAACCCCTCGAGCCAGCCGCCGTCATCGGCTGCGGCCGCCGCCGGCTGCAGTTCCGCACGTGCGCCCAAGAGACTCAACGCGGCGCGGTGTAGTTTCAAATCCAGTTCCGACCAGAAAATCTTGTTGAGGCTCGCTTCGACGCCGATGCTGCCACCGCCCATCAGGCGGCTCGCGGTGCGGTAGGTCGCAAGCGCGTAGGCCTCAGCGTCCATCCACGCCTGCGCCACCTGGCCGGCCAGCGCAGGATCGGCTTGCTCGCGCTCGCGGCGCCACAGCTCCACCAGGCGCTGCGCTGCGACCTGGAAGCGCGCCGGGCTGCGCAGCATCAGACCGCGTTCGAAGCCGGCCGTGGTCATGGCGATATGCCAGCCCTGACCTTCCTCGCCGAGCCGGTTCTCGAGCGGCACGCGCGCGTCTTCGAAGAAGATCTCCGCAAAGCCGGGCTCGCCGTGGATCTGGCGGATCCCGCGCACCCGCACGCCCGGATGTCTGAGTGGCACCAGGATGAATGTCAGTCCGTGGTGCCGCTCGGCGCCAGGGTCGCTGCGGAAAATGCCGAAACACCAGTCGGCAAAGGCTGCGCGCGAGGACCAGATCTTGTGCCCGCGCAGCACGTAGCTGTCACCCTCGCGCACTGCGGTCGCGCGCAGCGCCGCCAGATCAGAACCCGCCTGCGGTTCCGACCAGGCCTGCGCCCAGATCTCCTCCCCGGCAGCCATTTTCGGCAGGTAACGCGCGCGCTGCGCCGCGGTGCCGAACTCCATCAGGGTCGGTCCGAGCAGGAAGATGCCGTTCTGGTTAACGCGTAGCGGGGCGCGCGCACGGTAGTACTCTTCCTCGAAGATCAGCCACTCGATCAGGTTCGCGCCGCGGCCGCCGTACTGCTGCGGCCAGGTCACCATCCCCCACTGACCGCCGGCGAGCGTGCGCTCCCATTCGCGGTGCTGGGCAAAGCCTGCGGCACCTTCCAGCGTTGCCAGCGGCGTTGCCGGCACGTGGGCACGCAGCCAGGCGCGCGCTTCTGCCCGGAAGTGCTGCTGGGCGGGTGTGAAGTTAAATTCCAACGCCACCGATGGCCACCGTGCTCAGAACTTCGCCCGACCCTTGGACTTGACGAATGCATCGCGCGCCTTCTGCGAGTCCGCGTGCAGATACATCTCGAGGGTGAAACCCTGCTCGAAGCGATAGCCGTGGTCGACGTCGCGTGACTCCAAACCGTTCAGCGCCTCCTTGGCGAGCGTCAGCGCACGGCGGCTCTTGGCGGCAATCAGGCCGGCAAACGCGCGCGCCTCCTTGAGCAGCTTCTTCGGCGGTACCAGGCGCTCGATGGCCCCGAGCCGGTAGGCCTCCGCAGCGGTAATGCGTCCGCCGGTGAAGAAGGCGGCGCGCACCTTGTGTAGCGGCAGCATGCGCGACAGGTGCGAAGCGCCGCCCATGGCGCCGCGATCGATCTCCGGCAGCGAGAAATAAGCGTCCTCGGCGGCGATGATGACGTCGCTCGCCCCGCAGATGCCGATGCCGCCGCCGATCACAAAAGAGTGCACCGCCGTCACCACCGGCACCGGGCACAGGCGCACCGCGCGGAACGTCAGGAAGTTGCCGCGGTTGAGCTCGACAATACGCCCGGGGTGCTGTTGCATTTCCTTGATGTCGACCCCGGCGCAGAAGCCGCGGCCCTCGCCGCGCATCAGCAGGCAGCGCACCTCGGGTTGCGCGCCGACGTCGGCGATCACCTCAGCGAGTTCGTTCCAGGCCTTGCTGTCGAGCGCGTTCACCGGCGGGTGATCGAGGATCACCTCCGCCACGTGTTGATGGATGTCAGTGCGGATCGCCACGCTAGCTCCCGTAGTTGCCTGCGCCGACGGCATCGCCTGCGACGCTACCGGTGGCGAGCTGCCGCAGCCGGCCGCGCGCCTCGCCGACAATGTTGCTGATCAGTTCCTCGCAGCTCGGCAGGTCGGCCAGCCGTCCGGCCACGAGCCCAGTCGCCAATAGTCCCTGCTGCGGCTGACCGGCCAGCATCGAGCGCTGGAACATCACCGGTGCAATGGCCGCCATCAGCGCCTGACCGAAGCTGAGCTCGCTCGCGTGTCCCATGCGGCGCGCCGCGCCCAGCAGCTCGCCGATGTGGGCGCCGGTGAGGCGCTTCATCTGCCAGGCGCTGGAGAGCGCCAGCAGCAGCATGCGCGCGCGGCCCGCGCGCTCGATGCGTGCCAGGGTCTCGTTGCGGATCATGCGCTGCGGAATGCCATCGATCTTGGTGGTGACCAGGATGTCGTCGGTGGAAGCGCGCGTGTAGCGCTCCTTGGTGACCTGCGGGACCGGGCAGTCGCGCGTCATCAGAAAACGCGTCCCCATGGCGATGCCCTGCGCACCGTAGGCGAGTGCTGCGGCCAGTCCGCGGCCATCGGCAAAGCCGCCGGCGGCGATGACGGGAACCTGCACGGCATCCAGCACCTGCGGCAGCAGCACGGTGCTCGCCACCGAGCCGGTATGGCCACCGCCCTCGCCACCCTGCACCACCAGCATGTCGACTCCGAGCTCGACCATCTTGCGGGCATGCTTGAGCGCGCCCACGGTGGGCACGCAGGCGATGCCGGCGTCGCGGAAGCGCGCGATCATGCGCTTATCGGGTCCGCGTCCGAAGCTCACCGCGGTGACCTTCTCGGCGATCAGGATGTCGACGATGCGCTCGGCGCCGGGTTGAAACATGTGGAAATTGACGCCGAAGGGCTGCGCAGTCAACGCGCGCACGCGCGCGATGGCTGCGCCAACCTCATCGGCACGCATGACCGCCGCGGCGAGAAAACCGAAGCCGCCGGCGTTGCAGGAGGCGGCGACCAGCTCTGGCCGTGCCACCCAGCCCATGGCGGTCTGGATGATCGGAAAACGGCATCCCAGCCGGCGACACAGCGCGGTGTCGAGCGGGTCGTTCATGGGGCACGCGCCGCCGGCCGGGGCGCATCGCCTGCGGGGTTGCCCTTCAGCACGCTCGCGCGCAGATCGTGCGGATCGAGGCGCCGAATCAGCGCGAGCTGCTCGGCGCTCGGCGCTGCCGTCACCGCCGTGTGCGCTGCGGCCGCCAGTGGAAAGCCGGTGGCTTGCTGCACCACCTCGTGCGTGACTCCCGGATGGAGCGAGCGCACGCGGATGGCGTGCTGCTCACCGCCGAAGTCGAGCACGCACAGGTCGGTGACAATCAGGCGCAGATCGAGGTGGGCGTGGCTCGCCCCGGGCGGCCAGCGTGCCGGGTTGTAGCCGACGCCGCCGACGATGTCGACCTCGCCGGGCACGAACACGCGCGGGCTGTGATTAGCCACGAACATCGAGTTTGCGTGACTGATGCTGTTGCCGGGCAAGCCGCGCATGCCGAGCATCTGCACCTTGGGCCGTCGCGCATCGCCGATGGCGGATAGGTTGGTCTGGCCGTAGCGGTCGATCTGTATCGGACCGATCATGGCATGGCGGCGGCCGCCCCAAACACAGTCGAACACGCGCGCAAAGGGCATGTAACCGGAGAACTTCGGCCGAAACTCACCGCGCGCCCCGAGTGGCACCGGCTCCTCGACCAGAAATGCCTCGGCATCAGTCAGCAGCAGTTCCGGCGAATGGGTGAGTTTCGCCAGGCTGGCTGCCAGGCGCGGGATGACGCCGATCCCGGAAGCCAGCACCTCGCCGTTGCCGCGCCAGGCCTCGGAGGCGGCGACGATGAGCAGCTCGGCGAGTGTGAACGGGGCGCTCATCGGTGTCAGAACACCGGCAGCGGCAGCGCTGCCAGCCGTGCCGCACCGCCAGCGCGCCGCAGATACTCCGCCTCGCCGCCGGCGAGCTGCTCTTCTTGGTAGCGCGCCCAACCGTCCGCCTGCGCGGCCAGCGCGCTGTAGCTCTGCAAATGCTCCAGGTCCCAGCCATAGGCCGGCGGGTTGGAGGTGGGGTGGGCGCCGAAGCGCGCCGGCACCACGCCGCTGATGAAGCTGCGCTCGACCAGATTGCAGCGCGCATCGGCGCTGTGCGCGGCGTCGAGGCGCTCCACCAGCTCTTCACAGCTCGCGTAGCAGCGCGTCGCCGCGCGCGCGAACAGCTCGTCGAAATACGGGTCGGGACCCAGTGTCTGCACGTTGCCGAGGCGGTCAGCGCGATCGACGTGGATGAGCGCCGCATCGAGCTTCAGTGCCGGCATCGCCAGCAGCAGTTGCGCGTCCTCGTAGGGCGAGCGCACGGTGCGGAAGTCAGGGTTCATGCGCAGCACATCACTCGCCAGGCCCACCGGCGTCGGCAGGAACGGCAGACGCATGGCAGCGGCGCGCAGGCCCCACTGCAGCAGGCCCTCGTCCAGCTCGCGCGCCTCGAAGGCGCCGGCTTCGCGCGCGCGGCGGAACCAGGGTTCCACCGCAATCGCATCGAGCGAGACGAACCCGTAGATGAGCTTGCGCACCTTGCCGGCGGCACACAGCATGCCCACATCGGGTCCGCCGTAGGCGACCACCGTCAGATCCCTGAGCGGTGAGCGCAGCATCTCGCGCACCAGTGCCATCGGCTTGCGCCGCGGACCCCAGCCGCCGATGCCCACGGTCATACCGTCCCGCAGGGCGCTGACCACAGCGGCGGCGGTGACAGTCTTATCCAGCATGGCTGCGCTTCAGGAAGGCGGCGGTGACCAGCGATGTCCCCACAGATCGCCAATGGCACTGTGCGTCGGCACCCAGGTGTTCCAGTCGGGCTGCAGCCCGTGGCAGCCGAATTCAAGATCGAAGCCGCCCGGAGTCTGTACGTAGAACGACACCATGAAGTCGTTGGAATGCTTACCGAGCGTCGAGGAGATGTGGGCACCATGCGCCATGCAGCGGTCGAGTGCGTAGCCCACATCATCGAGCGAGCGCGCTTCGAGCATGATGTGCACACAGCCCGAGGGCACCGGCGCACCCATCAGCGCCAGACTGTGATGGCGCGGATTGGCGGCGTGCAGGAAGTGGATGCCGAGTTTGGGATCCTGCGGATTCGGACTCATCGCGAGCCACATCTCGTCGCTGTCGGCAAACCCCAGCCGTTGATAGAACTCGCGCGCCGCCGCGAGCTGCGGCGCCGGCAGCACCGCGTGTCCCATGCCGAGATCGCCGGCGACAAAACCCGAGACGCCGCGGGCGGTTGCAAACGGCGCGTAGTCGTAGGTGCGCCCGTGGAACAGCTCGAGCTGATTGCCACAGGGATCGCTGCAGAAGGCGAGCTCCCGCACCGCACGGCTGTCGGCCTCCGCGGCGCTGCCGCTGCGCACCTCGACGTCGGCGCTGCGCAGCGTCGCCAGCGCGTCCTCGAACTCCGCGGCGTCGCGGAACTCCCAGCCGCAGCTGATCAGACGGTTGCGTTTGCCGGGCAGCACCGCAATGCGGAACGGACGCTCATCGATCCGGAAGCGGGTGCTGCCGTCGGGCCCCGGTGGGCCCTCCATGAGTCCGATGATCTCGAGCGCGAATTTGCGCCAGGCGGCCACATCGGTCGCCTCCACCACCACATAACCCAGGGTTCTGACTGTCATAGGCGTTTGCAGACTATATATAGAGTGCACGCGCGCAGCGCCTGCGGTGAGGGGCGCGCGTAAAATGAGCAGGCATCACGCTGCTGATTGCGAGATTAAGCGAAGAAACCCGCGTGCGCAAGCAGAACTCGCTATAACTACCTCTCCAGATTACGCAAATGATGAATCATCAGCCGAGCAAGGCGAGCCAGTCCCGGTCGCGCGGCCCAAAGGCCACGAACGACGGATTGAGGAGCTCGGCGCGGGTGTTGTATTCGAGCGCGCTGCCGTCCAGTCGCAGCACCTGACCGCCGGCACCGCTCACGACTGCGTGCGCTGCGGCCGTGTCCCATTCGCTGGTCGGTCCGAGACGCGGATACACATCCGCCGAACCCTCGGCCACCAGACAGAACTTGAGCGAACTGCCGACCGCACGCAGTTCGAACGGTTGCACCCGCGCAAGAAATCCATCGAGTGAGTCGCCGCGGTGCGAGCGGCTGCCGACCACGCGCAGCGGGCTCGCCGCACGCGCGGCGACGCGGATCGGCTCGGCGGCCGCTGCGGCCTGCTGGCGCCAGGCGCCGCTGCCCGGCAGGCCGCGGTAACTGATGTCGCTCACCGGCACGTGGACCACGCCGAGCACCGGAGTGTGGCCGTCGATGAGCGCGATGTTCACCGTAAACTGGCCGTTGCGCGACAGGAACTCCTTGGTGCCATCGAGTGGATCGACCAGCCAGTAGCGCTGCCAGCGTGCGCGCTCCGCGTAGGCCGTAGCGGCGGCTTCCTCCGAGAGCACCGGCAGCGCCGGGGACAGCTGCTGCAGCTGTTCGAGGATCAGGCTGTGCGCACGCAGGTCCGCCTCGGTCAAGGGCGAGGCGTCGGCTTTGGCCGTCGTCACCAGATCCTCTGCCGCGTAAACCTCGAGAATCTCGCGACCGGCCGCGCGCGCGATCGCCACCACGGCATCGAGCAGCGCAACATCACTCATGCGCCGGTCGTCACCTTGAGCCCATCGAGGTGCGCGATGATGCGAGCGGCGGCCTGCTCCGCACTCAGTGCGGCGGTGTCGATGTGGATTTCCGGGTTCTCAGGCGCCTCGTAGGGCGAGTCGATACCGGTGAAGTTGCGCAGCTCACCGCGGCGCGCCTTCTTGTACAGTCCCTTGACGTCACGACGCTCCGCCTCCGCGAGCGGTGTGTCGACGAACACCTCGAGAAACTCGCCGGCCGCGAACAGCTCGCGCGCCATGCGCCGCTCGGAGCGGAACGGCGAGATGAACGACACCAGCACGATGAGCCCGGCATCGACCATCAGCTTGGACACTTCGGCCACCCGGCGGATGTTCTCCACGCGGTCCTGGGCGGTGAATCCCAGGTCCTTGTTGAGTCCGTGGCGCACGTTGTCACCGTCGAGCAGATACGTGTGGCGGCCGTTGGCCGCCAGCTGCTTTTCGATCAGGTTAGCGATGGTCGACTTGCCCGCCCCCGACAGACCGGTGAGCCACAGTACGCAGGCCTTCTGCCCCTTCTGGCGCGCGCGCAGCGTCTTGTCCACGTCCAGCGCCTGCCAGTGCACGTTGTGTGCGCGGCGCAGCGCGAAGTTGATCAGCCCGGCGCCGACCGTGTTGTTGCTCAGACGGTCCACCAGAATGAACCCGCCGAGGGTGCGGTTCTCGATGTAGGGGTCGAACGGTATCGCGCGATCGAGTTCGAGTTCGCATACGCCGATGTCGTTCAGCTCGAGCCGTTCGGCGGCCATCTGCTCCAGTGTGTTCACGTTGATTTTATGCTTGAGAGGCGTGACGGTGGCCGACACCGTGCGCGCAGCGCTCTTCATGAGGTAGGCGCGGCCCTGCAGCATCGGTTCCTCGTGCATCCACACGATCGTGGCCTCGAACTGGCTGGCGACCTCGGGCGGCGCCTCGCCGGCTGCGAGCACGTCGCCGCGGCTCACGTCCACCTCGGAGGCAAGCGTCACGGTGATTGACTGACCGGCCACCGCGCTGTCGAGATCTCCCCCTGCCGTCACGATGCGCGCCACCTGACTTTCGCGTCCCGAGGGCAGCACGCGCACGCGATCGCCCTTGCTGATGCGGCCGCTGGCGATCTGGCCGGCAAAGCCACGGAAGTCGGCATGCGGCCGGTTGACCCACTGCACCGGCAGGCGGAACGGCCGGCCGGCGAGCGCGCTATCCACTTCCACGGTCTCCAGGTGCTGCATCAGCGTTGGCCCGGAGTACCAGGGCATCGTCGCACTGGCGGTGATGATGTTGTCGCCGTGCACCGCTGAGAGCGGGATGGCGGTGATGTCGGTGAGTCCCAGGCGGGCGGCGAACGCGCGGTACTCAGTGTCGATCTGCTCGAAACGCTCGCGCTGGTAGTCGACCAGGTCCATCTTGTTGATGGCCAGCACCACGCGCTTGATGCCGAGCAGCTGCACCAGAAAGCTGTGCCGGCGCGTCTGCGTGAGCACGCCCTTGCGCGCATCGATCAGGATCACGGCGAGATCCGCGGTCGAAGCCCCGGTCACCATATTGCGCGTGTACTGCTCGTGCCCGGGCGTGTCGGCGACGATGAACTTGCGCCGCTCAGTGGAGAAGAAGCGGTAGGCGACGTCGATGGTGATGCCCTGCTCGCGCTCGGCCGCGAGCCCGTCCACCAGCAAGGCGAAATCGAGCTCGCCGCCGCGGGTGCCGACGCGCTTGGAGTCCGCGGCCAGCTGCGTCATCTGGTCGTCGAGGATCATCTTCGACTCGTACAGCAGTCGCCCGATCAGGGTCGACTTGCCGTCATCCACCGAACCGCAGGTGATGAAGCGCAGCAGACTCTTGTGTTCGTGCGCCTTGAGATAGGCGCCGATGTCCTTGGCAATCAGCTCCGACTGGTGCGTCATCAGAAGTAGCCTTCCTGCTTCTTTTTTTCCATGGACGCGGCGGCGTCGTGGTCGATCATCCGGCCCTGCCGCTCGGAGGTGCGCGTCAGCAGCATCTCCTGAATGATCGCCGGCAGCGTGTCGGCGCTGCTCTCGATGGCGCCGGTCAGCGGATAGCAGCCGAGCGTGCGGAAGCGCACTTTCTTCATCATCGGCTGCTCGCCCGGTTTCAGCGGCATGCGCTCATCGTCCACCATGATGAGCGTGCCGTCACGCTCGACCACCGGGCGCACCGCCGCGAAATACAGCGGCACGAGCGGAATCTGCTCCAGGTAGATGTACTGCCAGACGTCGAGTTCGGTCCAGTTGGAAAGCGGAAACACCCGCAGGCTCTCGCCGGCATGCTTACGGGCGTTGTACAGCGTCCATAGCTCGGGACGCTGCTGCTTGGGATCCCAGCGGTGCGCCGCGCTGCGGAACGAGAACACCCGCTCCTTGGCACGGCTCTTCTCCTCGTCGCGGCGCGCGCCGCCGAAGGCGGCATCAAAGCCGTACTGATCCAGCGCCTGCTTGAGCGCCTGGGTTTTCATAACATCGGTATGCACCTGCGAGCCGTGCGTGAACGGGTTGACGCCGAGGCGCAGACCCTCCTGGTTGACATAAACCAGCAGCTGCACGCCGAGCCGCTGCGCAATCTGGTCGCGGAACTCGTACATGGCACGGAATTTCCACGTGGTATCAACATGCAGCAGCGGAAACGGCGGCGAGGCAGGGTAGAATGCCTTCATCGCCAGGTGCAGCATGACCGCGCTGTCCTTGCCGATGGAATAGAGCATCACCGGCCGTTCGCACTCGGCCACCACTTCGCGCAGGATGTGGATGCTTTCGGCCTCGAGCCGCTGCAGGTGCGTCAGGGCGACGGCTGCCGACTTACGGCTCGCGCTGTCGCTCACGGATGCGGCTCGATTCATGCCCCGACTCCTTGCCGAACCTGCGTTGACTTATCAACTGATAAGTCTTAAGTTTCGAGTCATGCCCGGTAAAAGTCAAGCGCGCCTGCTGCGGGCGCGCGGCACGGAATCCGGTCGCGATGCCATCATGGACGCGGCCGAACGACTGTTTGCCGAGCGCGGCATCGATGCGGTTTCGCTGCGCACGATCAACACCGAGGCCGGCTACAGCGTCGCCGCCCTGCACTACCACTTCGGCACCCGCGACGGCCTGGTACGTGCCCTGCTGGCGCGCGCGCAGCCGCCCATGCTGCAACAGCGCGCGGCACTGCTCGCGGCACTGGCGACCCACGGCGAGGCGCCACTCGAGTCCATCGTCGATGCGCTGGTGCGGCCGCTGACCGCCGGCATGCTCGAGGACTGCGCCGCCAGTCTCGCGCGGCTGCGTTTTCTGGTGCGCCTGTCGTTCGACCGCTCACCCTACCTGGCGCGCACGCTCGCCGACAGCATCGCGACGTTTCGGCCGCTGTTGCGGCGTGCGTTGCCGCGGCTCGACGTGCGCACGCTGACGCGCCGCTGGCTGCTGGCGGTCGACCTCGCCCAGCAGGCACTGGCCAACATCGCCGTGCATCTGCAGCTCGATGCCGGGCATGCGCCGCGGCCCGCCGATCTCGAGCAGTTCGTCTGCACGCTGGTGGACTTCATTACCGCCGGCCTGAGCAAACACTGACAGCGGCACGCGCGGCTATGCCGCGGGCGCGCCCGCCAGGCCCTGCAGCAGGTGCTGCGCGGCACTGTAAGGATCGATGCGCCGCTCGCGGACTGCGGCCAGCAGCTGCGGCGGCGCCTGTTCAAGCACACGCCCCAAAACCGCCTCGCGCGCCAGCATGAGGAATTGTTGCTCGCAGCGCCGGCCCGACTGGTCGGCAAACCCGCCGCTCGCCTCGAGGTACGCACGGTGCGCATCGACGGCATCGGCGATGGCCGCGGCGCCCTCGCCACGCGAAGCGACGGCGGTGAGTAGCGGCGGCTGCCAGCTGGCGGCGTCCTGCCGGTGCGCACGCAGGTGCAGCAACAGCTCGAGATGCCGGCGCGTCTGCTCGAAGCCGTCACGGTCGGCCTTATTGATGACGAACAGCTCGCCGGCTTCCATCAGACCCGCCTTGACCGCCTGCACCTCATCACCGAGCCCCGGCACCGCGACGATAATGGTGGTGTGGGCGAGTGCCACGACGTCGATCTCATCCTGACCGACCCCGACGGTTTCGACGATCACCACCTGGTAGCCCATGGCATCGAGCACCGTGGCGGCGTCGTAGGTGGCGCGCGCCAGCCCGCCGGCGGCCCCGCGGGTGCCCATGGAGCGGATGAACACGCCGGCATCGAGCGCATGCCGGCTCATGCGCACCCGGTCGCCGAGAATCGCGCCACCGGTAAACGGGCTGCTCGGATCGATCGCGAGCACGCCCACGCGCCGCTCGCGGGCGCGCAGTTCGGTGATCAGCATGTCCACCAGCGTGGACTTGCCCGCGCCCGGGGGTCCGGTGACGCCGACGATATGCGCGCGTCCGCTGGCCGCGAAAATCTGCCGCAGCAGCTCCTGGCCGCGGCGGTCGCCGTCCTCCAGCCAGCGGATGGCGCGTGCGCCGGCAGCGACCTTGCCCGCGAGCAGCTCCGCGGCGAGATCCATCAGGACGGGGGCGCCTCGGCCGCCAGCCGCTCGCGCCACCACTGCTGCAGATAAGCGACGATGTCGCGCGTGTCAGTGCCCATGGTAAACACGCGCGCAAAGCCCGCCTGTTCCAGCAGCGGCAGATCCTCCTGGGGGATGACGCCGCCGGCGACCAGCAGCTTGTCGCCGCCGCCCTGCTCCCGCAGCAGGCGCGCCAGCCGCGGCAGACTGCGCGTGTGTCCGGCCGACAGACTGGAAATGCCGACCACGTCGACATCCTCCTGGATGGCGGCGCTCGCCACCGCTTCCGCGCTCTGCTTGAGGCCGGTGAAGATGACTTCCATGCCTGCCTCGCGCAACGCGTGCGCGACGACGGTGATGCCCACCGTATGAGTGTCCATGCCGAGTTTGGCGAGGAGCACCCGCAGCGGGCGGGCGGCTGGCGGGGCCACGCCGGTCACACTCCCGTCAGCTGGCTGTCCGGTGTGTGCACCCCGAACACCTCGCGCATGGCATTGCAGATCTCGCCATGGGTGGCGTAGACCCTGACGGCCGCAAGACACGGCGGCACCAGGTTGCTGCCGTCGCGGGCCGCTGCGCGCACCGCCTCGAGCGCGCGCGCGACCGCCGCAGCATCGCGGCGCGCCCGCAGTGCGCGCAGCCGCGCCACCTGCTGCTCCTCCATGCCCGGATCGGCACGGAAGATCTCGATCTGGCGCCGCTCGCCCGGGGCCACCAGGTGGTTCACGCCCACCCACTTACGCTGTCCCTGCTCGACATCCTTGTTGCGCTCGTACTGCTCGCGCCCGAGCGCGCGCTGGAAATAGCCGCTCTCGATCGCCTTGAGCGCCCCGCCCATGGCGCTGATGTGCTCGATCTCCGCCATGGCCGCCGCCTCGATCTGCTTGGTGAGCGTCTCCACGTAATACGAGCCGGCGAGCGGATCGATGGTCTCGGCGACTCCGGTCTCGTGCGCGACGATGTGCTGCAGGGCCGCGCCCACGCGGATCGCCTCCTCCGCCGGCAGCGAGTGCGCCTCGTCGTGCAGCGGTGTGGTCATGTTGTCGCCGGCACCGCCGAGCGCACAGGCAGTCGCCATGATCGCCAGCCGGCCGATGTTGTTGAGCGGCTGCTGCAGCGTGAGTGCGATCGTGGTCGGTGAAGTCATCATGCGGATCTTGAGCGCCTCGGGACGCTGTGCGCGGTAACGCTCCTTCATGAGTCGCGCCCACACCTTGCGGTAGGCGCGCAGCTTGCAGATGCCCTCGAAGAAGTCCATGTCGACGTTGATGACGAAGTGGAAGTACGGTGCCACCGTGTCGATATCGAGGCCGCGTTGCAGAGTCGCATCGATGTAGGCCATGGCGATGGCCATCGAGAAGGCGATCTCCTGCACCGGGTTGGCCTTGGCCGGCTGCAGCTGCGCGCTGATGATCGAGATGGGCGCCCAGTTAGGGTGCTCGCGGATGATGTACTCGATGCAGTCGGTCGCGATCCGCAGGCCATGCGCCGGTGGGTAGATGTAGCGCCCGACGCAGGTGTACTCGATCAGAATGCCGTTGACGATGTGCAGCACGAACTGGCGCGGATCGACCCCCTTCTTCTCCAGGGCAGCGATGATCATGGCGAGGTTCACCGGCTGCGGCGCGTTGCACACGCTCATCAGGTACTTGAGCCGGTCAAACGGCAGGTCGAAAGCGCGCTCCAGGTCCTCCAGGCTGTCGATCGCAAGACCGGCGCGCCCGACCTCACCTTCCACCAGCGGATCATCGCTGTCGTAGCCGTTGGTGGTCGGCAGATCGTGCTCGAGGATCAGACCCTGCAGACCCTGGTCGAGCATGTAGCGCGCGCGCCGGGCCCAGTCCTCGCCTTTGCCGAAACCGGTGACCTGCGTCATGGTCCAGAAGCTGGAGCGGTGTCCGTTCGGCTGCGTGCCGCGGGTGTACGGATACTCGCCCGGGAAGCCGAGGTCGCTGCGGTAATCGAAGCCGCAGGCGGCAAGATCGGCCGGCGTATACAGCGGCCGGATGGGCCAGCGCAGCGCCTGAGTGACGAACGGATCGCGCCGCTCGGGGTGCGTGCTCACGAATGGCGCGCGCGTATCGCGCTCCCAGCGCTGCGCCTCCGCGCTCAGGTCATCGTTGGCAGCCTGGTCGGTGACCGGAATGTGGTCGAGCGGACGGCTCATGGGTTCAAGCGCGCTGGCCGGGTCCGAAGGGCTGCAGCAGATGGGCACTCAGATTGCCGAACAGGTCCATCTCCATGCGCCGCTCGCTGAAGCGCCACACGCCACCGACGCGTGCGAAGCGGTCGTAGTAGCGCCCGCTGATGATCGGCTGCAGCGGCAGCTGCTCGGTCGCCTGGTGGACCAGGATGTAGGACTGCGCCCGGGCAGCCAGCTCGCCCTCCGGCTCGATGATCACGTTGCTGGTGACGTGACGGGTCTTGGGCGTGCCACTGTCAGGATAGACGCGGGTGAACAGCGCATACATCGCCGCGATGTCGTCTACGCCGCGCACCGGCTCGGCGCGCGCCGGCACGTGCAGCGCCGCATGGGCGAACAGCTGCGCCGCGCCGCGGAAATCCGCCCGATCCATGCAGTCGCAGTAGCGGTAGAGCAGATTCTGGATCGCGAAGTAATCGTCGGCCGTCATGGCTACAGCCCGTAGCCGCCGGCCACCGCGATGCGCTGACCGGTCACGTACAGCGCGCGGTTGGAGGCGAGGAACACCACGGCGTGGCCGACCTCTTCGGGCTTGCCCCAGCGCTTGAGCGCGAGGTTCTTGTGCACTTCCTTGACCCAGGCTTCATCGAACACACCCTGGCGGGTGAGCTCGAGAAACATGCCGGCCTCGATCACCCCGAGCAGCACGGTATTAGCACGGATTTTGTGCCGACCCTCCTCACGCGCAATGCCGGTGATCAGTGCCTCGATGGCCGCCTTCGGCGCCACGGAGATGCCGTCGCGCTCCGGCCAGCTCAGATGCCCGGCCGATCCCAGGTGCACATAGGAACCGCCGCCCCACTCCTTCAGCCGTGGCAGCGTCGCCCGCATCACGTTGAAGAAGCCGTTCACGTCCTGGTCGATGACTTTGTGCCACACCTCGAGCGGCATCTCCGACAGCAGCAGCTGCTGGGCGAAGGTTCCGGCACCGACCACAATGGTATGCAGCCGTTGGTGCAGTTCGGCCGCTTCCGCGACCACCGCCGCGACGCGCGCGGCATCCCCAATCGTCAGCTGGTGAGCGCTCGCCTGCACGCCTAGACCGCGCAGCTCCACAGCCAGCTGCTCCGCCACCTCGCGCTTTTTCTGGTAGGTGATAGCGACGTTGGTGCCGGCGCGCGCGAACTCGCGGCACACCGCCTGGCCCACACCACCACTGCCACCGATGACCAGCGCCGCACCGGCTGGAAACACTGCCTCGGTCATGTCGCCGTCCCCCTGCTCAGCATGTCGTTCAGGCGCTTCTTCACCGGCACCACCCACTCGGCCTTGAGCCGGGGATTGAGCAACCCCGCCGCCTCGAGCTCATCGCACAGATGCATCTGATGCGCCAGATCGAACAGATCGTACTGTGAAGAGAACATGCCTTCGCCGCCGTAAGTGATGAACGATACACCGTGTGTCTCGTAGTAGCTGCCGTCCGGGCGCCGCCCCGGGCCGCGGTTCATCCAGTGGCTGATGATCTGGTCACCGTCGATGGCCCACCCGACGATGGGAAAGCTCCAGCCCTGCCAGCCGGAACCGACGTCCATGTCGCGGCCGTAGTGCGTCGCGCGAATCTGGTCGCGGCCGTGCGCCACGACCGGCATGGCGCCCGCATACGGACAGGTGTAGATGCAGTCGCGCTGGTAGAACTTGTCGGCGATCCACGCCCACTGATTGCTGCGCTCAGCTTCGCGGAAGGCCGCCGCCAGTCCGGCAATACTGGCTTCTACCTCGGCGCGCGGGTACGGCATGTCTGCGCCCTCACTGCTCGTAGCTCACGGTGCCGGCGACCGAACGCGCCGCCAGCTGCGGGTGCAGCGCGCCGTCGGCATAGCTGCAATGCAGCGCGGTCTTGAACTCTGAGCGGCTCTTGGTGATTTTCCACTCACCGCCCTGTTTGGCGTACTCATCGTGGTAGACCAGGCTGATGAAAGTGACCGTGCGCGCCTGGGTGTTGATGTTGCGATACTCGAGCGCCCACTGCGCACGCGCGTGCGTGTCGTCCAGCAACTCGATTTCCGGATTGGCGCCGTGATGCATATCGAGGATGAATGGCTGGCAGCCGGCGGCCTTGTAGAGCGCGGCGAACGCCTCGCGATCCTTGAATACACCGACGTGTCCCATGTCGATCAGCACTTCGCCACTGGCGAAGCACTCTTTGGCGCGCTGCGGATCCTGCGCATCGCAGGCGTTCAGATAGCGCGCCTTGAGGCGGCGGATGCTCTCCA
This sequence comes from Steroidobacteraceae bacterium, assembly GCA_035487135.1. Classification (GTDB taxonomy): domain Bacteria; phylum Pseudomonadota; class Gammaproteobacteria; order Steroidobacterales; family Steroidobacteraceae; genus 13-2-20CM-66-19. The sequence goes on along the minus strand of DATHMN010000035.1, from coordinate 6,124 downwards.
GATCTTCCAGCCGCTGCACGCGGCGCCGTAATTCATCCAAGTCCGACATTGACTCTGCTCCTTCGCTCAACCGCCGATCACCGCACCCGAGACCTGCGCTGGCTCGCCCAGCAGCGCGCGGTCTGAGGGCGGTTGCCGCCCGTCCAGGTCACGCACGCCGAGCTCGGCGGCCAGTTCCGCCGCATACCAGGTCTTGCCGCTGCGCTCCATGAGCTGGGCATCGCGCAGCAGCGCATCGAGTAGCCGCCCCATGAATTCGATGTGCACCGCGTTGGCCATGAACGCATCGTACTCGCCGGGGTGTTCGCGCAGCGCCACCTGCGAACGTTCGGTCAGCGTGAGCGGCGCCCACAATGACAGCGCTGCCACCTGGTGCTTGCGCAGATCGACGGCCATATCGGCCGCCATCTTGTCGGTGCCGGCCTTGCCGGCGCCGTAGGCCGGTCCATGCATGTAGCAGCGCGCCCCCGGGGACGAGACCATCGCGATGAGGCCGCTGCGGCGCGGCACCATCATGCGTGCGGCATGCCAGCTGGCGACGTAGTGTGAGCGGAAGCCGGTGTCGAGGATCGCCTGCATGGCGAGTGGCTTCTCCCAGAAGCCCCCGGGCATGACCAGCTCGTCAGGGATACTGGTGGCGTTGTTGACCAGCAGATCGAGCCGGCCGCACTCACGCGCAATGCGCGCGAACAGCGCGGCGACCTGCTGATCGTCGCAGTGGTCGCAGGCCACTGCGACCGCGCGCGCGCCGCGGCGCTCGATTTCGGCGGCGGTCTCGTGAATCGTTCCGGGCAGTGCTGCGGTACCGGCGCGGGTGGTACGGCCGCTGAGATAGACGGTCGTGCCCGGGGCGGCGAGCGCCACCGCGCTGCCACGCCCGATACCGCGACTCGCACCGGTGACGAGGATCACGCGGTCGGTTGCTGAAGCCATGCTGTGAGTCCCCTGGAGCGCCGGCCTGTTTCGGCCACAAGCCTACTCGCACGGCGGTAGGTTCCGGCATCACGCATATGGAGTACCCGCGCGCCCGCAGCGTTCGCTGCGCATGCAGGAGACCGGCAGCGCGCACCGCCAATCCCGGCGGCCCGGCGCAGCGGCCCCGCGGCTGCTCTGACAGTGCGCTGGCGGACGAAACCCGCAGCGCACCGCCCGGCAAACGGCTCGCAGCCGCGCGGGCGAACTTCGCCGGCGTCAGGCGGTCTGTTGATGTGGCGGCCATGGACATAATTCGTCCGCGCCAGGTGTTATGAGTCGGAAGCGCAGCTGCCGGACGCCAGGCGCCGCGGCGAAATTGCGACGAAGCGACTGGAGCGCCACGGTGGGCCGTGCTTTACTCTCCGGCGTGCTGCGTCAACCCCAAGCATTGCTGACCGGCTGCCTGCTGGGGGTCCTGCTGTCCAGCCCGGCCGCGCCGGCCGCTACCGAGGGCGCACCCAATCCGCCCCCGCCGCAGACCCTGCCGACGCCTGCCGAACAGCTGCAGGAGGTCATCGTCCAGACCACCGAACCGAGGTTTGTCGCCCCTACCCGGCGCGACAGCATCGGTCGCATCTGGGCACCGGTGCTGATCGACGGCAAGGGGCCCTATCGCCTGGTCGTCGATACCGGAGCGACCAGCTCGGCCATCACCGAGCGCGCGGCGCTGAGCCTGGGTAACACGGCCCTCAACAGCACCCGGGTCACCGGTTTCACCGGCTCGGCCGTGGTACCGACCATCCACGTGAACAGCCTGGAAGTGGGCGAACTGCTGATCGGACCGAGCGAACTGCCGGTGCTGGCCGACGTGTTCGGCGGAGCGCAGGGCGTGCTCGGCTATGAGGGCCTGAGCAACAAGCGCATCTATGCCGATTTCGGCCGCGACCGGCTGGAGATCTCGCGCTCGCGCGGTGAGCCGGCGCGCTTTGATTTCGAGGTCGTGCCACTGACCCTGCAGAACGGGCTGCTGATCGCCGACGTGCGCGTGGGTTGGGTGCACTGCCGCGCCATCATCGACACCGGCGCGCAGGCGACGGTCGGCAATCTCGCCCTGCGCGACGCGCTGATGAGCAATCCACAGAGCCGGCTGTCACAGGACGAAGTGATCGGGGTGACGCTGGATGTGCAGAAGGGCGATGACCTGCCGGCGCCCAACATCACCATGGGCAAGCTGCATATTCAGGGCGCGCGCATCACCTTCGGCGACATGTATCTGTTCCGCCACTGGAACTACACCAACACGCCCACGCTTGCGCTCGGCATGGACCTGCTCGGCTCATTCGATACCCTGATCATCGACTACAACCGCCGCGAACTGCAGATCCGTCCGCGGCGCTGAACCCAGCGCCCGGCGATCAGATCGCCGAGGTATGTTCCGGTGTCACCTTGTAAATGACGCGTACCTCGCCCGGGCGCCGGTAGGGATACTTGGCCTGCCCGAGATACTTCTGCGCCATCGCATCGATGTGCTGATCGGCACCCTGGTGGGTACGCTCGCTCACCCGCCCGCGCACCTCGAGGTAGCGGTACGGGTTGTCCGGGTCTGAGATCGACAGCGCCACCCGCCCGTCGCGCTGCATGTTCTTGTCTTTCTGCCGCCCTTCGGCGGTGTTGATCACCACGCGCTCGCCGTCGTAGTCCACCCACACGGGGGTAGTCTGCGGCTTGCCGTCAGCCATGAGTGTCGCCAGATGCGCGAACGCCTTCTTGGTGAACAGATCGAGATGCGATTGCGGAATAGTCGTCTGCGCCATGTTCGATCCCTCCTTCTCCTCAGGAAACGCCCTGCCCGCGCTGGCCGAGGCGCAGAAACCTGCGGCGCTCGTTCCATTGGTGACGTGCGTGCAGCCGTTCGGACTGGTTGCTGGCTTCCGGTGGCAGCGCCTGCAGCGCTCGCAGTGCCGCGGCGTGCGCCATGGCCACGCGCGGGTCGCTCTGCAGCAGAGCGCGATAGTGCTCGAGGAAAGCCTGCTCGGCCGGTACGGCGCCGCCGGTCAGCAGCTCGCGCGCATGCGCGCCGATGGCCGCGGCCTCACTCGCCGGCAGATCGTGCGCATGGGCGAGCGCGTGATCGAGGTCGGCGATCAGGCGGTAGAGCGGCTGCAGCCAGGCCCACTCGGGACTGGTGGTGATCGCCTGCAGGCGCTCGAGCGGTGAGGCCGCAGGAGCGAAGGGCCGCTCCGCTTCCAGCAGCGCTCCGAGCACGCCCTGCAGCGCGCTGCTGCCCTCGCGCAGACTGTCCAGCCAAGGTCGCTCTGCCGACATGAGCCCTCCGCGCTCTAGCCTAATCTCTGCTCGCCGGAGGCGCCAGACGGCAGCGGCAGCGTCTCGCCCGGCAGCGCGCCGATGTGCGCCAGCGTGACGTCGGCCGCCGGCCACGCCGCCAGCTCGCGCGCATCGTGCGCATAGTGCCCCTGGCGCACAAATACCGTGGTCAGGCGCTCGCGCCACTGCTGCTTCATGGCCGCGAGGATGCGCAGCTTGTCGTCCACCATGACGTAGTGTCGCGCCGGGAAGCGGCGCATGACCGCCTCCAGCATCTGCTCCTTGTGCAAATAGATCAGCACGCGCCCTTCCACCGCATCCCACAGTCCGGCGCGCTGCACCTTGCGCGGCTGAAACACCACATCACCGTCAGACAGCAGCACCGTCGGTCCGAGAGCACGGCAGTGAGCGAGCGCTGCGAGCGCACCCGGATACAGGCGCGCTGCGAACGGATAGTCGAGCAGGAAGAAGGAAATCTTGATCAGCTGCAGGTCATCCTGATGCTCGAGGCGGTAGCGCTGCAGCGCGCCCAGATAATCGGCGTAGCCGAGTTGCGCGCGCAGTTCTTCGAAGATCTGCCAGTAGCGCGTGCGGCTCTCCAGCCCGACTTCCTGCTCGAGGTGCAGCGACAGATCGTTCTGCACGGCGTCGTTGTCGAGCAGCGTGTTGTCGACGTCGAACAGGAACACGACCGGCGCGGCAGCCTGCATGGTGAGGTGAAGTTTACTGTGCAGCGGCGGACGTGCGGCAATGAAAAGGCCGCGGCGCTGGGCGCCGCGGCCTGCAGGTCAAGGTCGAGGTTCTATCAGCGTGCGCTGTAGCCGCGCGCATCCAGGCAGGCGATCATCGCGCGCCGATAATCCGCCGAGTTGCCGCCCGTCTGCTGCTGGCGCGTTGGGTCGAAGCCGGTCTGGCTGACTGCCCAGCTGTGGCATTCGTAACGGTCGTTCTGGGTCTGCGCCTCGCTCTGACCATTGCGCGGGTACAGGTACACGTCAGAGGCGCCGGCGCCGCCCTGCGGCGGGGCCGCGTCGCCCTGCGGCGAAGCCCCGCCGCCGTAAGGCTGCGGAGCCGCCTGCGCATAGCCACCCGCATCGCCGCTGTAGCCCGAGTCGCCGGGATCGGCGGCGTTGTCAGTACCCCCCACCGGCGGTGGGTCGGTCACGACGTAGCCATTCGAGCCGGGATTCCAGGTGTAATAGACGTTATTCCAGTAGTAGAACGGCACGCCGCCCCACCAGAACGTGGCGTATCCGAGCGGCAGCACCGGTAGGAACCAGGCGTAGCCCGGGTTAAACCACACGTGCGGCCAGAACACGCCGTGCCAGTAGCCACCGCCCCAGTAGTGGCCGCCATGCCAGTAACCGTTGCCAGGGGCGTAGCCTGCGCCTGCGTGACCCACGAACCCACCCGGGCGCCCGTAGTAGTGCGCTGCCCCGTAGCCACCGTAATGACCGACCGGAGCCCCGTAATGCGGGGCCGCGAATGCATGCGGCGCGCCGTAGTGCGCCCCGCCGCCCATCGCATGCCCGCCACCGCCAGAATGGCCGCCGCCGCCAGAATGGCCTCCACCGCCACCACCGCCGCCGCCACCACCGTGCTGGGCATATGTCAAAGCCGGCGCGGCGGCGACCGCAACGCCGAGCAGCAGGGCTCCGACGGTCCGAATCACACGCGCTCTCGCCTTATTCACGTCTGTCACCCCATGTGATGGGCCGGTCCTGATGGCACAGCGGCCCATATCGATTAGACGCCAGTCAAGCATCGCCGTTCAAGGTCACTGTCCACTAAAACGCAGGCACCCGGGGCGTCGTTGACTGCTGACATAAGCAATGTGGCCGAAAGGCAGTTTTTAAAGGTGAATCAGAGACTAAGCGGCGCCTGCCGTTTAGCTGCGGTTCAGCTCTGTAGCGTCGCGGCGCGTTCCCGTCGCGCTGGCTAGAACACCATGTTGAGGGCGAGTGCCGGGGTGATGGTGGCGGACGTATTGCGGCCGATTTCGATGATGCGCACGCCGAGCAGCACGCCGATTGCAGCCGAGAAGTTGTATTCGATGGCCGGCGCAAACCCCAGCGAATAGCCGGAGCCCGAGTTCACAGACACAAGGCTCGGGGCTCCCGCGTCGCCATCGGGCACAGTGCCGCTCACCCGGGTGTTGTCGCTGTGCTGCCAGATCACATCGAGCGCCAGCACCCAGTTGCGCGTGAGGCTGTATTCCGCTGCCGCGTCTGCCGAGAGGCTAGCGCCGGGATAGGCGCGCCCGCTGAAACCCACCCCGGTGCCGTACACGCTCAGCCCCTGCACGCCGGCGGAACTCGAAAACGTATAGGTCAGATCGAGCCGGGCACGCAGGATGCGTCCGTTCGGCATCCAGAAATAGTCCTGTGAATACACGGCCAGCGAGGTCGCGTAGGCACCGGCACCGACACCGTCGCTCACTCGCGTGAGATGGTCGTAGCGGCCGGTCGGCAGGCTTTCCTGCACCACCACCGACACGTCCGGAGTGAGCCCGCCATCGCGGAAGTGCAGCAGCCCGTAGCTCGCCTGCAGCGTGAGATCGCCGAACATGACCCCGGAGCTGCTCGCACCCTGCGCCGGCAGGTTGTACGCAAAGTGCGGCAACAGACCGACGCCGATGCTGTCGGTCAGTCCGTAGAGGATGTAGCTGAGCGAGCCGATGGTCTGCGAGGTCGGGGTACTGTGGCGGTTACCGTTATTGTCGAGGCTGGCGTTACTCACCACATCGAATAGGTAGGGTTCTACCAGCGCATGGCCCTGCGGCAGACTCGCGCCATTCGCCGCCAGCATCGGTCCGGTCCACCAGGCATCGGCGCGCAACTCTTCCTGGGCCCGTGCGCCGGCGCAAACCAACAGCAGCGCGCAC
>DATHMN010000034.1:0-2416 GCA_035487135.1 Steroidobacteraceae bacterium | reverse complement strand
GCATCTGCACCACCATCGTGGGTTTCACGATGCCCGTGCCGCGCAGCGCCGAGCCCATCGCCACCAGGGCGAACTGCAGCGCGAGCCCCGGCGTATAGCACAGGAGGTAGGCGGTGCCGGCCGCGGCCGCTGCCGGATCCGCCGCCAGGGCGCGCGCATAGGCACCGCTCGCCAGCAGACCCACCGCCAGAGTCAGCAGCACGCACAGTCCGGACAGCAGCACCGACTGGTTGAAGATGCGATTGGCTGCCGCCTGGTCCTTGCGTCCCACCGCATGCGACACCAGGGCAACCGTGCCGACGCCGAGCATCTGCGTCAGCGCCACGATGACGAAACCCGCGGTGGCCGCGGTACTCACCCCGGCGATCGCTGCGTCCCCGAGTGGCGCCACGAAATAAAGATCCACCAGCAGGTAGAGCGTCTGGAACAGCATGCCGATGGCGATCGGCACGGCCGTCGCTACCAGCTGCGCGCCGATCGGTCCCTGGGTCAGATCCTTCATGTCTTGAAGCGCTCCTTCACGCCCGTGCCTTGCGCCACCTGCGCCAATCGCGCTCGAGCTCCTGCGCCATGCGCGCCGCGGCCTTCACCAGCCAGCCGCTGCGGCGCGCCTCGAGATCGGCAAGAATACGCGGCCGCTGTTGTGGGGTGGCGAGGTGCATGTTGGCCGTTTCCCAACCCATCATCCACAGCAGGCGGCTCTCGTCGTTGTTGCGGGGCAGGCTCGCCAGCTCGATGCGGCTGCAGTCGGGCGCGAGGCGCCGCAGCAGCCAGATCCCATGCACGTGCAGGAACGGATCCGGCACCCGCACCGCGCGGCGAATCAGCTCCAGGTAGCGCGGCCTGCGCAGCCGCGCCGCACTTGCCCACAGCCAGGCGGACGGCGCGAGCGGCTTGGCTTCCCGGGCGATCATGGCGCCGTGCCAGCGGCCGATTGCCACCAGGCGCCGCCTGCCCAGGCTGCCGAGGCCGGCCTGGCGCTGCACGATGCGCACCTCGCTCGCCTGCGGCGGCAACGCCGCCGCCAGCAGCCGGCGCGCGACGCGAGCGACACCTGCGGGCGCAGAGCGCAGCGCGCGCATGCGCTCCCAGTACGGCCGCTGGTCCTTCAAACGCACGATCGCAAGGTCTCGCAGCCAGCGATAGCGCTCGGCCAGCACCACCGCCGCGCCGCCCTTGCGCAGCGCTTCCGCGTAGCCCTCGAGCAGCGACTTGCAGGCGCGCCGCGCCGAGAGCGTGAGCCGCGCTTCCTCGATCGCCAGCAGCGCGCTGGTGCCGACCCGCACCAGGTCCTGCGTGTAGGGCAGCGTCACCACCTCGTCGAAATCGTTGACACCCCAGATCAACCGCCCTTCCGCGTCGCGCCAGGTGCCGAAGTTCTCCATGTGCAGATCGCCGACCGCGAGCACCGCGGGGGCGGCGGCCACCTCACTGCAGACTTGCGGCCATTGCTGTGCCCAGCGGTAGAACGTTGCGCGCAGGAATGAGAACGGATCCGCGGCCATCAGGCGGTGCTTCAGCTCGAGATCCGCGGGCCGCAGCGGCACGCAGCCGGCGAGCCAGCGCTCGTAACTGCGGGTCGACGCGACGATGTCCATGAATCGCAACCTTATCCGGTGCCAATGCCCGCCGCATCGGCACCGGGACTCGCCTTCAGAAGCGCTGCGAGAAATTGAGGCTGATGGTCCGCGGCTGCGCCGGCGCGATGTAGACCTGATTGTCGACCTGCGGATTGGTCTCGGTGAAGCGCGAGATCTGCGCCCGCTTGTCGGTCACGTTGATCAGGAAAAGCTGGATGCTCATCTTGCCGTTGTCAGCGCCGGCCGACAGATCGAGCAGCCCGTAGGCCGGCATATTTCCGATAACCAGGCTACTGGGCACGATCAGGTTCGGCGACGTCTGCGTCTGGTAGACGAAGGCGGCCTGCCCGAACGGCGAGAAGTCGTCGATCGGGCTGAAGGTGTAGCGCGCTACGATGTTGCCCTTAAACTTCGGCACCACCGGCAGGTTGGTGCCCGTCGGCGCCTGCGGGCCGATCCACATGTACTCGCCTCCCGGCTGCTTGACGGCCCCGGGGAAGTCGAAGGCGTAATACGTCTGCAGCGTCGGGCAGTTGGTCACGCCAATCTGGCCACAGTAATTCTGCGTGAGGTACGGATTGAGGAAAGTGAAGTTGGTGCTCAACATCAGGTGATCGGTCGCCGCCCACTGCAGCTCGTTCTCCAGTCCCTTGATGGTGGCATTGCCGCCGTTGGCGATGGCGGTGATGCTGGGAGGCACGAGGAACGAGAACTGGAAGTTGTCCCAGTCCTCCCAGAACAGTGCCCCGTTCCAGCGCAGGCGATGATCGAACCATGTCGTCTTCCAGCCGATTTCGTAGTTCTTCAGGTAGTCGGGCGCGTAGGTCTGGTTGTTC
>DATHMN010000033.1:0-9662 GCA_035487135.1 Steroidobacteraceae bacterium | reverse complement strand
AGCCAGTGCGCGCCCGCCCAGCAGATGGCCAGCAGTGCGAGCGAGGCAAGTGCCACCTTGGCGAGCAGCACCAACATGGCGCGCGACTCGAGCCGCCCGAGCTGCGTCCGCATCAGCAGGTAGAGAATGAGAAAGTTGCTGGTGGCGACGCAGGCGGTGGAGAACGCAAGTCCACGGTGGCCCCAGTTGAGCCGCACGGTGAAAATCCAGTTGAGCAGCAGATTGAGCGCCACCGCGACGAAACTGACGATCATCGGTGTCTTGCGCCGGTCGAGCGCGTAAAAGGCGTTGACCAGCACTTTGAGCGCTGCGTAGCCGCACAGGCCGATCGCGTAGAAGCGCAGCGCCCCGGCCGCCTGCGCGGTCTCGAAGGCATGGAAGCGGCCGTGCTGGTATAGCACTGACATGATCGGCTCGGCCAACACCATGAGACCGATGCTCGCCGGGATGGTCATGAGGAAGGCGAGGCGCATGCCGCGCGCCAGCTCACTGCGAAATGCCTGCGTGTTGCCGGTGGCAGCCATGCGCGCCAGCAGTGGCAGCGCCACGGTGCCGAGCGCCACGCCGAAAATGCCGAGCGGCAGCTGCATGACCCGGAACGCCACGTTCAGCCAGTAGGTCGGCCCGTCGCCGAGCCGCGAGGCGAACACCGAGTTGACCAGCACGTTCACCTGGGTGCTGCTGGCGGCAATCACCGACGGCCCCATCAGCCGCAAAATGGCCCGCACCCCCGGATCGCGCCAGTGGAAGTCGCTGTGGAAGCGGTAACCCGCGCGTCGCAGCGCCGGCAGCTGCACGCCGAACTGCAGCGCACCGCCGATCAGCGTACCGATTGCCAGCCCGAAAATGGCGCGCGTGCCGAAGTGCGGATCGAGCCAGTAGCCGAGCACTACGCCGGCCACGATCGAGCCGAGATTGAAGAAGCTCGAAGCCATCGCCGGAATGCCGAACACGTTGCGCGCGTTCAGCATGCCCATCACCAGCGCGGCGAGTGACACCAGCAGGATGAAGGGGTACATGACACGCGTCAGCATCACGGTGAGTTCGGCTTTGCTCGGATCGAAGCCGGGCGCGAGTGCCGCCACCAGCCAAGGAGCCGAGGCAATGCCGAGCAGCGTGATCGCGCTCAGGGTGACGATCGCCAGCGTCGCCACCTTGTTAGCGAGCCGCCAGGCGGCGTCCGTGTCCTCGAGCGCGGCGGTGCGGGTGAACACGGTGACGAAGGCGGTGGACAGCGCGCCCTCGGCGAACAGATCCCGCAGCAGATTGGGAATGCGGAAGGCGATGGTGAAGGCATCCATCACCCGACCGCCGCCGAACAGGGCGGCAAAAATCTGCTCGCGCGCGAGTCCCAGCACGCGGCTGCACAGCACCGCGAGGCCGACGATCCCCGCGGCCTTGGTGTTCAGACGCTCGGCGTCACCTGTTGGCATGCGGATGCCACGGTAGCATCCGCGCCAAGCTCAACTCCAGCTGCTTCAGCCCTTCGAATGCCAAGTCGCGGTGATGCCGAAAGTGCGCGGCCGGAACGTATACACGTTCTGCTGCGGCGTCGGCGAACCGGCCGGATTGTAGTAATCCAGCTGCCCGAGTGCGTAGTTGGTGACCGTCTGGGTATTGAACAGGTTGTCGATGAAGGGCGTCACCAGCCAGTCCCCGAAACTGATGCCGCCGCGCATCGAGGTGAAGTGCGTCGCCGACAGCGTGTAGGTATACGGCATGTACTGCGAGGTGTTCGGATCCTGCAGCGCTGACAGCCAGGGATTGCGGCTCTGGTACTCGTAGTCGACGCGGATGAAGGCATCATGATCGCCGACGTTGAAGCGGTATTCGGGACCCACCGCCACCGTCCAGGGCGGGTTGGTGCCAGGGGCGTAGTCGATGGCCGCTTCGCCCGAGATCGCATCGCCGGCACTCACCAGCGGCGGGTTGCTCGGGTCGCCGCCCGGGTAGGCCGTCTTGGTGAAGCGCGCATTGGTATAGCCGACCGACAGATCCATATAAAAGGAGCGGCCGAGCGACAGCTCCGCCTGCATATCGAAGCCCTTGGCCACCGCCTCGCCGAGATTGTCGGTGAACTGCAGACCACAGGTGCCGGCGACGTAGACATTCTGCTGGATGCCATTCCACCTGATGTAGTAGAGGCTGGTGGCGAGTCGCAGCGCACCGAAATTGTTTTTCGCGCCGATCTCGTAGTTCTGCGTCGAATCGGACTTGTAGGTGAGCGGGGCGCCGTTCGGATAGCCCGCTAAGGTCAAATCCGGATCGCAGTACGGCGGCAGCGGCGCATTGCCGCCGCCAGGCCGGAAGCCCTTCGCGTAGGTCGCGTACACCATGTTGTCATTGTTGATCTGCCACGACAGGCTGACCTTGGGCGTGCTGGCGGTCTCGCTCTCCGAGGCATACGCCGGTGTCGGGCCAAAGTTCTCCAGACCGTCGGCGTAATGATCCAGGTTGAACGAGGTGCGTGCGACGCGTTCGCCGACGATGAGGCGCAGCCCCGGGACAATCTCGAAGTTCAATTCACCGAAGCCGGCGAGCTGCCGGTCGAAGGTGGTGTTCTGGTTGTAGTAGATCGAGCACTGCGGAATCGCCGGATAGGACGGACCCGCATAGGACGGACACGAGTAGTAAGGTCCGAACAGGGACACCGCGTCCTGTCCGTAGATGTAGTTGAACAGCGAGTTGATCTGCGGGTCGATCAGGTTCTCGATGCTGCCCTCCTTCGCCAGCTGCCAGAATGCCCCCAAGGTCCAGTGCAGCCGCGAGGCTTCGTCGGTCGACTGCCAGCGGATCTCCTGGGTGTAGCTCTGCTGCGTATTGGTCATGACGTTGGGCGTCGCATAGTTGGCGAAACCCGGTGGCATGTGGATGCCGTTGCCGTCCAGCAGCGGATACCAGGGACAGTTGGCTGCGTTGTTGGTGGCCTCGCAGCCGAGACCGATGCCGCCGACTGCGGTGCCGAACGCCGGGTTCGCCGGCCAGCCGAGGCTCTGATAGAAGGCCAGGTCGTAAACCGTGCCCTGATAGCCGGTGTAGTTCTGGCGGTGATAGTAGGAGCTGTTGGAGATGAGCGCCGTGTTGCCGAGATCCCACTGCAGCTTCAAGGCCGGCAGATACCACTGGTCCGGATCGGGGATGTTTTCCGGGGTGGCGGTATTGAACTGCCCGGCGCCGGGATTGGAATAGGCCGGCCAAAAGGTCGGCTGGTCGTGCTGCTGGCGGTTCTGGTAGATCACGCTCGGCGTGACCGTGAAGGACGCCGTCGGCGACCACAACCCGGCGAGCCGCAGCATCAGCACGTGCGAATAGTTGATGTTGTGTTCAGTGACCTGATCGGTGCTGGCGTCCACCCGATCGATCCAGCCGCCATCGGAGCGATACCAGGCGCTGGCGCGGAAACCCAGTACTCCATCGATGATCGGGCCGCCGTGGGCGATGCCCACCTCGTAGCTCGGCTGACCGTATTCGGTATAGGACGCTTCAGTGCGCGCATAGGTGGAGCTGGTGGTGAGACTCGGCTGCGCGAGGATGTAACGCACCGCGCCACCCTCGGCGCCGGCGCCGAACAGGGTGCCCTGCGGGCCGCGCAGAATCTCCACGCGTTCGAGATCGAACATCTTCGGCAGCGTGTCCTCCGGATTGAAACCGACATTGCGCATCTGGATGGGCGTGTCGTCCAGGTAGATGCCGGTGGTGCCCGCGCCTGCGGAGGAGGAAATGCCGCGGATCGAGATGGCGTTCGTGCCGGAATTGTCAATCGACACACCCGGGGTGAAGCGCGCGATGTCCTGAAAGTCCTTGATGCCGCGCGAGTCCATCGCATCCTGGGTGAGCGCGGTGACACTGATCGGTACCTTGCTGAGCGACTCCTCGTGGCGGGTCGCGGTGACGACCACCTCCTGCAGGCTCTGCGGCGAGCCGCGCTCGGCGCTCTCGGTCGCGGCGGTCGGCTGGGCTGCGGCAGCAGCCGCGGCGGCGTCCGCGTCCGCGTGCGCACGCGGCAGCAGCGCGAACAGGGCGAGCGCAGCCAACGGGAGTTTCAGGTGAGCGCCTGCGGCGCAACTTGAGTTCTTAAGCATATGTTTTACCCCCTAGCCATGCGGCGGCTATCCCCTGCCTGCGCTGCGACTTTAGTTTATGACTGCAGCACCACGGCTGCATCTGCACTCCAGCTTACGAAGACCTCATCGCTCCAGTCGATGGCCGCTTCGGAAGTGCGCCGCTCGTTCTGTGCGAATACCGTCACCAGCTTGCCGCTGGTGGTCTTGATCTGGTAGGTCGAGCGGTTACCCAGGTAACCGAGCTCCCACACCGTGCCGCGCAGCTGATTGACGCGCGCGCCGTTCACCGGCTGCTTGCCGAGGCGCACCTTCTCTGGCCGCAGCGCCACCCACACGCGCTGACCGACCGTGAAGCTGCCGCCGTCATCGACCAGCAGCGGGCAGCCGGCATCGGCGCACTCGACCGTGATCAGGCCCGGCTCGCACGCGCACACGGTGCCCTCGAACAGGTTGGTGGTGCCGACAAAGTCGGCGACGAAGCGGCTGCAGGGGAATTCATAGATCTGCGCCGGCGTCCCCACTTGCACTACGCGGCCGCGATCCATGACCGCGATGCGCGTGGCAAGCGCCATCGCCTCATCCTGGTCGTGCGTCACTACCACGAAGGTGATGCCGACCTTGTCCTGCAGGTCCATGAGCTCAAACTGGGTCTGCTCGCGCAATTTCTTATCGAGCGCAGACAGCGGCTCGTCCAGCAGCAGGACTTTGGGGCGGCGAATGAGCGCCCGCGCCAGCGCGACCCGCTGCCGCTGGCCGCCGGAGAGCTGGTGCGGCTTGCGCTTGCCGAGGTGGCCCAGCTGCACCATGTCGAGCGCCTCCTGCACGCGCTGGCGGCGGCTGGCGGCATCGAGCGGCAGGCGCCGCAGCCCGTAACCGACGTTGGCATCCACGGTCATGTGCGGAAACAGCGCGTACGACTGGAACATCATGTTCACCGGGCGCTCGTGCGGGGGCACCCTGACCATGTCGGCCCCATCGATGCTGATGTGCCCGCTGCTCGGCTCGGCGAACCCGGCCAACATGCGCAACAGCGTCGTTTTGCCGCAGCCGGAGGAGCCCACCAGCGCGAACATCTCACCTTTGTAGATATCGAGCGACACCGCATCCACCGCGGTGGTGGCACCGTACACCTTGCTGATGCTGTCGATGCGTATCTGCGGGACGGCCGCCGGATCGAGCCACGGGCGCGCTGCAAGCGGTTTCGACTGAGTCGCGATCATGTGCCGACCGGAAGCCCTCGCTGTCAGAAATCCGCAGGCGGCGTCGCCCGACGCCTCGCCGGTGCGTAGAATGGCCGTTCCACCACCCGCGCGCGCACCATGCGCCGCTCCCATACCAGTTCGCGATTCAGATAGATGTCCGCCCATACCTCGGAGCCCGGCGCCAGATGGGCGGCATCCACGATGGCCAGTGCCAGGTTGCGTTTACAGGTCGGCGACCACACCGCCGAAGTCACGCTGCCGATTTCGCGGTTACCATCGCGTGCCGCGTACAGCAGTGCATTCAGCGCCGGCTTGTTGCCCTCGACGTCGAGTCCGACCAGACCCCGCAGTGGGCCGCGCTGCTGTTCGGCGAGCAGGGTGCGGCGTCCGGTAAAGTGACCCTTGCCGAAGTCCACCAGCCAGGCGAGCCCGAGTTCGAGCGGCGAACGCGTCGTGCCGGAGCGCTGCGCATGGGAGGCGGACACGAAATCCATATTGGGCAGCAGGAAGCCGGCCTCGATGCGCACGATATTCAGTGCGCGCGAGCCGATCGGCCGCACTCCGCGGATCCGCCCCGCCTGTATGAGCGCGTCCCAGACGTTTTCCGCGTCTGCCGGCTTCATCCACAGTTCGTAGCCGAGATCACCGGTGAACCCGGTGCGCGAGATCATGAGCGGCGCCCGCTGCGCTGCCAGCGCCAGCTCGAAGTGCCCGAGCTCAAAGGGCTTCAGGCGCTCGATGCCGGCAAGTCCGAGATCCTTGAGCAGCGCGCACGAGGTCGGTCCCTGCAAGGCGAGCGCGGCAATCTCTTCGGTGACCTCGGCGATCTCGACCTCGAAGCCGATGGCCGAGGCGGCGAGCCAGTCGAGCTGGCGCTCGGCGGTACACAAGCGGTATTCGTTCGGCGCCAGGCAGAAGAGCGTGCCGTCGTCGATCAGCTGTCCGTGGTCGTCGCACCACACGGTGTATTGCACCTTGCCGGGCGCGAGCTTGGCGACGTTGCGCGTGGTGAGCCGATTCAAGAAGCGCAGCGCATCGCGGCCGCCGATGCGGTACTTGACCATCGGCGTCAGGTCATAGAGCGAACTCTGATTGCGGACCGCGAAGTACTCCTGATCGACACTGCTGAACACATCGACAGTGGTGTAACCGCTCCACGGCACGAAGCTGTCGAGCTGACTGAGCGCGCGCTGGCGTTCGTGGAACGGTGTCTTCAGCAGTGGCTGCCGATAATGCGGCTCGCTCTCGGTCAGCATGATCAGGCCGCCTCCCGCATGACATGGCGGGCCGCGTTACGCCCGGCCAGTCCCATCACGCCGCCACCCGGATGGCAGCCGGCGCCGCACAGGAACAGCCCCGCGACCGGCGCCTGGTACTGCGCCGCTCCGGGCACCGGGCGCACCATGAAGAACTGATCGAAGGCGAGCTCGGCGTGATGCCAATGGCCGCCGGCGATGCGGAATTCACGCTCGATGTCCTGCGGCGCAAGCAGCTCGCTGCTGCGCACGCAGTCAGGCAAATCCGGGGCAAAGGCAGCCAGCGTGCGAATGACCAGTTCCTTGAACTGCTGTCGTTGTTCCTGCCAGCCGGTGGCCAGCTTATAGGGCACGTATTGCGCGATCACCGACATCACGTGCTTGCCGGGTGGCGCCAACGCCGGATCCGCCAGAGTCGGGATGGTCACCTCCAGAACCGGCGCGCTCGAGTATTCCTCGTACTTGGAGTAATTGAAAGCTCCCTCGACGTAGCCGAGCGATGGCGCCACCAGCAGCCGACCGCGCAGCGACTGCGGATCGAGCCCGCGGAAGTGCGGCAGCCGGTCGAGCGCGAGATGGACTTTTGCGGCCAGGCCGCGTGTGCGCAGCTGCGACACGCGGCGCACGAAGCCGGCATCCAGGTGCTCACTGCCGAGCAGACCGAGGAAGGTCGTTTTCGGGTCGGCGCTGGAGACGACCACGCGCGCGGCGAGCTCTTCGCCCGAGCCGAGAGTGACACCGCAGACCCGGTCGTCACGCACCAGGATGCGCGCGACCGGCGCATGGGTGCGGATTTCCGCACCGGCGCGCCGCGCGGCCTCAGCGAGCGCCTGCGTCAGTGCGCCCAATCCGCCCCGCGGTTGCGTGAGAACTTCCGGCCCACCCGGTGCGGCCAGCCGATAGAGCAGCGACAGCACCGTGCCGGGCGAGCGCGGCCCCAGGTTGCTGCCGAGTACCGCATCGAACGCCAGAGCACCCTTCAACAGCGGCGACTCGAAGCGCTCCTCGAGCAGATCATGCACGCACATGCCGCCGATGCGCAGCAGCTCGCGCATGTCGCGCCGCCCCAGCCGGCGGATGCGCCAGCCGAGCCCCAGCAACGCCGCGCGATCACGCCAGGCCTCAGTCCCCAGACGCGGCGGCGCGGCGCTGAGCAGCGGGTGCAGCGTCTTCGCCAATCGCTCCAGCAATGCCCGCCACGCCGGGTAGCGGCTGACATCCGCCGCAGTGAGTGCCCCGGACACTTCGCTGCTCGAATAGGTGACGTGCTGGCCCTCGCTGCCGAGTGCGACCGTAGGCAGGCGCTCGGCGGCGAGCTTCAGTCCGTTTGCGGCGAGATCGAGCTCGCGCATCAGCGCCGGCGGCATGAGATGCAGCAGATGCGCGCAGGCGGAAACCTGGAATCCGGGTGCAAACTCCCGCGTGGTCGCCGCCCCGCCCAGTCGCTCGGACGCTTCCAGCACCAGCACCGCGCGGCCGGCGCGCGCCAGGTAAGCCGCGCACACGAGACCGTTGTGACCTCCGCCCACCACGATCGCATCGTACTGCCGACTGCCCTGCACCATGGTTACTGGGTGCGCCCGAGTTCGCGCAGGATCGCGCCAGCTGCGTTGTAACCGGGCGCCCCCATGACGCCGCCGCCCGGATGCGTGCTCGAGCCGCACATGTACATGCCCTTGAGCGGCGCGCGGTACTGCGCGTAGCCCGGCACCGGGCGATTGAACAGCAGCTGGTCGAACGTCAGCTCGCCTTGGAAGATGTTGCCCTCGGTGAGGCCTACCTCGCTCTCGATCTCGCGCGGCGTGCGAATCTCGGTGTGCAGGATCAGGTCCTTGAAGTTGGGGCTGTGGCGCGCAATCGTGTCAATGACGGTATTGCCGAACGCCTGGCGCTTCTCCGCGGTCCACTCACCGTCAGCGAGCTGATAGGGACAGTACTGCACGAACACCGACATGTAGTGCTTGCCCGGCGGTGTCATGGTCGGATCGATCTGTGTCGGGATCAGCATGTCAATGTAGGGCGCCGCCGACCAGCGGCCGGCCTTCCAGTCATCGTAGGCGCGCTCCAGCATGGCGAGCGTGTCGGTCACATGCAGGTCACCGCGGATGCAGGGTGAACCCTGAGGAATCGCCGGGAAATTCGGCAGACCGTCGAGTGCGATGTTGAGCTTGCCGGAGGAACCGCGGATCTTGAAGCGGCGCACCTGCTCGATGAATTCCGGCGGCAGATGCTCGGGAGCCACGGTCTCGAGGAAGGTACGCCGTACGTCCATATTCGATACCACGATGCGCGCGCTGATTTCCTCACCGCTCTCCAGCACCACCCCGGTCGCGCGCCCGCCGCGCACCCGCACCTGCGCCACCGGCGCATCGCAGCGCACGCTGCCGCCGCTCGCCTGCAGTGATGCGGCAAGCGCCTGCGTCACCGCGCCCATGCCGCCGCGCGCAAACCCCCAGGCACCGACGGTGCCGTCGATGCTGCCCATGTAGTGGTGCAGCAGCACGTAGGCGGTGCCCGGTGAGCGTGGGCCGAGCGCTGTGCCAATGATGCCGCTGCCGGCGAGGTGTGCCTTGACGATCTCGCTCTCGAAGTACTCTTCGAGCAGATCGGCGCAGCTCTGCGTCCAGAAGCGCAGCGTATCGTACATGCGCGCCTCGCCCAGCCCGCTGAAGTGCTTGCCGAGCCACAGCAGCTCCTGGATATCGCGCGGACGGAACGAGGTCGGATCCGGCGGCTCGCGCAGCAGCAGTGGCTTGATGAAACGGCAGTGGCGCAGCATGTCGCGCACGTAGCGGTCATACGCCTCCGCATCACGGCGCGAATGGCGCGCAAACTCACGCCGCAGCGCGTCGTGGTTGTCGTACAGCGCCAGATGCTCGCCATTGCGCATCAGGGTGCAGCCGCCCTCGTAGGGGATGATCTGCAGGCCGTGGGACGGCAGCTCCAGGCCGCGGACGATTTCGGTACGCAGCAGGCTGCACACGTACGAACAGTTCGAGTACGTGAAGCCCTCGTAGAGACTGCGACTGACCGCGGCGCCGCCGATGTAGGGATTGCGCTCGAGCACGAGTACCTTAAGGCCGGCGCGCGCCAGGTAGCAGCCATTGACGAGCCCGTTGTGGCCCGCGCCCACCACGATG
>DATHMN010000032.1:0-11832 GCA_035487135.1 Steroidobacteraceae bacterium | reverse complement strand
GCACGCCCAGCTGCTCGGGCCCGATGCCGTCGAGCGGTGACAGATGGCCCATGAGCACGAAATAGCGCCCGCGGTAGCTGCCCGAGGACTCGATCGCGACCACATCCGCCGGCGACTCGACCGCGCACAGCAGCGCGGTCTCGCGCTGCGGTGCGGAGCAGATGACGCACAGCTCACCCTCGGTCAGCATGCGGCAGCGACGGCAGCGCGCGACCGACTCGAGCGCCGCGGCGAGCGCACTAGTGAGCGCGCGCGCGCCCGGTCGGCCCTCCTGCAGCAGATGGAAGGCCATGCGCTGGGCGCTCTTGGGGCCCACCCCCGGCAGCGTCCGCAACGCATCGATGAGCCGGGCGAGCTGTGGCGAATGCTTCATCCGCTCAGAAGGGCAGCTTCATTCCCGGCGGCAGCTGCATGCCTGCGGTCACACTCGCCATCTTCTCCTGCACGCGCGCCTCGACCTTGTGTACCGCATCGTTGGCAGCCGCCGCGATCAGGTCCTCGAGCATCTCGCGGTCCTCACCGCTCACCGCCGGTTCGATCTGCACGCGTTTGACCTCGTGACGACCGTTCATGGTGACCTTGACCATGCCGCCGCCGGCCTCGCCCACCACCTCGATGTTGACGATCTCGGCCTGCGCCTTCTGCATGTTGGCCTGCATGGCCTGCGCCTGTTTCATCAGATTGTTGAAGTTGCCCCGCATGGGAGATGCCTCAGGCGCCGCGCGCCACTGGTTTCGAATGAGTCATTTTACCGGGCGCACGCTCTCCGGCAGCACCGTCGCACCAAAGCGCTCGCGCAGATTCTTGACCGCCGGGTCGGCCTCGAAGGCATGCCGCGCCGCGGACAGTTCCGCGTCCGAGGCACGTCGCTGGGCCTGGGCCGGCGTCTCGGCCGCGCCCTCGCCGGCCTGAAACTCGAGCCTGACGCGCTCGCCAAAATGGCGTGACAACGCCTGGGCGAGCTTCTCCTCGGTGGCCGGCGTTCGCACCAGCTGGTTGCGCGGGTCGAGCGCGAGGCGCACGACCGCGCCCTGGCGGCCGATGAAGGTGCAGTGGCTCGCCAGCTGGCGCGCCGCCCCGGTGAGCTCCAGCTGGCCGATGATAGCCGCCCAGCCGTCCGTGGCAGACGCCGCTGCCGCTGTGCCGCCGGCGACGGCAGCAGCGTGGGCGGCCGGCGCAGCGGGCGCCGCAGGCACTGCGGCGCCCTCCTGCGCTGCGCGCACGCTGCTGCCTGCCGGGCGGAAGGCGAGCATGCGCAGCAGGGTCATCTCGAAGCCGCTCTTGGGATCAGGGGCCAGCGGCAGGTCGCGCCGGCCGATGATCGCGGTCTGGTAGTAGAGCTGCACGTCCTCGGGTGCCAGGGCCTGTGCCAGCTTGTCCAGCAGCTCCGGCGCGTACAGTTCGTCGCCCGCGTAATCCGCCACTGCCTGTCGCAGGCCGACGCGCACCAGCAGCCCGGCGAGTTCATCCAGCACCTGGGCGTAGTCGGGCGAGAATTCCTCGAGTGCGCGTGCGCAGCGCATGAGCGCACTGCTGTCCGCGCTCGCAAGCGTCTCCGCGAGGCGCAGCACCTGATCGCGCGCCACCGTGCCGAGCATGCCGCGCGCCTCGGTTTCGCCCGCGCGCCCCGCGCCGAAAGCGATCAGCTGATCGAGCAGCGAGAGTGCATCGCGCATGCTGCCATCGGCCGCCTGTGCCAGCAGTGTGAGCGCTGCGGCCTCGTAAGCGATGCTCTCCGCGGTCAGGATGCGCTCGAGGTGCGCGGCAATCTCGGCGACCGGCAGGCGCTTCAGATTGAACTGCAGGCAGCGCGACAGCACCGTCACCGGCAGCTTCTGCGGGTCGGTGGTCGCGAGCAGGAACTTCACGTGCGGTGGCGGCTCTTCCAGGGTCTTCAGCAGCGCATTGAACGAGTGCGCGGAGAGCATGTGCACTTCGTCGACCAGGTAGACCTTGTAGCGGCCGCGCGCCGGGGAGTACTGCACGTTGTCGAGCAGCTCGCGCGTGTCGTCGACCTTGGTGCGCGAGGCCGCGTCCACTTCGATCAGATCGGGAAAGCGCCCGGCATCGATCTCACGGCAGCTGGCGCAGACGCCGCACGGCTCGGCGCTCACACCGGTCTCGCAATTGAGGCACTTGGCGAAGATGCGCGCGATGGTGGTCTTGCCCACCCCACGCGTGCCGGTGAACAGAAACGCGTGATGCACGCGTCCGCTGGCGAGAGCGTTCACCAGTGCGCGGCGCACGTGCTCCTGACCGACGAGCTCGGAGAATTTCTTGGGTCGCCACTTGCGCGCCAGCGCGGTATAGCTCATGCGGCTCCTCAGCAACGCGGATACTGGAGGCGGCCCGCACCAGCTTGAGCTCCGGCACCCGACATCGCCGCTGCCGCTGCTGCCTTCCGGCCCTGACGGGATTCACGACTGGTCGTCGCGGAGAAACCGATGCGGGCCACCATGATCGTAGCCTCAGATTGAGGTCCGAGGGTTCAGCTTCAAGCCTTGGGTCGGACGCGGCGATGCTATCACAGGCCGGCCGCTCTTCTGGCCGCGGCCGCGGCCGCTGCGCGCTCGCCTAACATACTGAGCCGCCTCGCCATCCAGAGACCCGGAGCGCTCCACGCGGCGGTCGCGGTGCAGCGGTGCAGCGGTGCACTGGCGATGAGCAGCGCGAGGCTCGGCGCTGTGGGGTACACCTGCGCGCTCACACGCTGACATTCGCAGTGGCAGTCGGGCTTCGACGCCGATCACCAGCTCTGCGCCAACCGTCGCAGGGACATCCCGCAGCAATTCGACCTGAGGGTCGACGAGCCGCGTCCGCTCATCCACAGTCCCATCGGCGTCACGGCTAAAAAAGAACAACTTCAACCGCAACGGTTGCGCCTCACGCGCGCTGGCGCCCATGGGATCATCAGCGCGCTCTGTGCCGCCACCGCAGCTGCGCGGTCAACCCGCGGCAAGGGGTGCCGCCGCTTCAGAACCTGATGAGGACGGGTGGCGGAGAGGGTGGGATTCGAACCCACGAACACCCGTTGAGATGTTACTGGAATTCCAGTCCAGCGCCTTCGACCGCTCGGCCACCTCTCCGATCAATAACTTGCGACAGTTTTCTCGACCGGGTCGGGGCTCATGGCACACCCGCCCGATGCGGGGCGCGAATGATACGGCAGCCCTTCACACGACGCACGCGGCGTTCAAAGCTCAGGCCTGCGGTACCCGCGGCGCGGCCGGCACCTTGAACGGCGGCGGCTCATCGAGACAGGGATCCTTGGAGGCGCGCGCGGGCGGTGCCGGTTCATTGAGCGCTGGCAGACGCAGCGCGTTGGTGGTATCCGGCGTATCGAGTCCGGCCGGAATCTTCAGCGGCGCGACTGTCGCCGCCCGCATGTAGGGCTGCGGCTCATGACATTCGCGCTTATCGATGGCGCGCACCACGCGGCAGCCGCTCTGAGTCATGAGCAGCAGCGCAAGCACAGCAAATCCCCAGCCAAACCTCATTTCCTGGACACCTCGGAAAAAACGTCAAGCATTTTTCGCCGGCCGGGCGCCGGCGAACCCCCGTCAGAACACCCCGGCGGCATGCGCGGCGCTGCGCACCCGGGCCTGAAACTCCGCCGCGAGCGGCGTCAGTGGCAGGCGGATTCCCGGACCGATCAGACCCTGCTGCGCCAGCAGCCACTTGGCCGGGATCGGATTCGCCTCGACAAACAGTTCACGGTGCAGGTCGCTCAGATTCGCGTCCAGCTGCAGCGCCCGCGCGCTGTCACCGACCAGTGCCGCGGCCACCATCTCCGACATCGCCCGTGGCGCAACGTTCGCGGTGACGGAAATGACCCCGCGGGCACCGGCGGCGATCGCCGCGCGCGCGGTGGCATCGTCACCGCTCAGCACGATGAAGCCCGCCGGCGTCATCGCGACGAGCTCGCGCACGCGCGCCGCCTCCGGCACCGCCTCTTTCAGTCCCACGATACCGGCCAGCGCCGCAAGCCGTGCCACGGTGGCCGGCTGCATGTCCACCGCGGTGCGCGCCGGCACGTTATACAGCACGATCGGCTTGTGCGCCGCAGCCGCTGCCGCCGCGAAGTGCAGATACAGCCCCTGCTGCGTCGGCCGGTTGTAGGCCGGCGTCACCAACAGCAGCGCATCGATCGGCAGCTGCGACAGCCAGCTGACGCGCTCCACGGTGTGCGCAGTGCTGCTGCTGCCCGCACCGACGATCACCGGCAGACGCCCGCGCAACTGCGCGCACGCGCGCACCGTCAACTCGCGCAGCTCCTGATCGGCGAGCGTCGCCGACTCGCCGGTCGTGCCGCCGACGACGATGCCCTGCGTGCCGTTGGCGACGTGCCAGTCGAGCAGCCGCTCCCAGGCATCGAAGTCGAGCGTACCGTCGTTGCGCAGGGGGGTAACGATGGCAACCAGGCTGCCAGAAAACATAGGGCTTTCAGGGACTCGCGCGGAAACGCGCGATGTTACGAGTGGAGCTCACGCATACGCAAGCCCACGCACTGGCGGCCCTGCTCCGTGGTCGCAACCCGCCGGCCGTCCCGGTACACTGCGCCGGAACGACCGCCGGAAAACCCAAGCGCCACCTACAGATGAAGCAGCACCTGGCCGTTTCGGCGATCGGCAGCGACCGCACGGGGATGGTCCACGAGCTGACCCGCGTGATCAGCGAATCGGGCGGCAATATCAGCGAGAGCCGTATGGCGAGCCTCGGCAACGAGTTCGCGATGCTGCTGCTGGTCTCGGGCAACTGGCACGCGCTCGCCAAGCTGGAAACCGAGCTCAAGCGCCTCGCCGATACTTCCAGCCTCAGTATCCACCTGAAGCGCACCGAGCCGCGCACCGCGCGCGCCGACATGCTGCCGTACTCGATCGACGTGGTGTGCCTCGATCAGAGCGGCATCGTCTCCGGACTGGCAGGCTTCTTCGCGAGCCGCGGCATCGACATCGCCGAGGTCTCGACCCGCAGCTATCCGGCGGCGCACACCGGCGCGCCGATGTTTTCCGTGCAGATGATCGTCAACGTGCCGAGCCGCATTCACGTGGCCCAGCTGCGCGAGGAGTTCATGGAGTTCTGCGATTCGCTCAACCTCGATGCCATTCTCGAACCCGTCAAATCCTGAAACGAGATGCCCAAGATCAAGCCCGGCGACAAGGTACCCGACTTCTCCCTGCCCCGGACGGGCGGCGGCACCTGGCGCCTCAAGGATGCGGCCGGCAAAAAGCTGGTGATCTACTTCTACCCGCGCGACATGACCAGCGGCTGCACGCGCGAATCGCAGGAATTCCGCGATCTGGACAAGGCCTTCCGCAAGGCCGGCACGCAGATCGTCGGCGTGTCACGCGACTCGCTCGCCTCGCACGACAAGTTCGCCGCCAAGGAATCCCTGCCCTTCCCGCTGCTGGCCGACACGGAGGAGAAGGTCTGCAAATTGTTTGATGTCATCAAACAGAAAAGCCTGTACGGCAGAAAGTATCTGGGAATCGAGCGCAGCACCTTCCTGCTGGACGGCAGCGGTCGCCTGCAGGAGGAGTGGCGCAAGGTGAAGGTAGCCGGTCACGCGGAGGCAGTACTTGAAGCAGCGCAGCGTCTCTGAGCCAGGTCCGACGGCAGCTTCGGGCGAAGCACGCGAAGTGAAGGGCAGATCGCGCGCCGGGCGGCGCCTGTTCGTGCTCGACACCAACGTGCTGATGCACGACCCGACAGCGATCTTCCGTTTCGAGGAGCACGACGTGTACCTGCCGATGGTGGTACTCGAGGAGCTCGACGCTCACAAGAAGGGGCTGTCGGAAGCCTCGCGCAACGTGCGTCAGGTGAGCCGCTTTCTCGACGACATGATGCGCGATGCCACCAAGGAGCAGATCGATCGCGGCCTGCAGCTGCCGAGCGGCTATTCCGGCAACCATGGCAAGAAGCCCTCCAGCGGGCGTCTGTTCTTCCAGACGCGCCAGCTGGAAGGCGCGCTGCCGGCCAGCCTGCCCGGCGAGAGCGGCGACAACACCATCCTGGCGCAGACGCTGGCGCTGCAGAACGAGCAGCGCGATGCGCGTGTCATCCTGGTGTCCAAGGACATCAATCTGCGCATCAAGGCGGCCGTCCTCGGCGTGCACGCCGAGGACTACTACAGCGACAAGACGCTCGAGGATGCCGACGTCCTCTACAGCGGCATGGCCGCGCTGCCCAAGGATTTCTGGGAGTCGCACGGCAAGGACATGCGCTCCTGGAAGGACGCTGACCGCACTTTCTATGAGATCACCGGGCCGGCGGTGCACGAGTGGCAGCCCAACCAGGGATTGTTCGAGGACACACCCGAAGGCATCGAAGGAATCGTGCGCAAGCTCTCCGCTGACACCGCCACCATCGAGCTGACGCGCGACTACCGCAACGAACGCCACAACGTCTGGGGCGTGACCGCACGCAACCGCGAGCAGAACTTCGCGCTCAACCTGCTGATGGATCCGGAGATCGACTTCGTCTCGGTACTCGGGCCCGCCGGCACCGGCAAGACGCTGTTGGCGCTCGCCGCCGGGCTGATGCAGACGCTCGAAACCAACCGCTTCGTCGAGATCATCATGACGCGGGTGACCATCCCGCTCGGCGAGGACATCGGCTTCCTGCCCGGCACCGAAGAGGAGAAGATGGAGCCGTGGATGGGCGCCCTGATGGACAACCTCGAGGTGCTCACCGGCTCGCAGGAAGGCGGCAACTGGGGCCGCGCCGCGACCAATGACCTGCTGCGCAACCGCATCAAGATCCGCTCGCTCAACTTCATGCGCGGGCGCACCTTCCTCAACCGCTTCCTGATCCTCGATGAGGCACAGAATCTGACGCCCAAGCAGATGAAAGCCCTCATCACGCGCGCCGGACCGGGCACCAAGCTCGCTTGTCTCGGCAACATCGCGCAGATCGACACGCCCTACCTGAGCGAGATGACGTCGGGTTTGACTTATGCGGTGAACCGCTTTCGCGGCTGGGCGCATTCGGGCCACATCACGCTCGTGCGCGGCGAGCGCTCGCGGCTCGCCGATTTCGCCTCCGACATGCTGTAGGTGTACCCTTAGGCTCTTCTTTCGCGCGCATCGCGCATGTAAGCGTCTGTAACCATGGGGAAACTTGCGGCCGTGACTCACGGTCCAACGGCGGTGAAACGCCTTCTGGCCGTCATCTTTGTGGTCGCCTGGAACGCCTGCACGACGCTCGCGCTGGCGGCCGAGCCGCCCCCTGCCCCTGCCCCACCGCAGCAGATTCTGATGGCGCCCTCGGCCGGCTCCGATCTACCCGATCTCGGCAGCCCCGCCGAGACCATCCTGTCGCACCGCGACGAGTACGGGCTCGGCGCCATGGTGGCCAAGGAGCTGCGGGATCAGAACGCGCTGATCGATGACCCGGAAGTCTACGAATACATCAACGGCGTCGGCCAGCGTCTGGCCGCCCAGAGCAGTGAGGGCGGCAACGGCTTCGAGTACAACGTCATCAAGGATACGGACATCAATGCGTTCGCGGTGCCCGGCGGCTTTGTGTTCATCAACGCCGGACTGGTGCTGGCGACCGAGCAGGAGTCGGAACTCGCCGCGGTGATGGCGCACGAGACCGCCCACGTCACCCAGCATCACATCGCGCGCGCGATCCGCGCCCAGAGTCAGCAGTCACTCATGACGGCCGCCGCCCTGATCGCGGCGGTCCTGCTCGGCGCTGCCGGCGGCGGTCAGGCAACCGAGGGCGCCATCGCCGCTGCCGAGGGTCTGGCGGTTCAGCAGCAGATCAACTTCACCCGCGATAACGAGTACGAGGCCGACCGCGTCGGCATCGGCTTTCTCGCCGGGGCCGGCTACGACCCCACCGCCATGGCGACCTTCTTCGAGACCACCAGCCGGCACGAGGGACTGGCGGCGACCTACATTCCGGCGATGCTGGTGGACCACCCGGTCACGACGGACCGCATCGCCGAGGCGCGCGCGCGGGCGGCGCAGTTTCCGGCGCGCACCGGCACCGACTCGCAGAGTTACCCGCTGATCCGCGAGCGCGTGCGGGTGCTGGTCGCGACCGGCGACACCGACATGGCGGCGCAGTACGCGCAGAAGATTGCCCACGGCGAGGACACGCTCGCCAACCGCTACGGCGAGGCGCTGGTCCTCATGAACAGCGCGCACCCCGAAGAGGCGGTAAAACTGCTGCAGCCGATGGTGCAGCAGCACCAGGGACTGACGCTGCTGTACGCGGCGCTCGGTCAAGCGCAGGCGCGCGCCGGACACATGCAGGAGGCGCTCGCCACCTTCAAACACGCCGAAGCGCTGTTCCCGCGCAACGTGCCCATCACCCAGCGCTACGCCGAGGCGCTCATGGCCGACAACCGCGGCGCCGAAGCCCACAACATGCTGCTCGACCTGTTCAACAACGTGCCGCCGACGCCAGAGCAGATCCGGCTCACCGCGCGCGCGGCGAGCGCCGCGGGCGACCAGGGCGATGCCTATTACTACATGGGTGAGTACCAGATCGCCAACGGTGACCTGCTGCTCGCATCGCAGCAGCTGCAGCTCGCCCTCACCTCCCCGCACATCAGCGCCATCCAGCGGGCGCGCTATCGGGCGCGTCTCGATGAAGTGCGCGAGTACCTCGCCAGTCAGAAGAAGCGCCAGCTGGCCAGCGACACTGGCGACCAGGGCGGCCAGCGCGGCGGGCGCTGACCGTCGCAACCCGCACTCTGCCCCACCTCGTCAGCGCAGGCCGCCGCCGGCGCGGCTGCTACAATGCCGCCCCTTTCGCTGCGCACGTTGCCATGCCAAAGACAATCCGGGTCTCGCTGCTGTCCCTGTGCCTGCTGCTGACGTGCGCCTGCGCCACGCTGCCCCCCGGCAGCAAGCGCGACCCGCGCGACCCGTGGGAGCGAATGAACCGTACGACCTACCGTTTCAACGACGCGCTCGACAAGGCAGTGCTGCGCCCGGCGGCACGCGGCTACCAGAAAGTCACGCCGCGCCTGGTGCGCACCGGCATCCGTAACGTTCTCGACAACCTCAACTACACCGTCACCATCCTCAACGACCTGCTGCAAGGCCAGTTCAAGGCGTTCGTCAATGACAGCTATCGCCTGGTGCTCAACAGCACGATCGGCATCGGCGGCCTGTGGGATCCGGCCACGCGCGCCGGCCTCGACAAGAACGACCGCGAGCTCGGGCAGACGCTCGGCAAGTGGGGCGTGCCGAAGGGCCCCTACCTGGTGCTGCCGTTCTTTGGCGCGTCCGACGTGCGCGATGCCTTCGGCAAGCTCGGCAATGATTTCAGCAGTCCGCGCCAGTACATCCGCAACGACTGGTGGAACTATGGCCTGTTCGTCGTGGACGAGGTCGACCTGCGTTCCCGGCTGCTGAGCCTGGATCCGCTGCTTGCCAGCGCCTACGACCCGTATGCCTTCCTGCGCAACGCCTACCTGCAGAACCGCGACTTCAAGGTCAACGGTGGCGCCTCGCACAGCGAGGAAGATCAGGAAGAACAGATGCTGGAGCAGCAGGGCGATGCCGATGAGGCCGAGAGCAGTGGCAAGCCGCCCGCGACAGCCCCGCAGCCGCCGAGCTCCGCCCCAGCCAACCCGCCGCACTGAGCCGGCGGCTTCTACACACCGCGCGCCAGCAACTCCTCGACCTCACTGATCCGGGCGAGAGCGGCGATGCCGGCCGGCAGCTGCCGGTAGCGCAGCCGGCGCTGCGCCAGGCGCGCCACGCCGAGCCAGTCGATGAGCACGCTCAGGCCCGCGCTGTCGGCGAGCGTGATGCCCGCGCAATCGACTTCGAGCTCACCTGCGGCTGCGACGCCGATCGCCTGGCTCCCTAACTCGCGCGCGCGCCGTGCGCTGGCAAAGGTCAGGGCGCCGACCGCAGCCAGTACGCCCGGCTGCGCCGTGCGCAGCTCGAACGCGGCGGGGGCTGCCAGCGGCATCGTCAGCCCTTCACGCTGGTCTTGCCGATCGCCTCGGGCTTCTCGCCCGAGTCGAGTCGCTTGATCACCGCATCGATCCCCTGCTGCTCGATCTGGGGGCCGAAGTCTTCGCGATAGCTGTTGACGTAGCTGATGCCGTCGATCACCACGTCCCAGGCCTTCCAGCCCTGCGGCGTCTTGCGCAGGTAGTAATTCACCGAGACGCGATCGCCGTTGTCACGCTTGACCTCGGTACGTACCGTCGCGCGCGTGGCATCCGCATCCGGCTTGGTCGGGAAGATCTTGAGGCGGTCGGCAGTGAAATCCACCAGCGCAGTGCCATAGTTCGTCAGCAGCGAGTGATAGAAGGCGTTGATGAACTGCTGACGCTGCTCGGGGCTGGCGTTGCGCCAGTACTGTCCGAGCACCAGACGCGCCGAGTATTCCGTATCGAAATGCGGCAGCAGGTACTTGTCGACCAGCGCGCCGACCTTCTGCGGATCGCGCCGGTAGGTGGCGCGGTCCTTGTCGAGATCCTGCAGCATCCCCTGGGCAGCCGCCTGCACCACCTCGTACGGTCCCTCGCTGGCGCCGGCTGCTGCATCGGCCGGTTGCGCCGGTGTCTGCGCCAGTGCGAGGCCGGCGGCCAGGCATGCGCCGAACAGCATCAGGGTGGAATATCTCATTTCTTGGGCTCCGCGTTGCCTTGGGTGTCTGTGCCTTTGCCGTTGCCCGCCTGGTTCTGCGCACCGGCGGAGCTCGAGTAGTTGGCAAAGAACTTGTTGATCAGGTTCTCGAGCACGATCGCCGACTGCGTCTGGTCGATGGTACTGCCGCTCTTCAGGAAAGTATCCGATCCGCCCGGGCTCAGGCCAATGTACTTGCCCCCGAGCAGCCCCTGCGTCTGGATACTGGCGAAGCTGTCATCCGGGATCTGGTTGTACTGGGTGCCGATGCGCATGCTGACCACCGCTTTGTAATTCTTGGGGTCGAAGTGGATGTTGACCACATCGCCGATGCGCACCCCGGAAATGGTCACCGGAGAGCCGACCTTGAGGTCGCCGATGTTGTCGAACTGGGCGCTCACCGGGTAGGTGTCCTTGGCGCCGCCGAAGCGCAGGCCGCTGGCCGGCAGTTGTGTCGTGAGGAACAGCAGGGCGGCAAAGCCCAGCAGCACGAACAGGCCGGTGCCGATCTCAAGAGTTCGATTGGGGCGCATAGTGCAGATTCCGGTTCAGAGGAAGTACGCGGTCAGGACGTAGTCCATGAGCAGTATCATCACCGAGGAGGCCACTACCGTGCGAGTGGTCGCCAGCGCCACCCCTTCCGCCGTCGGCGGCGCGGTGTAACCCTCGTGCACGGCAATCAGACTGCACAGCACGCCGAACACCACGCTCTTCATCAGCCCTTCGTTGACATCGTGCAGGCCGACCGAGCCTTGGGTCTGTGACCAGAACACTCCGCGGTCCACACCCATCAGCTGCACGCCGATCAGTTGCGCGCCGAACAGGCCGATGACACTGAAAATCGCGGTCAACAGCGGCATGGCGATGACACCGCCGAGGAAGCGCGGCGCGGCGACGTAGCGCATCGGATCGACCGCCATCACTTCCATGGCCGTCAGCTGATCGGTGGCACGCATCAGGCCGATTTCCGAGGTGAGGGCCGTTCCCGCACGTCCCGCGAACAGCAGCGCGGTGAGCACCGGACCGAGTTCCTTGAGCAGCGCCAGCGCTGCGGCGAAACCCAGCGCCTCCTCCGAGCCGAACCGTTGCAGGAGATTGAATCCCAGAAGCGCCAGCACCATGCCGGTGAACAGGCCCGAGAGCATGATGATCACCAGCGAGCGGCCGCCGGCGTTGTAGATCTGCGCGACCAGCAGACGCGGACGTGCGAGCGCCGGCAGGCATTGGC
>DATHMN010000031.1:0-2135 GCA_035487135.1 Steroidobacteraceae bacterium | reverse complement strand
GCGCTCCCTCATCATCATCATGCTGTCGGGACTTTTCGTCGGCATGGTGCTCGGCCTGCAGGGCTACGACCTGCTGCGGCGCTTCGGCTCCGAGGAGGCGCTCGGCACGGCGGCAGCGCTCGGACTGCTGCGCGAGCTGGCGCCGGTGATCACTGCGTTGCTGTTTGCCGGGCGCGCGGGCACCTCGCTCACCTCGGAGATCGGCCTGATGCGCGCCACCGACCAGCTCACGGCGATGGAGATGATGGCGGTCGATCCGCTGCGCTACGTCGCCGCGCCGCGCTTCCTCGGCGGGGTGATCGCCATGCCGCTGCTGACGGCTATCTTCAGCGTCATCGGACTCTACGGCGCACAGCTGGTGGGCGTACAGCTGATGGGCGTCGACCGCGGCGTGTTCTGGTCGCAGACCCAGGACTCGGTCGCGCTGCACGACGTCTCCGAGGGGCTGATCAAGAGCGTCGTGTTCGGCATTGCCTGCAGCCTGATCGCCGTGTACGAAGGCTACAACGCCGCCCCCACGGCCGAAGGGGTGGGACTGGCCACCACGCGCACCGTGGTGGCCTCGTCCGTGATGACCCTGCTGCTCGACTATGTGTTGACCGCGGAATTCCTGTAAGAGGAACTTTACCTTATGCGTGCCAATCGAACTCTCGAGATCGGAACCGGGCTGTTTGTGTTGCTGGGATTTGCCGCGCTGCTGTTCCTCACCACGCAGCTGCCGGCCAGTGGACTGAAGTTCGGCGGCGCCAAGGCCGGCTATGACGTGAACGCCGACTTCGACAACATCGGTGATCTCAAGGTGGGCTCACCGGTCACCATGGCGGGCGTGCGCATGGGCGAAGTCACCGGCATCCGCTTCGACTCCAAGACCTACAAGGCAGTGGTCAGCATGCGCTTTGACCAGCAGTTCAACCAGATCCCCGACGACAGCTTCGCCAGCATCCAGACGCAGGGATTGCTCGGTGGCAAGTACATCGGCTTGAGTCCGGGCGGGTCGGATACCTACCTGAAGAACGGCAGCACCATCGACCAGACCCAGTCGGCCCTCGTGCTCGAGAACCTGATCAACAAGATGTTCGCCAATTTCGCGAGCAAGGACAGCGGCGGCGGTCAGGGCGGCGACGCCGGCAATGCCGGCAACGCCGCCAAGAAACCGGATACATCCAGCAAGTCGGAGTCGAGGAAATGAGATACGCAATCTTTGGCGGCGCGCTCCTGTGCCTGATCTCGGGACTCGCCGCCGTGCAGGCGCAGACGGCGCCCGCGCCGGCTGGCGCGGCCGCACCTGCCGCAGCAGCCGAGGGGCCGGCCGATGTGGTGCAGGCCGCCGCGCAGGGCATGCTCAATGATCTGGACAAGGACCGCGAAGGCTACCGTCGCGATCCGGCGAAGCTTGCGCAGCTGGTGGACAAGTACCTGTTGCCGCATTTCGACACCCAGCGGTCGGCACAGCTGGTGCTCGGCAAGTACTGGCGCACCGCCACCCCGGATCAGCGACAGCGCTTCATCGATGCCTTCTACCACTCGCTGCTGTCCAACTACGGCAGCGCGCTGGCGGAGTTCACCTCCGATCGCCTCAAGATCTATCCGACCAGCGTGGCGCCGGATGCGCGCGTCGCCACGGTGCGCACCGACGTGAAGCGTGACAACGGCGATCGCGTCGCGGTCAACTACTACATGGTGCGCACGCCGCAGGGCTGGAAGGCATGGGACGTGGTGATCGACGGTATCAGCTACGTGAACAGCTATCGCGAGGACTTCGGCGCGCAGATCGAGCAGCAGGGGATCGACGCGGTGATCAAGCGCCTCGCCTCGGGCGAGAAGCCCGAGGCGATCGGCAAGCAGCAGGTCACGGGCAAGGGCTGATGAGCACGCTGCCACCGCCTGCCGCCGCCGCGCTGCCCGCTGCCGGTGCGGCCGCGCTGCAGCTGGCCAGGGGTGCGGACGGAAACGTCCGCGTGCACGGGCCGCTGACCTTCGCCACCGCACGCCGGGCGCTCGCGCTCGGTCGGGAGTCACTCGGCGCGAGCGGTGCGCAGGCCCTCGAGATCGACTGCAGTGGCGTCACCACCTGCGACAGCGCCGGCCTTGCGGTGCTGCTCGAATGGCTGGGACTCGCGAAGCAGGCGGGCCGC
>DATHMN010000030.1:0-2270 GCA_035487135.1 Steroidobacteraceae bacterium | reverse complement strand
ATACCGGGTCCGGAGGGTTTCAAGTCCGTCACGATCGTCGTACCGCGCGCGGACATTGAGATCGTGCCGGATTGGGGCGGTGACGCGGCCATGGGCATGCAGGCGAGCGGCTCGAACAGCGTTCGCATCAAGGAGCTCTTTGTACCCGACTCGCACATCATTTCCTCGCCGGGCACCCGGCTGAGCACGGAGGACCTGCCCAATGGCACGCCGGGGACCCGCCTGCATCGCGAAGGCCTGTTTCTCGGGATCCTCTTCGGTTGGTTCAGCTGTGAGTTCGGTGCGATTCTGACCGGCGCCGCGCGTGCTGCACTTGAAGAGTACGAACAGCTCCTGAGAAACAAGCCGCTGCTGGTTGATCCGCGCCGCACGCGGATGCACGATCCGGAGCTTCAGAGGATCTTCGGCGAGGCGAAGTGCAGGGCGGATGCTGCCGAAGCACTGACGCTCAGTGGAACGCGACTCCATCTGGACCAATGCCGGCAGTGGATGGAAAAGGGTCGGCCGATTACCTGTGCGGATACGCTGCGCGTATGGGGCCTCGCCCGCGAAGGTTGCCGTTCCGCCTGCGAATGTGTGGAGATGCTGTTTCATAGTGCTGGCGCGGCCACGGCTAAGCGTGGCGACAGGCTGCAGCGCTACTTTCGCGACGTGCAGATGTACCGCATTCACATCCAGTCGCAGGCAATGGTGCCGATGCTGCGGGCCCAGGTTCACTTGGAGATGGAAGTACCGCCTCCATTTCGCGCTCAGACAGTCCGTCCCGCTGGAATCCACTAACGACTATCTATTGTATGGTGGAAAGGGAGGGACTCGACCCCTCAACCCTGGCATTATGAGGGAAGTGGACACCTTAAACGCCTTGTATATTCAAATAGTTATGATGCTCATCAACCCGGCGAGAGGAAGATAAAGTACTGATTCAGGCGGGTGATTCCCGCTAACTGCGCACGAAATCCCCCACGGCCAAGGGGAACTTTGCCCGGACGAGCTATCGTGGCCGGCTTGATTACACAAGCGGACGCCGCACTGGGGAAAATATGGTGATGCAGTAGCTTCGAAGGTCTGAGCTGCGGCTCCACGTCAGGCAGCTTGGCGTAGCGGCCTTACGTTCGGCGGCTTCCTCTGGCTTGCCACCCACAGATCGTGCTGCGCCTGCAGGTTCACCCACGTCTGAGCATCGGTACCCAGAGCTGCCGCGAGCCGAATGGCCATATCCGCCGTGATACGAACGTGACCGTTCACAATCCCCGACACGTGTTTGCTGGTGACGCCGAGGGCTTTCGCCGCCTCGATGATCGTGACGCGCATCGGCTTCAGGTACAGCTCACGCAGGATTTCGCCCGGGTGCGGCGGGCTGTGCATCACCGGCGCCGCTTTAATGGTAGTCGTCATAGTCAACCTCCAGTGCGTGCCCATCCTCGAAGCGGAAGATCACGCGAAAATTCTCATCTACGCTGACCGCCCAGCGTTTTGGCTTACCCTTGAGCGGGTGGAACCCGAGCCCGGGGGCGTTCATGGCGCCGGCATGTGTAGCGTCGTCCAGCGATCCCAAGATCAGCTTACCCTGATCGCGGAGCTGCGCATCAATCTTGACGCGCGAAAAAACTTCGTTGGTCATGGGACCCACGCCTCAGAACCGGCGGTCATTCTCATCGGGCGACGCAGATTGATGCGCAACCGGGCTGCAGCGGATCGCCGCGGTACTCGAGACATGCAGAATGGAACTTCCATGCTGTTCGCTACCCCTCCCCTACCGCGATGTCTTGCGCTTTCTGCGACGTGACGCCGTGACCTTGCGCTTCGGCGAGCGCTTCTTTTTCTCGCCGAGCTGTCCCAGGAACTGCCGCGCGGTGATGATCCGCGTGCGCTGAAAGACCTTAAGCGACAGCAGATCGTGCTTGTCACCGGTGACGAGTACGTCGGCCTCCCCGGCCTGCGCCATCGCCAGCAGAAAATTATCCGCCGGATCTTGCGATGCGTCGACGACGGGCAGCTCCACAACCAACACCGCGAGTCGCCGCAGCTCGTTGTGCATCGCACCGGCGGCGGCGGGTTCGATGAAGGGTCGCAGGCGCGGATAGCGCGTGACGCGGCGGAACTCTTCCAGCTGCTCCTCGCACGTGAGCAGTTGGAAGCGCCCTTCTCGCCAGGCCCGATAGAGCCGATCGGTCAGGCCCCCCGGCGTCAGCAGTGCGCTACAGAGAATGTTGGTGTCGAGGACCGCCCGCATCAGCGCTGGACGGCAAAGCGCTCGGCGCGCACAGTCT
>DATHMN010000029.1:0-17926 GCA_035487135.1 Steroidobacteraceae bacterium | reverse complement strand
GAGCGCGGTCACGAACGAGCGTGCGAGCGCAGGCCAGTCGAGTTGCGGCAGCGCGGCGACGTGCGCGTTGAAATTGCCGACCGCGCCGTTCCATTTGCCGAGAATGCGCACCTGCGCCCAGCGCTGCTGCGCGCGGCGCAGCCGCGCGGCAAAGTTCGCCATCTCCTTGCCGAGAGTGGTCGGACTGGCCGGCTGTCCGTGGGTGCGCGCCGGCATGGCGGTGTCGGCATAGCGCCGGGCGAGCTCGGTGAGTTCGCCGCCGCGGGCCTCCAGCACGCCGAGCAGCGCGTCGCGGGCGCGTTGCAGCAGGCGCGCGTAGCTGAGATTGTTGATGTCCTCGGAGGTGCAGCCAAAGTGCACCAGCTCGAGTGTCGCCTCGCGCGCGCCGGCCGCGGCCAGCTGCTCGCGCACGTAGTATTCCACCGCCTTGACGTCGTGATTGATGCGCGCCTCGATGGCCTTCACCGCTGCGGCGGCGTGCTCGTCGGGCGCCTGCGCCAGCTGCTGCGCGCGGCTGCGCACCGCTGCCGACAAGTGGCCGCCGGACAGCTGCGGTGCCGCCGCCGCCAGCTGCAGCAGCCACTGTGCTTCGATACGGATGCGCTCGCGGATCAGCCCGGCTTCCGACAGGAGCTCGCGCAGCGGTGCGGTCGCATTGCGGTAGCGACCATCGACGGGAGAGAGGGCCTGGAGCGCCGGCAGCGAATCGCCCGGGTCTTGCGGCATTACGTTACAGATCAGCGCGAAGTGCTAGGATTTGCATCATAACGCATACGGCTGTCCGGCCGGCGTTTCCCAAGGGTTCGGAGTGGCCGCATGACGAGTTCGTACCGGGTGGAGCGCGACAGCATGGGCGAGCTCAAGGTGCCCGCCGATGCCCTGTGGGGCGCGCAGACGCAGCGCGCGGTGCAGAACTTCGCCATCAGCGGGCTGCCGATGCCGCAGGCCTTCATTGCAGCACTGGCGCTGGTGAAGCAGGCCGCGGCACGCGCCAATCGGGCGCTCGGTCTGCTCGAGCCGAAGATCGCGCAGGCGGTCGATGCCGCCGCAGCCGAGGTGGCCGCGGGCAAGCACGACCGGCATTTCCCGATCGACATCTTCCAGACCGGCTCCGGCACCAGCACCAACATGAACGCCAACGAGGTGATCGCCTCGCTCGCGAGCCGGCAGCTGCAGACAGCGGTGCACGCCAACGATCACGTCAACATGGGACAGAGCAGCAACGATGCCATCCCGACGGCGATCCACGTCAGCGCGGCGCTGGCGCTGCGTGGGCAACTGCTGCCCGCGCTCACGCACCTCGCCGCAGTGCTCGCCGCCAAGGAGCGTGAGCTCGGTGGCATCGTCAAGACCGGCCGCACGCATCTCATGGACGCCATGCCGGTGACGTTCGGGCAGGAGCTGTCCGGCTGGCGTACCCAGATCGAGCACGGCGTGGAGCGCCTGAAGTCGGTGGAGCCGCGGCTGCTGGCGCTCGCCCAGGGCGGCACCGCTGTGGGCACCGGCATCAACGCGCACCCGGAATTCGGCCGGCGCTTCACGGAGGCGCTGGCGGCACTCACCGGCGTACCGTTCGTGCCAGCGCGCAACTATTTCGAGGCGCTCTCGAGCCAAGACACCGCGGTGGAGTTGTCCGGGCAGCTGAAGGTCGTGGCCGTCAGTCTCACGAAGATCGCCAACGATCTGCGCTGGATGAACAGCGGACCGCTCGCCGGGCTGGGCGAGATCGCCTTGCCGGCGCTGCAGCCCGGCAGCAGCATCATGCCCGGCAAGGTCAATCCGGTCGTGCCGGAGGCCACCACCATGGTCGCCGCGCAGGTGATCGGCAATGACACTGCCATCACCATCGCCGGGCAATCGGGCAACTTCCAGCTGAACGTCATGCTGCCGGTGATCGCGCGCAACCTGCTGGAGAGCATTCAGCTGCTGGCGAACGTCAGCCGCGCGCTCGCCGACAGCGCCATCAAGGGCTTCACGGTCAATAGGGCACGTCTGGCCGAGGCGCTGGAGCGCAACCCCATCCTCGTCACCGCGCTGAACCCGGTCATCGGCTACGAGAA
The DNA here is from genome assembly GCA_035487135.1 of Steroidobacteraceae bacterium. Classification (GTDB taxonomy): domain Bacteria; phylum Pseudomonadota; class Gammaproteobacteria; order Steroidobacterales; family Steroidobacteraceae; genus 13-2-20CM-66-19. The sequence goes on along the minus strand of DATHMN010000029.1, from coordinate 15,866 downwards.
AGGCGCGGCCATCGCCAAGCAGGCCTACGCGCAGGGGCGGCCAATCCGCGAGGTGGCGGCGGAGATGACCGACCTGCCGCGCGAGCAGCTCGCCCGGCTCCTCGATCCGACCGAGCTCACCACCGGCGGCATCAAGGGCGGCGGTGGCGGCTGACGGCCCGCGTGATGCCGGAGGCCAGCGGGCAACCCCCTACCTCTTCGTCCACTGCGCCCGACTGGGCGCAAGTGATCCGCACGCGTCTCGCCGGGACCGAGCCGCGGCATGCGCCGGAAGACTGGCTGCTGCCCGGGCGCGCGCAACCCGGCAGCGATGCTTTCCGCAAGTTGTTTCCAGCCAACCCGCTGCCGGCGGCGGTGCTCATTCCGCTGGTGGAGCGGCGTGAGCTCACGGCACTCTTCACCCAGCGTGCCACGCAGCTGCGCAACCACGCCGGACAGATCAGCTTCCCCGGCGGGCGCATCGAGGCCGCGGATGACGGGCCGAAAGCAGCGGCGCTGCGCGAGGCGCGCGAGGAGATCGGCCTCGACGAGCGCTTCGTCTCGGTGGCCGGCTACCTGCCGGATCATCTGGTCATCACGGGCTTTCGCGTGACCCCGGTGATCGCGTTCGTGCAGCCGGGCTTTGAGCTGCTGCTGGCGAGCGAGGAGGTGGAAGATACCTTCGAGGTGCCGGTGAATTACCTGTTCGACCCGGCCAATCATGTGCTGCAGCGCCGCCGCTCGGGCGTCACCGGCGAGTGGGTGGATTTCCGCGACATACCCTTCGGTGAGCGCAATATCTGGGGCGCCACCGCCGGCATGCTGCTGACGCTGTACCGCACCTGCATCGGCGAGGCGATCCGGTGAGTTCGCCCGAGCGCGCCCTCGCCGAGCTGCTGGCGCTGATGGCGCGGTTGCGCGATCCGCACAGCGGTTGTCCCTGGGATCGGGAGCAGACGTTCGCAAGCATTGCCCCGTATACCATCGAAGAAGCCTACGAGGTCGCCGATGCCATCGCGCACGGCGACCGCGATCATCTGCGCGAGGAGCTGGGTGATCTGCTGTTCCAAGTGGTGTTCCACGCGCGTCTGGCCGAAGAGCGCGGCTGGTTCGATTTCGCCCAGATCGCCGATGCCATCCGCGAAAAGCTCGTGCGGCGCCATCCGCACCTGTTCGCCGGCGCACAGCTGGCGCCAGAGGATCTGGTACGCGTCTGGGAGGAGCAGAAGGCCGCCGAACGCGCCGCGGCCGCGGGCGCGGCGGCTGCGCGCGGCGACAGCACGGTGCTGCACGGCGTACCGCAGGCGCTGCCGGCGCTCAGCCGGGCGGCGAAGCTCGGCCGCCGCGCTGCACACGTCGGTTTCGACTGGCCGGACGCGCGCGAGGTGCGCGCCAAGGTCATCGAGGAGCTGCACGAGGTCGATGCTGCGCAGGGTGAGCCGGCGGCGCTCGAGGAGGAGCTGGGCGATCTGCTGTTCGCGGTCGCCAACTTGAGCCGGCATCTGCAGGTGGATCCAGAGCAGGCGCTGCGTGGCGCCAACAGCAAGTTCGCGCGCCGCTTCGCGCACATGGAGAGGCTGGCACGCGCACGCGCGCTCGACCTAACCAGGCTGTCGGCCGCTGAGTGGGACGCGCTGTGGCGCGAGGCGAAACTGAACCCGAGCTGAAGACGGCCGTAGTCGCCGCCCACGGCGCGAATGCGCTAGGCTTGCGCGCTGCGATGTATCCGCGTCGACTCGCTCTAGTTATGTTACCGCTGGCTGCGGCGCTGGTGCTGCCGTGCGTCGCGGCGCCGGCCGCCGGCCTGTCCATGGATCAAGCGGTGCGCAACGTCGAGAAGCACTACCACGCGCGCGTCATCAAGGCGCAGACGCAGAAGGATGGCGGCCACACCGTCTATGTGCTGAGACTGCTGAACGACTCGGGCAAGGTGCGCACGGTGCGCGTCGATGCGCTGAGCGGGGAGATGCACTGATGCGCGCCCTGGTGGTCGAGGATGAAGCCGCACTGCGCGAGACCCTGAAGGCTCGCCTCACCGAGGCGGGCTTCACGGTGGACGTCGCGCGCGATGGCCATGAGGGCCTGTTTGCCGGCACGGAATACCCGCTGGATGTAGCGATCGTCGACCTCGGTCTGCCGGGAATCTCCGGGCTGGAGGTCATCCGGCGCCTGCGCGCGGCGCGCAAGACCTTCCCGATCCTGATCCTGACGGCGCGCGACAACTGGCAGGACAAGGTCGAGGGCCTGCAGGCCGGCGCTGATGACTATGTCGCCAAGCCGTTCCATTTCGAGGAGGTGTTGGCGCGGCTGCAGGCGCTGCTGCGCCGCGCGGGCGGCTGGGCCACCCCGCAGCTCCGGTGTGGTCCGATCGTGCTGGATACGCGCACCCAGACGATCGAGGCGCACGGCGCCGCGGTGGAGCTCACCACCTTTGAATACCGCATCCTCGAGCACCTGATGCTGCGTGCCGGAGATGTCATCTCGAAGACCGAGCTCACCGAACGACTCTACGACCAGGACTTCGAGCGCGACAGCAACGTCATCGAGGTGCTGATCGGTCGGCTGCGCCGCAAGCTCGATCCCGAGGACCGTCTGAAGCCGATCGAGACGCTGCGTGGTCGCGGTTACCGCTTCGCGGTGCCGCGCGATGCGGGCTCGTAGACGGCTGCAGGCGCGCCACCGCACCGCACTGCCTCCGTGCACTCACTCAGCCGGCGGCTGCTGATTGCGGTTTCGCTCCCGCTAGCGCTGTTCTTCGGCGTCATGATGCTGGTGCTCGATACCGGCTTCCGCGCCCTGTCGGAGCGCTCGCTGCAGGAAGTCCTCGACTCGCAGATGGTGTCGCTGATCGCTGCGGCCGAACTGCAGCCGAACGGCAGCTATGCGCCGGCAGCGCAGGCGTTGGATCCGCGCCTGGAGACACCGCGCTCGGGTTACTACGCCCAGATCCGCTCGCCGCTGCACGAGTGGCGCTCGCCCTCGACCGCCGGCTTTCCCATCGACTTCGGCGCTCTCATGGCGAGCGGCGAGCGCGCCCTGTCCTATGCGGTCGTGGGTCACGAGCGGGTGGCCATCGAGAGCCGCTCGATCGAGTTCGAGGACGACCCCGACGGCACGCGGCGCCTCACTTTCAGTGTGGCACTCAGTCTCACACCCTATGAAGAGCAGCTGTGGAGCTTTCGCCAGGAGCTGATCGGCTGGTTCATCGGTCTGATGCTGGCGTTACTGGCGACCTTGGCGACGCTGCTGCGCTGGGTGCTGGCACCGCTGCGCCGCATGGAGCGCGAGATCCACGAAGTGGAGGAAGGGCGCAGCGAGCGCTTGGGCGGCGGCTATCCGCGCGAGCTGTCAGGCGTCGCCACCAATCTCAATGCGCTGCTGCTCGGGGAGCGCAAGCGCGTCGCACGCTACCGCGACACGCTCGGTAATCTCGCCCACAGCCTGAAGACGCCGCTCGCGGTGATGCGCTCGAGCCTGCCGGCGCACGGACCGGGCGCGAGTCTCGGCGGTGAGGTCGATCGCATGAACAGCATCATCGAACACCAGCTGAAGCGCTCGGCCGCCGGCGGCGCGCTGCTCGGGCAGGCGCCGGTGGACGTACAGCAGGTAGCCACCGAGCTGCGCCTGGCACTGCTCAAGGTGTACGGCGGCAAGGACCTGGCGCTCGAGCTCGCGGTCGCCCCCGGCCTGCAGTTCATCGGCGACCGCGGCGATCTCACCGAGTTGCTCGGCAATCTGCTCGACAACGCCTGCAAGTGGTGTCGCAGCCGCGTGCGCTGCAGCGCCGTCCTCGATGCTCAGGCCGGGCCGCGTGAGCGGCTGCTGCTGGTGGTCGAGGACGATGGTCCAGGCATCTCGGCGGCCGACCGTGCGCGCGTCGGCCAGCGCGGCGTGCGTGCCGATGAGAGCGTGCCCGGTCACGGCCTCGGGCTCGCCATGGTGCGCGACACCGTCGACCTGTACGGTGGCCAGCTGGCCATCGACACCTCAGCGCTGGGCGGCGCGCGCTTCTCGCTGCACCTGCCCGGGCGCTAGGAAAGCTTGAACTCGATGCCCTGGGCGAGCGGCAGCTGTCGGCTCCAGTTTACCGTGTTGGTCTGCCGGCGCATGTAGGCCTTCCACGCGTCCGAGCCTGATTCGCGCCCGCCGCCGGTGTCCTTCTCGCCGCCAAAGGCGCCGCCGATCTCCGCTCCCGAGGTGCCCAGGTTGATATTGGCGATGCCGCAGTCGCTGCCGGCCGCCGACAGGAACTGCTCGGCGTTCTGCAGGCGGTCGGTGAACAGCGCCGACGACAGGCCGTGCGCAGAGGCGTTCTGCGCTGCGATCGCATCGCTCAGGCTGTCGACTTCGATGACGTAGAGGATGGGTGCGAAGGTCTCGGTCTGCACGATGGGCCAGTCGTTGCGCGCGCGCACGATCGCCGGTTCCACGAAGTGGCCGGCGCGCTTCAGCACGTTGCCACCGTACAGAATCTCGCCGCCGGCAGTGCGCGCCGCCGCGAGCGCGTGCTGGAAGCGCTCGACCGCGGCGTCATCGATCAGTGGACCCATGAGCGTGCTGGGTTCGAGTGGATCGCCGATGCGCACCTGGCCATAAGCGTGCACCAGGCGTCGCTCAAGTTCGGCGGCGATGGCACGGTGCACCAGCACCCGGCGCGTCGTGGTGCAGCGCTGTCCCGCGGTGCCCACGGCGCCGAACACGATGGCCGGCACCGCCAGATCGAGGTTGGCGCTCTCATCCACGATCACCGCGTTGTTGCCACCGAGCTCGAGCAGGCTCTTGCCCAGACGCGCGGCGACGTGTTCGCCGACGCTGCGGCCGACCTCGGTCGAGCCGGTGAAGGAGATGAGCGCGATGCGCCGGTCGTCGACGAAGCGGGTCGCCAGCTGCGTGCCGGCGTCGATGAACAGCTGAAATATCGCCGGCAGGCCGTTGGCCTCCATCACGCGGTTGCACAGGTGCTGCACCGCGAGCGCCGTGAGCGGCGTTTTGGGCGAAGGCTTCCAGATGCAGGCATTGCCGCAGATCGCGCCGAGAAAGGCGTTCCACGACCACACCGCCACCGGGAAGTTGAATGCCGAGATGATGCCGATCACCCCGAGCGGGTGCCAGCTCTCGGACATGCGGTGCTGCGGGCGCTCGGAGTGCATGGTCAGCCCGTAAAGCATGCGCGACTGGCCGACCGCGAAGTCGGCGATGTCGATCATCTCCTGCACTTCGCCCAGGCCTTCGGCGAGGATCTTGCCGTTCTCGAGTGACACCAGCGTGCCCAGGTCTTCCTTGTGACGGCGCAGCTCGTCGCCCACCAGGCGCACGGCCTCACCGCGCTTGGGCGCCGGCACGTCGCGCCAGGCCGCCGCGGCGGCGACTGCGGAAGTCACCACGCGCTCGTAGTCGTTGGCTGTTGCCGGGCGCACCTGCGCCAGCAGCGTGCCGTTGGCGGGGTTGCGCACGTTGATGAGCGCCTCGTCGGTCGCGCTCGACCAGCCGCGCAGCCCCGACCAGGCGCCGGGATTCAGCGGGCCGAGGCCGAGGCGCCTGAGGATGGCGTTGGTGTCGGGCGCGTTCATGCGTTCGCCGCCTTGCGCCGGCGCTGATGTCCGGCCTTGCCCGAGACCACCACTTCGCCGGACACGTGCTTGGTGCCGCCGGGTGCGTAGTAGCGCCCGAAGCGGTTGGCGAGGATGTCGGTGAGGCGGAACTGCTCCTGCGCGACGAAGCCTTGGTACCGCTGCCGCTGCTCGAGCACCAGGTCGACGACCGCGGTGATCCCGGCGGCGGTGGTCACCTGGATGGCTGACCACAGCCGCCCGGCGATCACCTGCGGATAGATCTTGTTGACGTAGTTCTCTTCGCGCAGCTGACCGTCCTGCTTGCCGGTGACGGCGGCGTACACGATCACGACGTCCTGCAGCGTCTGCGGTACGGCGTTCTCCAGAATGTGCTTGAGCGTGCCGCGATCGTGATTCAGTTTGAGGTCATTCAGCAGCAGGCGCATCTGCTGGCAGTGGCCCGGATAGCGGATGGTCTTGTAGTTCATCGACTCGATGTGCGCACCGTGCGTCTCGGCGAGCGAGCCGAGGCCGCCGGAGGTATTGAAGGCCTCATACAGTGTGCCGTCGATCTCGATCTCCTCCAGACCCTCGAGTGGCGCGACCTCCACCAGGCGGCCGTCGCTCACCGCCTGGCAGGGGTTGCCGTACTCGTTGATCAGACCCTCGGTCGACCAGGTGAGGGAATACTTCAGCACGTTGTTCGGGTGCTGTGGCAGCGCGCCGACCCGCAGCTTCACGGCGCGCAGCTCATCGAAATGCGTGATGAGTTCGGCGGCGGCGATGCTGATGAATCCGGGGGCAAGTCCGCACTGCGGCACGAACGCCTGGCTGGCCCCCGTCGCGATGGCGCGCACCGCGCGCGTGACCGCGACATCCTCGGTGAGATCGAAGTAGTGCGCCTGGGCCTTGCGCGCGGCTTCGGCGACCGCGACGTTGCAGTAGTACGGCAGGCTCGAAATCACCGCGTCCACCGGCTGCGCGGCCAGCTGGCGGGCGAGGGCCTGGGCGTTGCTCGCATCGAGGGTGGAAGCGGTGAGGTTGCCCGTGCCATGCGCGCGCACGACCGCCTCGGCGGCCGCCCCGTCGACATCGCCCAGCTGCACCCGGTAACTGCCGGATTCCGCAAGCAAACCAGAAATGAGTGCGCCGATCTTGCCGGCGCCGAGAATTAATACGCGGTGCATATGCCCCTCGGGAAAAGGGGCGCATTCTGCCCTCGAAGTGACCCGGGCGCCAGCGGCCGCGCCGCGGGCGGTGCCGGCCGGCCCGCGCCGCCTGAAGCAGGCGAATTTGCGTGCTAGGATCAAGCACATGCGCGCACCCACCACCACCGCCTGGCACAGTGCCAGCTGGCAGGCAAAACCAGCCCAGCAGCAGCCGGTGTATGCCGATCCCAAGGCGCTCGAGCAGATCGTCGCGCAGATCTCGCGCCTGCCACCGATCGTCGTCTCCTGGGAGGTCGAGGCGCTGCGCACCCGCCTGGCGGCAGCCCAGCGCGGCGAGGTCTTCCTGCTGCAGGGGGGCGACTGCGCCGAGGTGTTTGCCGACTGCGAGTCGGACACCATCGCCAAGAAGCTAAAGATCCTGCTGCAGATGAGCCTGGTGCTGCTGCACGGACTCAAGAAGCCGGTGATCCGGGTCGGCCGCATGGCCGGCCAGTACGCCAAGCCACGCTCCACTGACACCGAGACGCGTGATGGGGTGACCTTGCCGAGTTACCGGGGTGACCTGGTCAACCGCCCGGAATTCACCGCCGCCGCGCGCGCCGCCGATCCCGAGCTGATGCTGCGCGGCTACGAGCGCGCCGCGCTCACCCTGAATTTCGTGCGTGCGCTCGTCGACGGCGGCTTCGCCGACCTGCATCACCCGGAGTACTGGGACCTCGGTTTTCTGCACCATGCGCCGCTCAAGGACGCCTACGAGCGTATCGTCAAGTCGATCGGCGACTCGCTCGACTTTTTCGAGGGCATGAGCGGCCACCCGGTTCACGAGGCGACGCTGGTCGATTTCTACGCCAGCCACGAGGGGCTGCATCTGCTCTATGAGCAGGCGCAGACGCGTTTCATCCCGCGTCAGAACCGCTGGTACAACCTCTCCACCCACATGCCCTGGATTGGCATGCGCACTGCGGCGCTCGACGGTGCCCACGTCGAGTACTTCCGCGGCATTTCCAACCCCATTGGCGTCAAAGTCGGTGCGGCCATGGATGCGGCGTGGCTCCAGGGCCTGGTCACGACCCTTAATCCGCAGAATCAACCGGGCCGGCTGACACTGATCCACCGCTTCGGCGCCAAGGACGTCGCCACCGCGCTGCCCAAGGCCATCGAAGCGGTGCGGCAGACCGGCCAGACCATCCTGTGGGTGTGCGATCCGATGCACGGCAACACCGAGACCACCACCGGCGGCATCAAGACGCGCCGCTTCGAGAACATCCTCAAGGAACTCGATCTCGCCTTCCGTATCCACGCCGAGCTCGGCTCCACCCTCGGTGGTGTGCACGTGGAGCTGACCGGTGAGGATGTCACCGAGTGCACCGGTGGAGCGCGCGGGCTCACCGACTTGGATCTGGCGCGCGCCTACCGCTCGAGCGTCGATCCACGTCTGAATCACGAACAGGCGCTGGAACTGGCCATGCTGATCGCCGAGCGCAGTCAGAGCGCCCGCGCCGGCAAGCGCCGCGCAGGTCCGGCTGCGTAAAAGCGCGCTCGCCTATGGCGTATCAGCACATCGTCGTCCCGCGCGAGGGGCGAACGATTCGCATCAACCCGGACTTATCCCTCACCGTCCCCGACCAGCCGGTCATTCCCTTTATCGAGGGCGACGGCATTGGCATCGATGTGACGCCGGCCATGCGGCGCGTGGTCGATGCGGCCGTGGCCAAGGCCTATGGCGGCGCGCGGCGCATCGCCTGGCTGGAGGTGTACGCGGGCGAGAAGGCGAACAAGCTCTACGGCCAGTGGCTGCCGGAGGAGACGCTGACCGCGCTGCGCGAGTTCGTCGTTTCCATCAAGGGACCGCTCGGCACGCCCATTGGCGGTGGACTGCGTTCGCTCAACGTCGCCATGCGCCAGACTCTCGATCTGTACGCCTGCGTGCGCCCGATCCGTTATTTTCCCGGCGTCGTGAGCCCGATGCAGGATGCCAGCCTCACCGACATGGTGATCTTTCGCGAGAACACCGAGGACATCTATGCCGGCATCGAGTGGCCGGCCGGCTCGGCGCAGGTGCGCGAACTCATTGATTTCCTGCAGCGTCAGCTGCAGGTCACCGCGATCCGCTTTCCGGAATCGAGCGGCATCGGCATCAAGCCGGTCTCCAAGGAGGGCAGCCAGCGCCTGGTGCGCAAAGCCCTGCAGTACGCCATCGACCACGAGCGCGTCTCGGTAACGCTGGTGCACAAGGGCAACATCATGAAGTTCACGGAAGGCGCCTTCCGTAACTGGGGTTACGAGCTGGCGCGTGACGAATTCGGCGCGCAGCCCCTCGGCGCCGGCCCGTGGCTGTCCTTTCCGAGTCCCGTGAGCGGCCAGGAAATTGTGGTCAAGGACGTGATCGCCGATAACTTCCTGCAGCAGGTACTGCTGCGCCCGGAGGAATACGACGTGATCGCGACGTTGAATCTCAACGGCGATTACGTCTCCGACGCGCTCGCCGCGCAGGTCGGCGGCATCGGCATTGCGCCAGGTGGCAACATCGGCGACGGTCTCGCCGTGTTCGAGGCCACCCACGGCACCGCGCCGGGCTTCGCCGGCAAGGACCGCGTGAACCCCGGATCGCTGATTCTCTCGGCCGAGATGATGCTGCGCTACCTCAAGTGGTCGCAGGCCGCCGATCTCGTCCTCAAGGGCGTGAAGCTGACCATCGCCAACAAGGAGCTGACCTACGATCTCGCCCGGCTGCGCGAGGCCATCAAGACGCCCAAACGCGCGCTGGCGGCACGCCGCAACGTGGAGGAGGACCTGCAGCGGCTGATTCCGGGCGCGAAACTCATGAGCACCTCCGGATTCGCCGGTGCAATTATCCGGCACATGGATGACTGAGGCGCCGCAGGGCCCAGCTGCCGAGGTCGTCTACGACGCCGGCTGCACGCGCTGTCCGCGACTGGCGGCATTCCTGCGCAAAACGCGCCACGAGCACCCCGATTACTGGGCACGGCCGGTGCCGTCATTCGGGGACGACACGCCGCGCATCCTGATCGTGGGCCTCGCCCCCGGCATGCACGGTGCCAACCGCAGCGGACGGCCGTTCACCGGTGACCACGCCGGGATTCTGCTCTATGAGACGCTCTACCAGGCAGGTCTGGCGAGCGCACCGCGCTCGCAGTCGGTGCGCGACGGTCTGCAGCTGATCAACACGCGCATCGCCAACGCCGTCAAGTGTGTGCCACCGGAGAACAAGCCGCTGCCGGCCGAGATCCGCAGCTGCAACGCCTACCTCGCCGCGGAGCTGCGCGTGCTGACGCCGGTACGGGTGTTTCTCGCGCTCGGGCGCATTGCCCACGATGCCGTGCTGGAGGCTCTGCAGCTGCCGCGCAGCGCCTTTGCGTTCGCTCACGGGCGCGAACATGCGCTCGATGCCCGCCGCTGGCTCATCGATTCCTATCATTGCAGCCGCTACAACACCCAGACACGGCGGCTCACTGCCGAAATGTTCCGTGGCGTGGTCGCGCGTAGCTGTGCACGGGCCGAGTTGCCCGCACTGCGTGCGCCGCCCGGCGCTTGAGGTGCTGAGGCGCGTGTTCGATTCGAAGGCATTCATCGCCGCGCTGCCGCGTCGTCCGGGCGTGTACCGCATGTACGGCGCTGAGCAGGAGCTGCTGTACGTCGGCAAGGCACGCAGCCTCAAGGACCGCGTTGGCAGCTACTTCGCCGCGAGCAACGTCGATCCGCGCGTGCAGGCGCTGGTCGCGCAGATCAGTGCCATCGAGGTGACGGTCACCAACTCGGAAACCGAGGCGCTGCTGCTCGAGTACAACCTCATCAAGGCGCACCGGCCGCGCTTCAACATCGTCCTGCGCGACGACAAGAGCTTCCCGTACATCCATCTGTACGTCGAGCACCCGTTCCCGCGGCTAGAGTTCTACCGTGGCTCGCGCAGCGCCCCGGGGCGCTACTTCGGGCCGTTTCCCAATGCCGGCGCGGTGCGCGACACCCTCAACCAGCTGCAGAAGCTGTTCCACATCCGTAACTGCCGCGACAGCTTCTTCGCCAACCGCAGCCGCCCGTGTCTGCAGCACCAGATCGGTCGCTGCTCGGCGCCCTGCGTCGGGCTCATCACGCGCGAGGCCTATGCCGAAGACATCGCCTCCGCGGTCAAGGTGCTCGAAGGGCGCAGCGATGAGGTGAATGCCGAACTGCAGGCGCGCATGGAGGAGGCCGGGGCGCGCCTGCAGTTCGAGCGTGCAGCGGCGGTGCGTGACCAGCTGCAGGCGCTGAAGCGCATCCAGGCGCAGCAAGTGGTGACGGCCGAGGGTGAGCGCGACGTCGATGTGTTGGCCATCGTCGGCACGGCCGGCGAGTACGGCGTCAGCGTGATGCTGGTGCGCGGCGGTCGCAACCTCGGCACCAACAGCTATTTTCCGCGGGCGCTGCTCGCCGAGCCGCACGAGGCGCTGTCTTCGTTCCTGATGCAGTACTACGCCAGCGCCGAGCCGCCCGCCGAGGTGCTGCTCGGCAGTCCGCTCGAGGATGCCGAGGCGCTCGGCGAGGCGCTGAGCACGCGTGTGGGTTACCGCGTCGCGGTGCGCCATCCGCTGCGCGGCATCGGTGCCCGCTGGGTAGAGTTGACGCGCGAGAACGCGACCCAGGCGCTGCGCATGCGCTTCGCGCAGCGGGCGGGGATGGAGGAGATGTTGCAGGATCTGGCCGACGAGCTCGACCTGCCGGAGCCGCCGCAGCGGCTCGAATGCTTCGACATCAGCCACACCGGCGGCGAGGGGACGGTAGCCGCGTGCGTGGTATTCGGTCCCGAGGGGCCGCTGAAGAAAGAGTACCGGCGCTTCAACATTCGCAACGTCACTCCCGGGGATGACTACGGCGCATTGCGCGAGGCCCTGGAACGACGCTATCGCCATGTACGCGATGGCGACGTGCCGGCCCCGGACGTGCTGTTGATCGATGGCGGCATCGGCCAGATCAGCCAGGTGCACGAGGTGCTCGCCGAGCTCGGTTTCGGCGATCTCGCGCTGGTGGGAGTCGCCAAGGGCCCCGACCGCCGTCCCGGCCAGGAGCGGCTGTTCGTGTACGGCGCCAGCACTCCGGTGACGCCTGCCGCACACGCGCCTGCCTCACGCCTCATCCAGCGCATCCGCGATGAGGCGCATCGCTTCGCGATTAGCGGGCACCGCCGGCGGCGTGCCAAGCGTTACAACGAATCGGTGCTGGAAGTCGTACCGGGTCTCGGTCCCGCCAAGCGCCGGGCGCTGCTCAAGCATTTTGGCGGACTGCAGGGGGTGCTGCGCGCCGGCGTGGCAGACCTGACCCAGGTGAGCGGAATCGGCGCGGCGCTGGCGCGAACTCTCTATGATCACCTGCATCCCGGCTCGTAGGCGCAGCTGATGCCCTGGAATCTGCCCAACACGCTGACGTGGACTCGCATTGCCGCGATTCCGCTCATCATTCTGCTGTTTTACATGCCGTACCCGTGGGCCGACCCGGCAGCCGGCTTGCTGTTCGCCGCCGCCGGCATCACTGATTCTCTGGATGGCTACTTTGCGCGACGCCTGGGACAGATCTCGCGCCTCGGCGCGTTTCTCGACCCGGTGGCCGACAAACTGATCGTGGCGGTCGCGCTCGTGCTCCTGGTCAGCAAGGATCCGCGTGCCCTCATCGTACTCACCGCCGTGGTCATCATCGGTCGCGAGATCACCATCTCGGCGTTGCGCGAATGGATGGCGGAGATCGGTGAGCGGCGCAAAGTGGCGGTCTCACAGCTGGGAAAGTACAAGACCATCCTGCAGATCACCGGACTGTCAATGATGCTCTACCGTGTGCCCCTTTTCGGCGTGCCGACCTATACGCCGGGCGTTGTGCTCACCGAAGTCGCGGCGCTGGCGACGCTCGTTTCGATGGTCGCGTATCTGCGGGCCGCATGGCCCGAGCTAAAACGTTAGCTTTATTCTGTAAGTATGTGAAAAATAATAATATTAATAGACATAAATCGACTAATTGATCAAATATGCGGGCGACGCACTCGCCTTGACTTCCCAAGGGGTGTACATAGAATCTCGCGCTCCTCTCCAGGGATGCGGGAATAGCTCAGTTGGTAGAGCACGACCTTGCCAAGGTCGGGGTCGCGAGTTCGAGTCTCGTTTCCCGCTCCAGATTCGCTTCGTCAGAAGAGTGCTTGTCAGGCACGGCACGCGCGCACGTTCCCAGCAGACGAGGCTGCACCTGTCGTTGCACAAAGCCGTCGGCTCGGCAGCTGGTGCTGTCTGGTCGCTGTTGCGCCGGCGATGACTCGGCGAGCTATTTCGCGCTACCCGGTGCGTTCGCCGGCAGGATACTTTGATCGCGCGCTGCGACGAGCGCATCCAAAGTGCCGGTGCATATCTCCGAGAACTGCATCGTGTCCTGCTGCCGCGAGGTGTAGACGGCGTGCAGCAGCGACCGATCCCACACCGTCAGTTCCTGCGGGGCCTCCGCCGGATGCCGGAACAGCGTCAGAATGCTGGGGATGTTGCCGACGTCCTTGTCAAGATTGATCTCTGCCAGGCTCACCATGCTCACGTAGTCGGCCAGCTGTCCGATCTCGAACCCTGACATCTGCTGCGCGTCGATGATCACAATGGCCGACTGCACGTTGCGCACCATCATGTGCTGCAGTCGCGAGCTCATGCGTCCGGGGAGATAGTTCACCGGGAACGATACGGAAGCGCCACCGGGTCCGAGACTCTGGGCGAGCAGGGGCTCGACCTGCGCGCCAGAGGCGGGATCGATCGCCTGGTTGTTGTACCAGACGCGCACCGCCCGCGGTGTGTCGATAAAGCGCTGTACCGGGACGACACCGTTAGCAGTACTGAATAGACGCACGTCATGCCGCCACCACAGCTTGAGGAAGTTGGCCGGGTTGGCAGCCACGATCACGTAGAGGTTGGGCCGGCACTTCTCTCCGGCGAGCGGGGCTTTGGCGTCGCGCGCGGCCTGCGAGATTCTCTGCAGGAAGAACTCGCCCTGCTCGCGCGGAAGTCCTGCAACCAGCGGACAGATCGGTGTGTCCCAGCGCAACAGCGAGTCATCATTATGCGGTCGCACGATGGTCTGAGCGACAAACTGGTTCACCTGCTGGCGCAGTTGTTCGCGCTGCGCTTGAACGGTGACTGTCGGCAGCGGGTCGGCCTGCAGCCGACCGGCGACCAGCAGGCACAGCGCCAGAACGCCGCACGCAGCCGGCGGGACCCATCCGTGCGACTGAACAGCGCGCCGCATACGGCTCCTCCTGATGGTGCGTGACGACTATACCGGGGAGTACGGGGATTTGAACCGGCAGGGCAGGCCGTGCCACATTCCTGCACAGCGTGGGCTGAGCGGAGCCGGTGATGCGCCCTGAAGACGCACTGAGCTGGGATAGCAATTGGGCTTGGTCGTTACCGCTGGTCGTGCTGACCGTGGTCCTGCACGTGATCGGCCTGGGATTGATCAACAGCGGCGTCGTGCGCACCGTCAGTGCCACCCGCCGCACCTTCTTCGGGATGTTTGTCGTGGTCATGGGCGGCGTGGCCCTGCTCGCAACCGCGCTGCACGCGCTCGAGGCGAGCATCTGGGGATTCGCCTACCGAATCCTGGGCGCGCTGCCGGACGGACGTTCGGCGATGCTGTATTCGCTCAGCGCAATGACCACCTACGGACATACCAATCTCGCGCTGGCAGCGCACTGGCAGCTCATGGGCGCGGTCGAGGCCCTCAATGGCCTGCTGCTGTTCGGTCTCACTACCGCCTTTCTGTATTCGCACCTGCACCGGCTCTGGGAGCTGGAGGAGGAACGCCGCGCCGCGGCGCGCGCACGCAGCGATGCGGCGCGCGCGCGGCCGCCCGGCTAGCACTCTACAGTCCGAACAACTTCGCGCCCTTTTGCAGGGCGATGTACAGCCCGATCAGGAACGGGATGCCGACGGCAATCCAGGCCACGGCGACCAGTGCACCGTTGCCGTCTGCTGCGGCGGCCGCCGCCGGTGCTGCCGCGGTCGGGCGTGCCTCGTGCTGCAGCGAGCGTTCCCGCGCGAGCTGCTCGGCGCTCATGTGATGTGCGGGATTGACGGGGCGTACGAACAGGTTGCAGAGGAAGCCGACGAACAAGAGTCCGGCCATGATGTACAGGGTGCGGTCATAGACGAGGCTCTTCGGCACTCCGGCGGCCAGCTGGCCTTCGCGCAGCTTGGCGATCAGCATCGGCCCGACCACGCCGGCGACTGACCAGGCGGTGATCAGGCGCCCGTGGATCGCGCCGACCATCTGCGTGCCGAAGATGTCCGCCAGGTAGGCGGGCACGGTCGCAAAGCCGCCGCCGTACATCGTGAGAATGATGCATACCGATGCGACGAACAGCCCGGCGAGACCCAGGTGTCCCCAAGTCGGTAACAGCGCATACAACACGACGCCGAGCGAAAAGAATATGAAGTAAGTGTTTTTGCGACCCAGGTAGTCCGAAGCGGATGCCCAGAAGATCCGGCCGAGACTGTTGAACAAGCTAATGAGGCCCACTAACCCTGCGGCCGCGGCGACTACGGCGGCCTTTTGTGCATCGCTTAACGTCGCGTGCGCCTCCAGCCCGAGCAGTCTGCCGCCGAACACCTCCTGCAGCATCGGGCTCGCCATCGCGATCACGGCGATACCGGCCGTGACATTGAGGCACAGCACGCCCCAGATCAGCCAGAACTGCGGCGTGCGCCAGGCCGAGTCGAGATGGACGTTGTGGTCGGTGATCATTCCGCCCTTGCTGGCGATCGCCGGCGTCCAGCCGCTCGGCTGCCAGCCGCTCGGCGGCACGCGGAAGCTGAGCGCCCCGAGGCTCATTGCAATGAAATAGAGGACCCCCAACACCATGAGGGTCGAGGCGACTCCGGGCACGTCGCCGCGGGAGAAATGCGCCATGAGCCAAACGGCCAGGGGCGAGCCGATCATCGCACCGCCACCGTAGCCCATGATCGCAAAGCCGGTGGCCATGCCGCGCCGGTCCGGAAACCATTTAATGAGAGTCGAGACCGGAGTGATATAGCCGAGGCCCTGGCCGATGCCGCCGATCAATCCGCAACCGAGATACACCAGCCAGAGTTGATGAATCGAAACGCCGTAACCCCCGAGAATCAGCCCGCCTGCCCAGCACAGTGCCGCGATC
>DATHMN010000028.1:0-47839 GCA_035487135.1 Steroidobacteraceae bacterium | reverse complement strand
CCACGCAGCCGCTGCAGATTTTGCAGCGTGCGCACCAGCCCCTTCACGTCCTGACGATCGACCGGCCCGGTGTAGTTGAAGCCCATCTCTTCAAACAGCGTGCCGGGCAGCACCATGCCCTTGAGATGCTTCTCAGAGCGGCGCGCGAGCTCACGCATGGTTGGCATCTGCTGCAGCATGCGCTTGCCACCCTCGCGCAACTGCCCGTACCAGGGGCCGGCGAAGGCGCGTGCGAACTGTGCCGACAACAGGCCGCCGGCGGATGTGAGACAGTCGCGCTCGTCGTTGAGGATCACCAGCAGATCACTCGGCAGAGAGCCGGCGTGGTTCAAGGCCTCAAACACCATGCCGGCGTTCAACGCGTGCTCGCCGAGGATCGCCACGACGTGGCGGCGCTCGCCGCGCACGCTGGCGGCGATCGCCATGCCGAGCGCCGCGCTGATCGAGGTGCTGGCATGCCCGACGGCAAAGTGCTCGTACTTGCTGTCCGCGCCACGCGCCGTGGCAGTCAGTTGCCCCTTGCCGCGCACCGCGTGCAGGCGTGGGCGCCGGCCGGTCAGCACGCGATGCGCGTGCATTTGCTGACTGCCATCCCAGACCAGACGGTCCTGCGGTGTGCGGTAGACGTAGTGCAGCGCGACTGCCAGCTCGACCGCCCCCAGGCTCGCGGTCAGGTCAGCCGCAGGGATGCTTACGCGTTCTGTGAGGAACTGACGCAGCTCGTTGGCCAGCGCGGGCAGCTTTTCGCGCGGCAGGCGCCGCAGATCCGAGGGAGAATTAAGTCTGCCCAGCAGGGAATGCTCATTGGGTGAGCGGCGCATTGCGGCTAGTATAGCGGTAACAACGTGTTACCGGCCCCGTCGGCACATTGCGACGGCCTAATTCATGCGAGACACTGTTTATATGGACGCCGCCGCCTCAGACGAGGCCTATCAGGAGCAGGTTCTCCCACACGTTTCGCGCACCTTCGCGCTGACCATTCCGCAACTGCCGCCGCGGCTGCGGGTGGGCGTGACCAACGCCTATCTGCTGTGCCGCATCGCCGACACGATCGAGGACCAGACCGTGTCCTCGGCCGCAGCGCGCCTCGGTCTGCTGCACCGCTTCGTGGCGGTGCTGCGGGGACAAGAGCCGGCGCAGCAGTTGGCGCGGGATCTCGAGCCGCGCCTGGCGCAGGGAACTCTGCCGGCGGAGCGCGACCTCATCCGCAACAGCGAGCGCATCGTGCGCCTGACCGGGACGCTGGAGGCCGCGCAGCGCGCGGCCATCGAGCGTTGCGTCGCGGTGATGTGCGACGGCATGCACCAGTTCCAGCAGACGGCGAGTCTTGCCGGGGTCGCGCGCATGCGCGACCTGGACGACTACTGCTACTACGTGGCGGGGGTCGTGGGCGAGATGCTGACGCAGCTGTTCTGCGCCTACGGACCTGCGATCGAGCGGCAGCGTGCCGGGCTCGAGCGGCTGAGCGTCTCATTTGCACAGGGGCTGCAGATGACCAACATCCTCAAGGACGTCTGGGAGGATCGCGAGCGCGGCGCCTGCTGGCTGCCGCGTGAGGTGTTCAGCCGCTACGGCGTTGAGCTCGAGACGCTGCAGGTGCAGCGGCAGCCGCCCGGATTCCATGAGGGGATGCGCGAGTTGATCGGCGTCGCGCACGCGCATTTGCGCAACGCGCTGTCGTTTACGCTGCTGATACCGGCGGCGGAGGTTGGTATCCGCCGCTTCTGCCTGTGGGCCATCGGCATGGCAGTGCTGACCCTGCGCAAGCTGGCGGACACCCCGGGCTTCACTGCCGGCTCGCAGGTGAAGATTTCGCACGCCGCCGTGGGACTGACGCAGCTGCTGAGCAATGCCGCAGTGCGGCGTGACTGGCTGCTGCGGCGACTGTTCGCGGCCGCGGCCGCGGGCCTGCCGCGGGCGACGCTCGGCGCGGCGCACGAGCCGGCACCGTTGCCCTCCGCCGGCGCGCCGCCGGATGATTTTACTCACGGTATTACACACACGGCGCAGCGCGAGCTGCGCCGCTATGAAGGGAGTTCCGGCCGTTGAATCGCACCTCGCCCCTGAGTGAAGTTGAGATCCCTGGCGCGCAGTCAGGGCTGGCCAAGTCAGGCCCGCGTCTGGTGCAGGGGTCGGCCCTCGAGCGTGCCATTGCCGCAGCGCGCGCGGCCATCTGCGGCATGCAGGACCGCGCCGGCTACTGGGTATTTGAGCTCGAAGCCGACTGCACCATTCCCGCTGAATACATCCTGATGCTGCACTTCCAGGGTGAGCGGGAGCCGGCGCTGGAGCGCAAGATCGCTGCCTATCTGCGCTCGCGCCAGGCAGCGCACGGCGGCTGGCCGCTGTATCACGGCGGAGCGTTCGATATCAGCTGCTCGGTGAAGGCCTATTACGCGCTGAAGCTGGCGGGCGACGACCCGGCGGCGCCGCATATGGCGCGCGCCCGCAAGGCGATCCTGGCGCACGGTGGTGCCGCGCGTGCCAACGTGTTCACCCGCATCACGCTGGCGCTCTTCGGGCAGGTGCCGTGGCGAGCGGTGCCCTACATTCCGGTGGAAATCATGCTGCTGCCGCGCTGGTTTCCGTTCCACCTCGACAAGGTCTCCTACTGGTCGCGAACCGTCATGGTGCCGCTGTTGATTCTGTGCACGCTCCAGGCACGGGCGCAGAATCCGCTGCAGCTGGGCGTGGCCGAGCTGTTCGTGACTCCAGCGCAGGATGAACAGCACTACTTCCAGCTGCCGGCGGGCCGCGCCGGCCGCCTGGCACGCGCGTTCCTGCTGCTCGATCGCTGCTTCCGCCGGATCGATCCGCTGATTCCGCGCGCCATGCGTCGGCGCGCCTTGCAACGCGCGCAGCAGTGGACCATCGAGCGGCTGAATGGCGAAGACGGCCTCGGCGCGATATTCCCGGCAATGGTCAATGCGCTCGAGGCGTTCACGGTGCTCGGCTACGCGGCGGACAACCCGCAGCGCATGATCGCCCGGCGCGCGCTGCGCAAGCTTCTGGTGGTCGAGGAGAACAGCGCCTACTGCCAGCCATGCCTGTCACCGGTGTGGGACTCGGCGCTGGCGGCACTGGCGATGCAGGAGGAGGGCAGTGTAGAGGCGGTCGCGACCGCGCAGCGGGCGCTCGACTGGCTCAAGGGCGAGCAGCTGCTCGATGCGAAAGGAGACTGGCAGCGCAGTCGTCCGCAGCTACCTGGCGGCGGCTGGGCATTTCAGTTCAAGAACAGCTTTTATCCCGACCTCGACGATACGGCGGTCATCGTGTGGGCCATGCGCCGGGCGCGTGATACCACCCCCTACGCCTACGCCGTCACGCGCGCACTCGACTGGCTGGTGGGCATGCAGAGCCGCAACGGCGGTTTCGCCGCCTTCGACGTTGACAACACGCACTACCGGCTGAACCAGATCCCGTTCGCGGATCACGGTGCGCTGCTCGATCCGCCGACCAGCGACGTCACGGCGCGCGTCGTGACCGTGCTCGCGCTCGTCGACCGTCCGCAGGACCGTGCGGCACTCGAGCGCGCGCTCGCTTACCTGCGGCGCGAGCAGGAGCCCGACGGCGCCTGGTTCGGGCGCTGGGGCAGCAACTACATCTACGGTACCTGGTCGGTGCTCATGGCACTGGCGCAGGCGCATGTGCGGCCGGATGACCCCGCGGTCGTGCGGGCAGTCGCCTGGCTCAACCAATGGCAGAACGCGGACGGTGGCTGGGGCGAAAGCAACGATACCTACGTGCAGCCGCTGGCCGGGCGGCTGCCGGTGCCGAGCAACTCCTTTCAGACCGCGTGGGCGCTGCTCGGGCTCATGGCTTCGGGTCAGGTGCGCTCGGAGACGGTGCGCCGCGGTATCGAGTATCTGCAGCGCACGCAGACGGCCCAGGGACTGTGGAGCGATGAGAGCTTCACCGCGCCGGGATTCCCGCGGGTCTTCTATCTCAAGTATCACGGCTACAGCGCCTATTTCCCGCTCTGGGCTCTCGCGGCTTACCGCAACCTGATGAGCGCCGGGGGCACTCATTGACCGAACCGGTCAGCGGCGTGGTCTGCGCGCTGCGCAGCGAAGCGCGTTGCCTGGGGGTGAGGTTTACGGGAGCGGACCGGCTGCAGTCAGCCGGCCACGGCGTGCTGGTCGCGCTCACCGGGATGGGTGCGAACGCGGCCGCAGCCGGCGCCGAGCGCCTGGTGGCCGCCGGTGCCGGCGCACTCGTCAGCTTTGGCATGGCCGGCGGTCTTGATCCGACGCTGCCGGCAGGGACGCTCGTGCTTGCCGATGAGGTCAGCACTTCCGACGGCGTGATTGTATTGACCGACCGTGCCTGGTGCGCACGGCTGGCGAGCGTGCGCGGCGCGGCGCGCGTCGTGCGCGGACGGCTGCTGAGCGTCGCGGCGCCGGTCGTGTCCGTGCGGGCGAAAGCTGAGCTGTACCGGACGAGCAGCGCCATCGCGATCGACATGGAGAGCGCCGCGATCGCCGAGGTCGCGCGCCGGCGGACCGTGCCTTTCGTGGTGGTGCGCGCCATCGTCGACGATGCCGCCGCGGCGGTCCCGACGACGGTACTGGCGAGCGCGCGCGCGGACGGCGAGCCGGCGCTCGCACGTCTGCTGCGGGCGCTGCTGCGCCACCCGGCGGATGTGCCAGCGGTCGTGCGTCTCGGCCGCGGCTACTTCCGCGCTGCGCGCTCGCTGCGTGCGGTCGCGCGCAGCGGCTCCCTGGTGGCCTCACATCCTCGCGGCGACGCCGCCGTGCACGGCGTGCGTCTGGCGTGAGGGCGCTGCTCACCGGGGGCAGCGGCTTTGTGGGCGCCGCCGTGGCGCGGGCGCTGCTGCGCCAGGGCTGGGACGTGCGCGCGCTGGTGCGCCCGAGTGCCGACCGGCGCAACCTGCACGGCCTCAGCCTCGAAGTGGTGGCGGGCGATCTCAATGATCCGGCCTCGCTGGCGCCGGCAGCGCATGCCTGCGAGGCGCTGTTCCACGTCGCCGCCGACTACCGGCTGGGGGCCCGCAATCCCCAGGATCTGTACCGCACCAATGTCGAGGGCACGCGCAGCGTGCTGGCTGCGGCGCGCGCCGCCGGGGTGCGGCGCGTGGTGTACACCAGCAGTGTTGCCACCATCGGGATTCCTGCCGACGGCTCGCCCGGTGACGAAACCACACCGGTGACACTTGCCGACATGATCGGTCATTACAAGCGCTCCAAGTTCCTCGCCGAGCAAGTGGCACGCGAGGCCGCGCGCGCCGGCAGCTCAGTGGTCATCGTCAATCCTTCGACACCGGTGGGCCCCGGCGACATCAAGCCCACGCCCACCGGGCAGATGGTGCGCGATGCGGCGCGCGGGCGCATGCCGGCCTACGTAGACACCGGACTCAACATCGTGCACGTGGACGACGTCGCCGCCGGTCACCTGCTGGCGCTGCAGCACGGGCGCGACGGTGAGAGCTACATCCTCGGCGGCGAGGATCTGTCGTTGCGCGCGATCCTCACCGAGATTGCGCGCATCGTCGGCCGGCGCCCGCCGCGCGTGCGGCTGCCGGCGCGCGCCTTGCTGCCGGTGGCGTTCGTCGCCGAAGCGGTTGCGCGGCTGACGGGCGGCAGCACGCGCATCACCGTGGAGGGCGTACGGCTGGCGCACAAGCGCATGTTTTTCTCGAGCGCCAAAGCCTCGCGTGAGCTGGGTTATCAGGCGCGTCCGGCGGTGCAGGCGCTCGCGGATGCCGTGACGTGGCTGCGCGCCCAGGGGTTGCTGAGGAGCTAGGCGAGCCCGGCGGCGAACTTGCCCGGCGCAGGCCCGCGCGCGCCAGCGGCGGTCGGCGCGAGTCAGTCCGCCGCGTGAGTCCTGGCCGTGGCCGGCCTGCCCGGATACCAGTTCCAGCGGCCGGCGATCGCCATGACGGCCGGCACGATCAGCGCGCGGATCAGCGTCGCGTCCACCAGCACCGCAACACACAGGCCCACGCCCATCATCTTCAACACCGGCAGGCCTGCGCCGATAAACGCGCCGAAGACGACTACCATGATGAGACCGGCGCCGGTGATGACGGGTGCGACCGCCGCAAGACCTTCGATGGTGGCGCGGTTGTTGTCCTGGTCGCGGCGGTATTCGTGCTGGATGCGAAACAGCAGGAACAGCTCGTAGTCCATCGACAGACCAAAGCTCAGGCAGAACACCATGAGCGGAATCTCCAGCGGGATCGTCAGGAACGGTCGCTCGAGACCTACCAGGGAGTTGAGCCAGCCGAACTGAAATACGGCGACCACCGCGCCGATGCCGGCTGCGACCGCCAGCAGATTCATCAGCACCGCCTTCAACGGCAGCAGATAGGAGCGGAAGGCGATAAAGAGCACCAGCAGTGTCATGCACACCACGAAGCCGACGATGCGCGGCAGACTGTGCAGCATGTAGTCGTTGAAGTCGTTGTGCTCCGCCGGCGCTCCGCCCACGCTCACCGTGAACGGGCCGGCCGGCGGCTGCACCCGCAGCTCGCGCGCGAGCGTGCCGATGGCATTGACGTCCAGGGCTGCCGCCGGCGTGACTTCAAACAGCGCCGCGCGCCGATCGCGACTGAGGAAGTACTCGGCAATCTGCGGGTAGTCGCGCAGCGCCTGCTCCGGGTCGGCGTACAGCGTCTGATAGTCCTCGAAGCTCAGGCCCTCCTGCAGACTGAAGGGCGAGTCGACGCTCGCGATGCGCCGGTCGTGTGCCAGCTTCTCGGTGTAGGCGAACAGCGCCGCACGGTGCGCGGCCGCCAGCAGCGGCAGATGGTCACTGCTGCGCACGATGACGTAGATAGTCTGGGCGGCGTTGTCGCTGCGCAGTTCGCTGAGGATTTCGCTGCCGACACGCGCCTCCATCTTGGGCGGCAGGAACCAGCGTTCGTTCGACATACCGCCCTTGAGACGCAGGGCCGGCAGCGCCAGTGCCAGCACGCAGCTCCCCGCCAGCAGCAAGGTCAGCCAGGGATGGCGCACCACCCAACTGCCCAGTGCGCGCCAGAAGGCGAGCAGCCGCTGCCGGCCGCCGCTGCGACGCATGACCGGCAGCCAGTCGATGCGCGGACCGAGCAGCACCAAAGCCGCGGGCAGCAGTGTCAGGGCGGCGAGCACCGACACACACACCACCAGCGCGCCACCCAGGCCCACGCTGCGGGTCTCGATGATCGGACTGAGCAGCAGGCCGAGGAGCCCGATGATGACCGTCACACCCGACCAGCTGATGGTGCGCCCGGCGCGCGCGACCGTGGCCGCCACAGTGGCCGCGCCGGTCGCCCCGACCGCGTGCTCGCGATAGTGCGTCACCATCAGCAGCGAGTAGTCGATGCCGATCGCAAGTCCAATCATGGTGACGACGTTGCCGAGCAGATTAGAGACCGGCATGAGGCGGGCGAGCAGGAAGGCCAGCCCCAGAGAGACGGTGGTGGTCGACAGTCCGGTGAGAAACGGCAGCGCCGCGGCCACCAGCGTGCCGAAGGCGATCACCAGGATCGCGAGTGTCAGCGGCAAAGCGCGCTTCTCGGCGCGGTCGCCGCCGGCGGCGCTCCACAGATTGACGTCCAGATCGGCGGCGGCGCCGCCGGTCACGGCGACGCGCGCGGCCGGATCGGCGCGCAGCAGCCGCGTGGCGAGCGGTGCGAGTGCGGCGCGCACGCTGACAACGGCCTGCTGGCGCGCAGAATTGTCGGTGGCGGTCAGCCCAATCAGCAGCATGGTGACGTGGCCGTCGGTCGAGCGCAGATGCACATCGCGCTCGTCGGCGAAGCTTCTGACCTTGCGCACTTCGGGCAGCTGCTGCAGCGTCCGCGTGGCCTGCTGCAGCCAGCCGAAGTACGGTTGCTGTGCGACCTGCAGCGCCGGTGCGCTGACGGCGACCACCAGCGGATCCAGGAACGGATTGCTGAACTCGCTGCGCAGAACCTCCGCGGTGCGCCGCGACGGACTGTCCGGGACCCCGCCTTCGACCCCCACGGTGACCTGTTCCAGCCGGTGGGAGCCGAGCGCCCCAAGGCCGATCGCCAGCGCCCAGGCAGCCAGAAACCACCACGGGCGACGGGCGACCGCGCGGCCGAGCCCGCGGAACGGGTCATTCAACGCTGCGGCCTCGCACGCTCAGCGCGGCCGAGCCCCATGCATCCGGTTGCAAGCGCGGTGCTCCTTTTTTCTGCTGCGCGCGACAGTGGCGACAGAGTATTTCATTTTTATGGCAGGGGACGGTTAAGATGCCGGCAAAAGTCGCTGCCTTACTTACAACATTGCACATTCGAGCACATGTCTGATCCCGCCCCACTGCCCGGCGCCCCTGCTGCAGCGCTCCCCTGGGATGCGCGGCTGGCGCGGCGCCTGGTGCTGCCGCTGCGCCACGGGCCGCTGACACCCAATCATCTGACGACCGTGCGCCTGGCATTCGGCATCGCCGCCGCCGGCGCACTGATGCGCGGCAGCTACGGCTGGATGAATCTCGGCGCGCTGCTGATGGTGGTGTCGAACTTCCTCGATCATACCGACGGTGAGCTGGCACGTATGAGCGGACGCAGCAGCCGCCTCGGCCACTGGTACGACCTTGCCAGCGATGCCGCGGTGACCGTACTGTTGTTCACAGGCCTCGGCCTCGGCGTCGGCACGCATGCGCCGCGCGTGCTGCAGCTGCCGGCGGTGTCGCTGGGTCTGATCGCCGGGCTCGCCGTCACGGCCATCTTTTACTTGCGCATGCGCATCGAGGCGGTGGGTGGCAAAGATGCCAGCAAGCAGGCCGAATTGGCGGGCTTCGAGGCCGAGGATGTACTGTACTTGCTGCCCCTGATCACTTTGTGCAATGGCACGAAGCCCTTGCTGATCGCGGCCGCCGTCGGCGCGCCGCTGTTCGCCGTCTGGGTGCTGTTCGATTACCGACGCCTGACGCGCACACAGTCCCGATGACGCCGGCGCTGGCGCGATCCCTGCAGGGGCACAGCGCTCCGGAGCTGCGGGCGCAGTTCGCCTCGCAGGGGCAGTTCATCTACCTGCCGCAGTTCCTGCCGGCGGAGATCACCGGCCAGATCGTCGCTGCGGTCGCTGCGGTCGCGCCCGCGGTGAACCGTAACTATCTGCCCGGGCACAAGCAGGGCGGCAGCGTCAGCCGCCACTCGATCGATCAGCTGGCACCCTGCATCGCCGAGCTGTACCGCTCGCCGGAGCTCATCGCGTGGCTGAGCGCGCTGGCGGGCGAACCGCTGCAGCTGTCACCGCCCGATGATCCGCACGCCTACGCGCTGTACTTCTACACCGAGCCGGGCGATCACATCGGCTGGCATTACGACACCTCCTATTACGCGGGCCGCCGCTATACGGTGCTGCTGGGGGTCATCGATGACTCCTCGTGCCGCCTCGATTACCAGCTGCACACGCGCACGCCGGCGGTTGCGCCGGTGGCCGGCTCGCTGCAGATCGCCCCCGGCGGACTGGTGTTCTTCGACGGGGATGCACTGCGGCACCGGATCTCGCCCCTGGGCGCCGGTGAACGCCGCGTGTCGCTCACCTTCGAATACCTGACGGATCCGCGCATGCACCGCTGGTGGCGTTTCGTCTCCAACATGAAGGACTCGCTCGCCTACTTCGGCTTTCGCCAGGTATTTCGCGGGCGCCGCACCCGGCCGGGCGCTGGCGAATAGCTGTGTCACGCACGGCCGGTGGGTTGCTGGCGGCGGGAGCGCTGCTGTTCATCGCGGTGCTGGTCTCGCACGACCTGAAGGCGATCTTTGCCGTACTGGCGCTCGCCGGCTGGGGCCTGGTCGGTGTGGCGGCGTTCCATCTGCTGCCGCTGACACTCGACGGCAGCGCGCTGCGCTTACTGCAGGTCACCCCGCGCGCCGGCGCCTGGCGGAATGCGCTGCTGGTGCGCTGGATCGGAGAGTCCGCCAGCACACTGCTGCCAGCGGGGCAACTCGGTGGACCGCTGCTGATGATTCGGCAGCTGATCCAGCGCGGTGCCACGGCGGCAGACGCGGTCGCTGCCGTCACGGTGAGCACCACGCTGCAGAGCTTCGCGCTGCTGGTGTTCGCGCTGCTCGGCGTGGCGCTGCTCGGCGGGCGGGCGGCGGCATTCTCCGCGGCAGCATCCTGGCCGGCGTTGGTGCTGGTCGCTGCCGCGCTGGCGCTGTGTCCGGCACTGTTCTATCTGCTGCAGCGGCGCGGTCTGTTTGCGCAGGTGACACGCCTGGCGGCACGCTTCGCGCCCAAGCGCGACTGGTCGCAGCTGCAGCAGCACGCCCACGGCATCGACAGCGCGCTGCAGACGGCGTACCGGCGGCGTGCGCCGGTGTGGTGGAGTTTCGTCCTGCTGTTGTGTGGCTGGATCGCCGGCGTCGGCGAGATGTGGCTGATCCTGCGCCTGCTCGGTTCGCCGGTGAGCTGGAGCGATGCGCTGCTGCTGGAGAGTCTCGGCCAGGCGATCCGCGCCGCCGCCTTCGCCATTCCCGGTTCGCTCGGGGTGCAGGAGGGCGGCTACCTGCTGCTGGCACCGCTGGCCGGCCTGCGCCCGGACGTGGCGCTCGCGCTATCGCTGGCGAAGCGTATCCGCGAACTGCTGCTCGGCATTCCCGGCCTTGTTTTTCTGCACTTTTCCGAGCGGGCCTTCCGGCGGCGCGTGCCCGCCGTGCGCGTCAGCGGCTCGCGCTGATTGCAGGCTTACGCGGTGACGCGCGGTCGGCTGCAATTTTGTACTATTCGTTACGTTCCCCATGCCCAGGGATCCTAAGTGCGCGCCATCCTGCTCGCCGCCGGACGCGGTTTACGTCTGCAGCAGCCGCTCGATTCCGAGCGGCCCAAATGCCTGCTCGAGTTCGGCGGGCAGACGCTGCTCGAGCGGCATTTGCGCCTGCTCGCGCGCGCCGGCGTCAGCGACATCGTGCTGGCGCTCGGGTTCCGGCACGAGGCGATCGAGGCGCAGCTGGCGCGCTGGAACGATCTGCCGCGGCCGCAAATCGTGCTCAATGCCCGTTTCGAGCTCGGCAGCGTACTCACGCTGCATACGGCGGCGGCGGCACTCACGGCGGGAGGCGATGTGCTGGTGATGGATGCTGACGTGCTTTATCACGAGCGCATCATGCGCGCGCTGGTGGCCGGCGCAGCGCCGGTCAACCGCTTGCTGATCGACCGGGACTTCGAACCCGGCGATGAGGCGGTGAAGGTGTGCGTGCGCGATGGCAGACCGGTCGAGCTGCGCAAACAGCTCGCGCCCGCGCTGAGCTACGACACGGTCGGTGAGTCGGTGGGTTTCTTCCGCTTCAGCGAGCAGGGCGCGCGGCGGCTCGCCGCCATCGTGGGCGACTACGTCAGCAGCGCGCGTGCCCATATGCCGCACGAGGAGGCCGTGCGCGACCTGTTGCTCGAGGGCAGCGCGATCTTCGATATCGCGGACGTCAGCGGCAGCCCCTGGATCGAGATCGATTTTCCCGCAGACCTGCAACGCGCCGCCGAGCAGATCCTGCCACGTCTGTAACTGCTGGCCGCATCCATGAACGACTCATCCTCCGGCCCGCGCGCCGAGCATCCCGCAGCGCCGGGCGAGCCCGCCCCAGCGACGCGCAGTGCACGCCTGCGTGCCATGCTCCTCAGTCCGCAGCTGGAATTTTTGCTGGAAGCCCACAACGGGCTGTCGGCGCGCATCGTGCGCGAGGCAGGTTTCAAGGGCATCTGGGCCTCGGGTCTGGCGATCTCGGCGCAGTTTGGCGTGCGCGACAACAACGAGGTCAGCTGGACCCAGGTTGTCGACATGCTCGAGTTCATGGTCGATGCCAGCGACCTGCCCATTCTGCTGGATGGTGACACCGGTTACGGCAACTTCAACAACCTGCGCCGTCTGGTACGCAAGCTCGAGCAGCGCGGTGTTGCCGGGGTGTGCATCGAGGACAAGCAGTTTCCCAAGACCAACAGCTTTCTCAACGGTGCACGCCAGCCGCTGGCCGACATCGACGAATTCGCCGGCAAGATCGCCGCGGGCAAGGATACGCAGCGTGATGCCGACTTTTGCATCGTGGCACGGGTCGAGGCGCTGATCGCCGGCTGGGGAATGGAGGAGGCGCTGCGCCGGGCTGAGGCCTATCGGCGCGCCGGGGCGGACGCGATCCTGATTCACAGTGCGCTGGCGCGCGCCGACGAGATCGTCGCCTTCGCGCGCGAATGGGCGCAGCGCGCGCCACTGGTGATCGTGCCCACACGCTACTACAGCACGCCGACCGAGGTATTCCGCCAGGCGGGTGTGAGCGTGGTCATTTGGGCCAACCACATGGTGCGCGCGGCGATCGCGGCCATGCAGGCGCTGTCCAAGGAGCTGCGCGCGAGCGAGACGCTGGTCAACATCGAGGACCGGATCGCCTCGGTCGGCGAGATCTTCCGCCTGCAGGATGCCGAGGAGTATTCCGCCGCCGAGGAGCTGTATCTGCGCGCCAGCGCGCCGACGCGCGCGGCGATCGTGCTGGCCGCAGGCCGCGGCAAGGGCCTGGAAGCGCTGACGGCGGAACGCCCCAAGGTGATGCTGCCGATTGCCGGCAAGCCGCTGCTGCGCTGGCTGCTGGACGGATTCAAGCGCGAAGGCATCAACGATGTGACCGTCATCGGGGGTTACCGTGCCGAGGCGATCGACCCGTCGGGTGTGCGGCTGCTGCTGAACGAGCGCTACGAAGTGAGCGATGAGCTCGTCAGCCTGTCACGCGCACTCGACACGCTCAGCGCCGATGCCGTCATCTGCTACGGCGACCTGCTGTTCCGCAGCTACGTGCTGCGCGACCTGCTCGACTGCCGCGCCGATTTCGCCGTGGTGGTCGATTCCTCCGACAGCGCGGAGCTCAACAGCACGGTGCGCGATTTTGCCTACTGCTCGCGCCGCGACGATCGTGGCCTGTTCGGCAGCGGCGTGCTGCTCGAGCGGATTGCCAGTCGCAATGGCGCGGCCGCCCCGGCCGCATCCGGGCGCTGGATCGGCATGCTGTACGTGCGCGGCAGCGGTGTGCCGCGCCTGAAGAGCGTGATGGCGCAGCTGGCGGCGCGCGCGGATTTCGATCAGCTGGACGTGCCGGCGCTGCTCAATGCCCTGGTCGCCGACGGCGCCGCCGTCGAGGTGCGCTACGTTCACGGCCACTGGCGCGGCGTCAACGACCTCGAAGAACTGCGCCAGGCGGTGGACTTTGCCCATGGGCAGGACGGCTACGGCAGTGGCGGGGCAGACGGTTCGCGGCAATGATCGAGGCGCAGCAGTTCGTCGAGGCCGCACGCGAGCGCGGTTTCCACTGGTACGCCGGCGTGCCGTGCTCCTACCTGACCCCGTTCATCAACTACGTGCTGCAGGAGCGGCAGCTGCACTATCTGTCGATGGCGAACGAAGGCGATGCGGTAGCGCTGCTCGCCGGAGTAACGCTGGGCGCGGGCACGGCCCCGCCGCGACGCGGCATCGCCATGATGCAGAACTCGGGGCTCGGCAACGCGGTGAGTCCCCTGACCTCACTCACCTGGCCGTTTCAGCTGCCGCAGCTGCTAATCGTGACCTGGCGCGCTCAGCCTGGCGTGGCCGACGAGCCGCAGCACGCACTGATGGGGCCGATCACTCCGCAGCTGCTGACGCTGATGGAGATTTCCTGGGAGCTGTTTCCGAGCGCGGCGGCTGGCATCGGCGCCGCACTCGGGCGTGCCGTGCGCCATATGGATGCGAGTGGACGACCGTATGCGCTGATAATGCCCAAGGGCGCGGTGGCGCCGTTTCCCTTGCGCCATACCGCAGCACTGCCCGGCACCGGGCCGAGCGTCGCTCCGGGGCGCAGCGTGGCCGCGCCCGCGAGCGTGCCGTCACGCACCCAGGCACTGCGCACCGTGCTCGCGCACACCGCTCAGCCCTCGACGGTGGTGCTGGCTACTACCGGCTTCTGCGGACGCGAGCTGTGCGCGCTCGATGATCGCGCCAACCAGTTCTACATGGTCGGCTCGATGGGCTGCGTCGGTGCGCTGGCGCTCGGCTTGGCGCTCAGTCGTCCGGACCTCAAGGTCATCGCGCTGGATGGCGACGGTGCAGCACTGATGCGCATGGGAACTCTGGCCACGATCGGTGCTTATGCCCCGTCAAATCTGTGGCATCTGCTGCTCGACAACGGCGCACATGACTCGACCGGCGGTCAGGCGACGGTCTCGCCCGCCATCTCCTTCGCAGCAGTAGCCGCCGCGTGCGGTTACACCGCTGTGTGCGAGACGGCCGATCTCGGCCAGCTCGCGCAGTGGTTGGACGCGCCGCCACTTGCCGGGCCGCGCTTCGCCTGCCTCACCATCCGTCCCGGTGCTCCCAAAGACCTGCCGCGGCCGACACTGGGGCCGGTCGCGGTCAAAGAGCGTTTCATGCGGTTCATCGGCGCAGGAGCTGCCGCATGATCTTGCTCAACCCCGGACCCGTCACTTTGAGCGCCCGTGTGCGGGCGAGCCTCCAGGGTCCGGACCTGTGTCATCGCGAGAACGAATTCTTCGATCTGCAGGATGAGTTGCGCCGCGGGCTCCTGGCCGCACACGGGTTCGATGCCGCCAGCTGGAGTGCGGTGCTGCTGACCGGCTCGGGCACTGCGGCCGTGGAGAGCATGCTCACCTCGCTGATACCGGAGAATGGCTCGGTGCTGATCGCCGAGAACGGCGTTTACGGCGAGCGCATGGCACAGATCTGCGCACGTTTTCGCATCGCCCACGAACGCCTGCCGGGCGACTGGCTGCAGGGTCTTGACCTGAACAAGATCGAGCGGCGGCTGAGTGCGGGCGCTGCCGGGGCGCGCTTCACGCACCTCGCGGTCGTGCACCATGAAACCACCACCGGCCGTCTCAACGCGCTGCAGCCGCTCGGGGCGCTGTGTCGCGCCCACGGCGTCGGGCTGCTGGTGGATGCGGTGAGCAGCTTTGGCGCCGAGGAGATCGATGTCGGCGATGAGAGCCTGGTGGCGCTGGCAGCCACGGCCAACAAGTGCCTGCACGCAGTTCCCGGAGTCTCCTTCGTGCTCGCCCGACGCAGTGGCCTCGCCAAGGCCGCCGCGCGCAGCTACTACCTCGACCTGGGCCGGCTGGCGCGGCTGCAGGATGAGCGCAATACGCCTTTCACGCCGGCGGTGCAGGCTTGCTACGCGCTGGCGGAGGCGCTGCGCGAGTTCGCGGAGCTGGGCGGCAGGGCAGCACGCTACCGCCGTTATGCGGCGTTCGCCGAACAACTGCGCGTCGGCCTGGCAAGGCTCGCAGTCAGCGCCGCGCTGCCGGCGGAGGAGTCTTCGGTGGTGCTGCGCGCGTATCAGCTGCCTGCGGCAGTGAGCTACCCCACGCTGCACGACGCGCTGAAGCGGGCTGGCTTCGTGATTTATGCCGGCCAGGGCGCACTGGCGCAGAGCATCTTCCGCATCGCCAACATGGGCGAAATCACGACCGGGGACCTGGAGCGCATGCTCAATTGCATGGCGGAGATTCTGCGGTGACTGCCCGCCGCGTGAGCGCGAGCGTAGCGCGTTGATGCGTGCCTTCGGTGCCGCCATGGTCCTGCTGTGGTTGCCGTGCGCGAACGCGCTCGCGCAGCTGCCGCCGACCGTCGACGCGCAACAGCCCGCGCCGCTACCGGGCGCGACGCCGCTACCGGGCACGCCGCCGCTGCCGTCGCCGGCCACGCCCGCACCACCCACAGGTCTCGCGCGCTGGCTCAACCCCTCCACCGCGCCATTCCTGCCGGTGCCGGAAATTGGCGTGGACCCCAACGGCGGCACCACCGTCGGGCTGCTGCCGGTGTGGCTGCACACCGACGATCAACACGAGATCAACCGCATCTTCGCTCCCGACGTACTGCACAACAGCTACTTCGGTTATGGCTTCCACGCGCGCCTCTACGAATATCCGTCCGATGACGAGCAGTGGTCGGTACTGACCGGGCTCAAGGAACGCGTCGAGCGCGAATTCGAAACCGAATACCAAATGGGACGCGCGCGCCGCGACCCCTGGTCGTTCACCGCGAGCCTGATCGCCGACGTCGATGGCACGCCACGTTTCTACGGCATCGGTAACCATACGCCGGAATCCAGCCAGACTAACTACACCGCGCGCCAGCAGTTGCTGCGCGTGCAGGCGGGCTGGAACATCTCGCACATCTGGCAGCTCGCCTACACCATCCGCGCGCGGCAGGTGGACGTACTCGCCGGCACCCTGCCGGGCATCGATTCGATTCAGCAGCTGTTTGGCGATGCGACCCTGGGCAAGGACAAGGAATTCCTCCACCGCCTGTCCTTGATTTATGACACCCGCGACGATCTCACCGTGCCGCACCATGGCATGGAATGGGTCGCCTACACCGGCGTCGCCACCAGCGATGCGTTCTTCAACGATCAGCTCTACAAAGAGGCGGGTCTGGACGGGCGCGCCTTCTGGCCCGTTTTTCATGACACCGTCGTGGCGGCGCACGTCGCGCTGCGCTACCTGCTCACCGATCACAACGCGCCGTTCTGGGCGCTGAGCACACTGGGCGGTGAGACCAGTGAAATCGGCGGTGAACAACCACTGCGTGGCTTCGGTGCCGGGCGTTTCACCGATCGCGATGCGTATTCAACCTCGCTGGAGCTGCGACACAACGTGTTTTCGTTCAACGCGGTCTCGACCCGAGTCGACATCGAGGTGGCGCCGTTCGTGGATGCCGGCCGGGTGTTCGGCGAACCCGACACTTTTCCGCTGTCGCATATTCATACCGTCGGCGGGGTGGGGTTCCGCGGTATCGCGCGGCCGTATGTGGTCGGTTATGTGGATGTCGGCTATGGGAGCGAAGGCGCTGCGGTCTTTACCGGCATCAATTACCCTTTCTGAGCGGTGCTGCGGCAGTGCGGCGCAGCCGCACGCGAGCCCGTCGTATCGCATGGCTTTTGCAGGCACCAACTGCGCTTGACCGCGGCAAAGGATCGAGATGTGAGAGCGTATTTTTTCGCTGTGTTGCTGCTGGGCGCGCTGCCAATGACAGCGGTGCGAGCCGCCGAGGGTGGGGTAGCGTACCAGCTCGAGATGAGTCGTCTCGTGCCCATGCGCGATGGCGTGCCGCTGGAAGTCTGGATCACCCGGCCCGCCCATGCCGGTGCGCCCCTGCCCGCGATCCTCAGTCTCACACAGTACGACATCGACGGTGGCCGACGCGGTGAGCCACCTTACTTCGCTCAGCATGGTTACGTCTGGGTGCAGGCCTATGTGCGCGGCCGCGGTTTGTCCGGTGGCCTCAAGAGTGACAACCTCGGCCTGACGGTCGGCCGCGACGGCTACGATCTGGTGGAGTGGATCGCCAAGCAGCCGTGGAGCGACGGCCGGGTCGTCATGTACGGCGGCTCTTTCGTCGGCATGACCCAGTGGCACACCGCCGCGCAACTGCCACCCCATCTGGCAGCCATCGCGCCCTATGTTCCCATCTACCCGGGCTGGGACGTTCCCAACACCAACGGCATCCCGCAGGCGTGGACGGCGGTGATTCTCGGCTATACCGCCGGACGCACCCTGAATACCGGCTTTTTCGGCGACCCGGGTTACTGGCAGGGCAAGATGCTCGAGCAGTACGCAGCGCAGCGCCCCTTTGCGGAAATGTCGGCCGCCATGGGCATCGCTGATGAGGATTGGTGGATGCCGGACGAACATGGCACGCACCTGCCGATGATGCGCATGTGGCTCGACCACGTGGGCGATGAGGCCTTCAACCTTGCAGGAGAGCCGAAGCCCGCGCAGTACGCTGCCATGCAACTTCCCGTCCTCACTGCCACCGGGTTTTATGACGACGACCAGCCTGGGACGCTGCGCTATTACCGGATGCACGCGGCGAGCTCGCCGGCCGCCAATCGCACCTATCTCGTAATCGGACCCTGGGACCACGGTGGCACGCAGACTCCGTCAAAAGTCATCGACGGACTCGAGATTCCTGCGAACGCGGTGGTGGATATGAAGAAGCTGCATCTGGAGTGGTACGACTGGGCGCTCGGCCGCGGCCCGCTGCCTGAGTTCTTCCACGGTCACCGCATGGCCTTCTACGTCATGGGCGAGAACACCTGGCACTACGCCGAGACGTTACAAGACTCCATGTCAGGCAAGGAACTCGTGCTCAGTCTCAGCGATCGCGCCGGTACGCCGCTGGGCGTTTACGCGAGCGGTCGGCTGAGCGAGGCGACGCCGGGCGCGGAACCGCCGGCGCAGCTGGTGAGTGATCCGCGGGAACTTCCCGAACTCGAACTGGCGCAGTATCTGCCGGATGAGAATCTTCTCAGCACCTTCCGTGATTATCAGAAGCGCGCGCTGCTGTTCCACACCGAGCCGTTTACCAAGGATGTGGTATTCGCCGGTCACATGCGCCTGACGCTCGTGTGCAGCGCCGATGCGCCCGACTTTGACCTGGCGGCGCAGGTCACGCTCGTGCGCGCAGACGGCTCGACGGTGCGTCTGGGCCAAGACATCCGCCGCGCGCGCTTCCGCGACGGGCCTTTCAACCCGCAGCTGTTGAAAAGCGGGCAGCTGGTTGAAATTCCCTTCCAGTTCAACTGGGCGGCGTGGCGCATACCGGCCGGTGCGCGCCTGCGCCTCAGCATCACACCGCTCAACTCAGCGGCTTATCAGAAGAATTACAACACCGGCGGTCGCATCGGCTACGAGCGGCCTGAAGATGCCCGCGTCGCGCACGTCGCGATCTACCACGACGCTCAGCACCGGAGCCGGCTCGTGCTGCCGCTGTTGACTGAGGCGTCGGTTGCTGAGCATCCCAACTGATTTTCCCTTGAGGAAGTAGGCTCAAAAAAAGGGCAGGAGGGGCGAACTCGCGCGTCGTCTACCAGTGCTCAGGTGGCAGCGCTGCAACGGGAACTCAAAACGGCTGTCCGATCTGCGCGCTAGCTTGAGCTTGCCTCAAGAAGGCAATTCTCGCTCGCAGCGACGAGGTAGTGTCGTCGCTGCGACTCACCAACGATGCGTCGCGACATTGAGATTGCAGTTACTGGCTGCCGCGCCAATCGCGAACTGGCGGGTATCTGTAGCGCGCATGCTTACTCGCCTGGCGGTAGCGCATGCGAATCGTCCGATGCACCGAGCGTTCGTGTCGTCGCGATAGATGACCGAGACGACGCGCGCCCGGCGCCGTCGCGGAAATTGTTCCTGCGGTGATGGCGGCTTTCGCAGTCGGAATGCGTATTTCCAGTTAGGCACGCAGCGTCCTCGACTGGCTGGATAGTCCAGCCAGGAAATCGGGAGTTACGCGCACGACTGCCTTCGGAGGATCTCATGAGCTACCCCCACTATTTCAATGCATGGGCGGCATACATCGCCCGCCTCACCGGCAACCCCGGCTACCAGCCACCGCATGGAATTACCTACTTCGACCGCACGCACTCGCCGGAGGCGACCGCCGATTCGCGCGGCAACCCACCGCCTGTTCCCGGCTCGTCCGTGGAGTTTTTGGTCTCCGCGATTAGCTCGCAGGTGGCTGCCTCACAGATGACAGACAGAAATGCAGCGCAACAGACCATCGCTGCTCTGAGCCAGACGATCACGGCATTCATTGACAGCGACGATATCTGCCCACGCTGGCCGTGGCCGGGCCCGCCGCCCTGGTTGTCACCGATTGCTTCCGAGCTGACGTTAATCGCTAACACGTTGCAAGAGGGCCCACTGCGGGCAGGCCTACTGAAGGTGGCTGGTCAAGTGCTCGATCGAGCACGGATCCGGGCGTCCGGTAGCAGCGTTTCGGCAGGTTAGCCTACGCAAGTGTCTCGCTCCAGAGACAGCGATTTGGCGCAAAGCCTAACAGGAGGTAAGTCATGTCCAGCACAGCGCAACCGCGGCAATCATTGAGCTCTGATGAGGACGCGTTCCGCAGATCGATCCCCTATCCTGTGATCGCAACCAATCTGCCGGGGGTGTACGCGAGCGCGCCATGGTCGCAGGATTTCGACCTCAGCACCGCCAGTGACGCCACCCTACTCCGCAACGGCCTCCCCTTTCGCCGCCCCGAGAAGAATGCGGACCCGGCAATTATCCGTGCGTGGGAGCGAGCGTTCTCCCGCAAATGGCTCGCGAAAAACAGGGTTGTTCCGCACCTCCAACCGCGGGTCGTCAAACCCCGTAAGCGCACGCGGCCCATCAGACAAGCGAACGGTAATTATGCGAGTTCTAACTGGTCTGGTGCCGCTCTCATGGGGGGTAGTTGGGCGGGGGTAGTAGGGTTTTGGCACGTACCAACCGTCAGTCAACCACCGGAACCGCCGGGCTCTTTTTACCTGCCCGACGGCACCTTGGCGCAGGGATGGGATTCGTCTTCCTGGGTGGGCATTGATGGCGCCAACTTTGGCGACATTCTCGACGCCGACGTGTTGCAGGCGGGCGTGCAGCAAGCCATCACCGTGGACGGCAGCGTTACCTACACCGCTTGGTACGAGTGGGCGGTCGCCGGCGATAGCTCGAACCCGCCCGGATATCCGTACGTCCTGCAACGAAATTTTATGGATTTCCCCGTACATCCAGGCGACGACATTTATTGCGGAGTCGCCTACCTCAGCGCTGACAAGGGCTATGTGGTCTTCGCAAACGAGACCACCGGCCAGCACACTTCTCTTACTCTGAAGGCCCCTCCGGGGGCATCGTTCGCGGGCAATACCGTGGAGTGGATCATGGAGGACCCCGATGGAGGTTTGGGTTATGGGGTTTCGCTCGCGAAATTCTCGCAAGTGCAGTTCGAGTTCGCCATCGGCTGTCGGGCTGGTACCGTCAACAATCTCGGACAGTTATTTGCAGTAACGCGTGGTCCGGGTGCCGGCAATACCATCGACATGCAAACGGAAGAGGGTACGTATCTCACCAACACCACCGCGAGCGACTACACCGTTACCATTGATTTCACAGGGTAGCCTTCGGCGGAGTGCTGATGCGACGAGCTTTGCGGGGTTCACTTGGCAGGGCGTGTCGGGCGGGCGATCGGGGCACTGCGCGAAGGCGGCCAATGGGCCCTTGCCCGCGACATCGATCCGGGCGGACCGTTCAATCGCGCTGCAGTGCCTGCTGGGCGGCCTGCAGTGCGCGGCCAATGCGTTGTGCCCATTCGCGCTGCCCGGCCTCATCGAGGATCAGGTCTTGGCGGATCTCGAGTTCCACGTGCGGCAGCCCGCGGGCCTCCGCATGCCAGCGCACTGAGTAGTCGGTCTCATCATTCACGGCGTACGGCTCATTGTCGCCGATGACGAGGCTACTCTCGCGCCGCAGGATCTCGAGCATGTGGCCGGCGAAACGCCGATCGCGGTTATACATCACCGAGGCATGCATCATGCGCCGCGCGCCCTTGAAGACGTCGGTCATGCTGTGCTGGGCCACGAAAATCGTGCGCCGGCCGGCACGCTGCCTGGCATCGAGCAGCGCGCGGATATGGTTGTGATAGGGCTCGAAAATTTCGCGGCGCCGCGCCGCCGCCTCTTCGACACTGATGCCCACGTTACCCGGGATGCCGGTGTGCTCGCTCAAGACTGGAACGGAGGAGGCAAAGCGCGGGTCGCGGTTGCAGTCGATGACCAGGCGCGAGTAGTTCTGGGCCACGAGCGTGGCGTCGAGCGTCTCGGCCACGCGCTGCGCGACTGCCAGCGCGCCGATATCCCAGCTGATGTGCCGCCGCAGTTCGGCAGCCGGCACGCCCAGGTCGCCCAGACGCCGGGGGATGTGGGCGCCGGCGTGATCGACGGTGATGAGAAAGTCTGAGGCGCCGTCGCCGCCCTGCTGCAGGACCGGCGGCGGTTCATCGGCGGCCAGTAAGCGGTAGCTCATGGATTGTTGCGATCCAGCGCTTGAGTCGCTGACGGCACCTTCATGGCGACCCTAGCCGATGCCGCTTCCCGCGGCGTCGGCAAGCACAGACTCCTCTTCAATCTCACTCTGTGGCGAGCATAGACGAAGAAGTAGGCTGCCGATATCAGCAAGAATCCAACACCGGCCATCGACCAGACGGGCGCCGCGAGGAGCACGCCGGGAACGACACCACCGCCGCTGCGGATCCACTGCAACGGGTGCCGCTGCCGCAAGCCTCGGCCATGACAGGGATCGACGTGCCCATCGACTGCCGCACGATCGCGAACCTTTACGTTTGCGTTTACGAGACACTCTCCGCTCGCTGCCGCAAAGATTGCCAAAACCGAGCAAACACCGCGTTCACTGAAAGAACGACGCGTCAGGTTCGCTTAGGACCCGCTCGTACCGAAAACTCGACCAAAATGTCACTACCGATCGGGTAGCGTAAATCGGCGAGCTGCTCGATCGAGGTGCGTGGCGATGGGACTACGGCTGAATGATGGTGCCCTGTGACTTCGTTGCAATCACGGCCACGGAGTGCATTCAGTGCGAGCGTGAGTGCTCCCCGTGGACCGCCGCACCCACGCGCTTTGCGGAGTACTGAGCCCGGCGCGCGGCACAGACTGCGAAGTCCGCACCATACGCGCAGCTGGCGCAACTGAAAATCATGAACAACGGCGTGATGACCCTTGGCGAGGCGCAGGCAGCGCGACCCCCGGTGGCAGGCTGGCGCGAGTTCTGGCTGAAGGAGGACTGGTGGGCGAACTGGCTGGGGCTGGGAATCGTCCTGATCGCCTACGCTCTCTTTGCCAGCGGCTCAAGTCTCAAGTGGCTCGCCGTGACCCCCGCCAAGTGGTCGACCTTCACCGAGCTGGTTCAGCACTTCACTCACAATGCCGTTCGATATGTCGCGCTGTACCTCGCCTGGTCGCTGATCTTGGCGGCTGCGTTGTTGGCACTGGGATTCGGCATTCGCCGCTTCATCGTTTCGTTCACGTTGCTCTACGTTATCTCCGTGGCCGTGTTCGCCTTGGGCCAGTGGACCCAGGCGAGCCACTACAATCTCGAACCACCGCTCGTGGCACTGTTCCTCGGCCTGATCCTCTCGAACACCACGCGCTGGCCAGGCGCCCTGAGCGATGGTTTCCGCGTTGACCTGTACATCAAGATCGGAATCGTGCTGCTCGGGGCCACGCTGCCGTTCACGCTGATCGTCTGGGCCGGACCGGTCGCGATTCTGCAGGCTTCGATCGTCTCGCTGGTGACGTTCTTTGTCATCTACGCAGTGGCGCGACGCTTGGGTCTCGAGCAACGCCTCGCCGCAACCCTGGGCGCAGGGGGTGCGGTCTGCGGTGTCTCTGCGGCTATCGCAGTATCGGGCGCCGTAGGCGCCCGCAGGCAGGACGCGTCGATCGCGATCACCACCGTCATCCTCTGGGCCATCGTGATGATCTTCCTGCTGCCGCTGGTGGCGCGCTGGCTGCAGCTGCCGGCAGGCGTCGCCGGGGCCTGGATCGGCACGTCCGAGTTCGCCGATGCCGCGGGATTAGCCGCCGCACAGACCTACGGGAATCTCGCCGGACATGTGCCCGGGATCGCCGGTAATGCCGAGCAGACGCTGGCCGCCTTCACGCTGATGAAAGTCGTCGGACGCGACGTCTGGATCGGGATCTGGGCGTTCGTACTCGCGCTGGTTGCGGCCACCTACTGGCAGCAGAGCGGTCCTGCGGGCAAACCCGATGCCACTCAGATCTGGGGGCGGTTTCCCAAGTTCGTCCTCGGATTCTTTGCGGCTTCCCTGCTGCTTACCTGGGTGACGAGTGGTTACAGCCTCAAGGACTACAACGCGCACGTCGCTCCCGCAGTCGTTGCTCCTATCAAAGATCTGCGCACCTGGGCATTCATCTTCTGTTTCCTGAGCATCGGGCTCACCACGCGCTTTCGGGATCTGGCACGCGCCGGAGCGAGGCCCTTTTTTGCCTTCAGCGCCGGCGTCGTCGTCAATGTGATTTTGGGATACTTCCTGTCGGTGTGGGTGTTTGCGCCTCATTGGCGAAGTCTATGAACATGAGCTGGCGATCGGTCATTGCCCGGCTGCGGCCGGCAAAAAAGCTCTCGGAAAAGCAGGGCCAGCGCACCTGTGCAACGTGCGTTTACTTTGTCAGCAGCCCGCGGACTCTCGAGGGGCTGGTTCCCGGCTTCGCCAGCCTGAGTTCCGCGCAGGCCTCCGTGCGGCGCGATGATGGCCTGTGTTTGTGGCACGACCGTCTTTGCGGACGCAGCTTCTCCTGCGGTGATTTCGAGGCGTATGCGCCTGCGCCAGGGGGCGCGCAGCGCTTGCAACCGCGGCATGAGTTGTTTGGCGCCGGTCGTTCCGATTCAGTGCCCGGCGCGGCAGATTCATGCGCAGATCCCCCTCTGACGCAGAGCATCTGCCGCGCCGGGGTTGTTGCGAATCCCGCGCTCGACTCTCTGTCTGGCTGAACTCAATGGCCGCGGTCATGCAATCAATGGAAGCTTGTTTGTCGCACGCTGCTAGCTGGCTGAATTGGCAACGATCCGTCCTGGATCTGTTGCGCTCCGATGTGGCCGATGCGTTTGAATACATCGGCATGGATGATCTTGATTGGGCGGCGTGGCGCAGGCTCTACGAACAAGGTTGCACCCCTCGGGCGGCGATCAATCGCGCCCTCGAGCGCGACTGAGCATCGGCGCGGCGCAGACGACGCTCGCGCCTGTGCCCGCTTGAGCGGGAATCAGTTCGGCGAATCCCGACAGGAGTCGGGCGTGCATTCCCGGAGGCAGTTAGCCTGCACTCAGGCGCAGGCTAACTGTACGGTTCTTAGGAGCGCGTGCCGTAATAGGTGTTTACCCGATCGGAATAATTCCGATCGTAGGTGGGTACGGCCTCCTCGGCGTACTTGGGCGCTTTCTCGAGCTTCGACTTGTCGAGAGGCACTACGTAGCCATCCTTCTGATGGTCGAACGTGAGCATGCCCCAGGGAATGGGGTAACGGTCCTTGCCCATCCCTAGAAATCCACCGAACTCCAGTACCGCATAGCGAATTTGACCCGAAGTCTTGTCGATCATCAGGTCGTCGATCGAACCGAGCTTGTCGCCTGCGGCGTTGTACACGGCTGCTCCTTCAACCTTGTCTGATGAAATGACGTCTGCACTTGTAGTCGCTGAAATATTCATGGCAAAACCTCTTGAGATTCGGACGTGCGAGAGTGCCTCTAATTCTCGGCTCCCTGCAGGTAACAAGGACGCATCAGGGCGTAGGACTAAGTCCGCGTCGGTCGTGTTCGCGCGGGAGGGGGCACCTGCGACACTGTGACGTTCCAGCCTGGTCCGCGGGTCACGCCCCCCTTGCAGTCTCAGTCCGAGATCCGGAAGGATCCGACAGCAAGCAGACGCACTGCGCGTGCTCGGAGCGGCAGCTGCCCGGTTCACGGACAAGACGCGCGGGGGCGGGGCAATTGCTGCGGGCATTCCACCGAAAGTTCTGATCGCAAAAAACGATCGCGTCATCGCGCGAGCGCGAGCCTGCCGCCTGGTTTGTTTAGTAGCATCGTTTCGCGCCGGAAGCGAAGCTGAAGTTCTGCATCGTTTGCATACAGAGGTTTAGAATGGAGCCGTCAGTGGATGATGCGGTCATGGCCACTGCCACCGGCCAGATGCGCGCGGTGCTCTGGGGGCTGGGACTCGCCCTGCTCGCCCTCGTCGGTCCAACGCAAGCGCAGACTCCTTCGCTGAACGGTGCAACTTTTGAGGCGCCGCCGGACCCGCGCTGGCGCGCGATCACGAGCGCGGATCTGGAGGCGGCCTACCGGCTGCTGCGCGACAACGACCCAGGCGCATCGCCCGAGCTTCATGACACGATGTTCCTGCGACGCCTCGAAGAGGCGCATCACGCGGCGCTGCAGCGCGCGCAGTCCGTGACTTCCTATCCCGGCTACATTGCGGTGATGACGAGCTTCGCCAACGGCATGGGCGATAAGCACATTCGCAGCCGCCCCACCTATGTCGTTAACCGGCCCAAATGGCCCGGTTTCATCGTCGGCAAGCACGGCGATCAGTGGGTGATCACGGACGTTGAACCGAGTCAGACGGCACTGCGCGGCGCGCGCGTCCTGTCCTGCGACGGCGTCGAGATCGAAGCGCTGGCGCGTCGGAATCTCGCCGGTTTTCGTGGTGACTGGAGCATCGGCGCGCAGCAGATTCAGAATGCCCCCTGGCTGCTGGTGGATGAGGGTAATCCCTTTATTACTCGGCCGTCGGCGTGCGCGCTGGAGCAGAGGAGCGAGACTCGGACGATCGCCCTCGACTGGGAGCCCATCAAGCGCGAAGAGCTCTTGCCGCGGCTGACCCAGGCGATTGGGGCCGGCGCCGCTGGCTTCGGCGTGCGCAAGGTGGGTGATGGCTACTGGATTGCGCTGCAAAGCCTGCAGGGCGATCAGCCGCCGTTAGTGGTGAAGGCGGTCGAGGCGCAGAAGGAGGAGCTGCGCGCAGCCCGTTACGTCGTTCTCGATCTGCGCGGCAACGGCGGCGGCTCAGCGTTTGTGGGCGACGAGATCGCGCTCGCCTTATTCGGCCGCGAGGCAGTGGCGGCACGCATGGGCACGGACGGCGGCGGCGACCCGGTGGGTTGCGCTGGGCTCCCCGACGGGCTTTGGCGCGCCACCGCCGACAACATCAAGGCGCTCGAGGCAACCGGGCAAACCTTCGGCAAGAAGGGCTATCAGGACGTTCAGAAATTTGCAGATCAGGAGGTGGCGGCGATGACCGCCGCCCGGGCGAAGGGCAAGGACCTGGCGGGCGACCTCAATTGCCCCGCCCCGAAGATCCCGCCGGCGTCGTTGGTGCAGGCCCCCTCGCCGATGCGCGGCCGACTGATCCTGCTCACCGACAGTCTTTGTTTCAGCGCCTGCTTGTCGACCACCCTGGAATTTCGTGCACTCGGCGCCTATCACGTCGGTCAGACCACGGATGCAGCGACGCACTTCGTAGATCTCAGGGAGGAGTACATGCCCTCCGGCTATTCGACCTTTACCGTTCTACAGTCGGTGCACCCGGAGGATCCATATCAGATCGGTCCGT
The DNA here is from genome assembly GCA_035487135.1 of Steroidobacteraceae bacterium. GTDB lineage: Bacteria > Pseudomonadota > Gammaproteobacteria > Steroidobacterales > Steroidobacteraceae > 13-2-20CM-66-19. The sequence continues at coordinate 20,929 of DATHMN010000028.1, read as the reverse complement.
TCGTGCCGACACTCACTTACAACGGCGATATCGCTGCGACTCCGGCGCTCGAGAAATGGATCGCCGAGACGGTGCTGCCGTCGATTTCGTGACCGCAGAGGAGGCGTGCTGCGCCTGACAATCACTCCGCGGCCTCCTGATTCCAGATATCCGCAGTTCGTAGATCCAGCCTGCGCTCGATACGTCGCCGCGACTCATCATCGAGGTTGTCTTGCCGATACAGCCGATTGATCAGCTGGCGTTCGGCCTCGATCAACTCGAGCTCGATATCGCGAGTCAGGTCACCCTGCCGGTGATGGTGATCATCGCCGTCGTGACCGTGATCGACCGCCGCCAGACGCTCGCTGTAGTACGCGTGAAGCGGCCGGACGATGTCGAGCGGAAGCTTGCGCTCCTGACGCAGCGCGGTGAGGCGCTCCAGCGCGGCCTCGAGTCCGAGCCGGGAAGCCTTCGACTCGGCGGCACTGCTCGACTGCCGCTCCCGGCGGCCGGTGTTCGCGAGACCCAGCCAGCGGATCACCACCGGGAGGACCGATCCCTGTCCGACCAGCGTGACGAGCACGACCACGAACGCCAGGAAAATGATCAGCGAGCGATGGGGGAAGGGTGCGCCGTCCTGGGTGGTCAGCGGAATTGCCAACGCGGCTGCCACCGTAACGATGCCGCGAACACCGGTGAAGCCGATTGCGAACGGCCATTGCCACGGCGGCGCCGGGTCTCTTCTCTGCAGGGAGGGCGACAGCCACCGCGGAACGTACGTCGCAGGAAACGTCCAGGCGAAGCGCGTCACGATTACGGCAGTGCAGATGACCAGGGAGGCGAAGGCGAGTTCCTGCCGCGAGCTGGCGGCCATTCCGGCTATTAACGTGCGTGCCTGTAGTCCGGTGATCAGAAATACCATGCCCTCGATCAGGTAGATGAAGAAGTCCCAGAAGAAGAGGCCTTGCAGCCGCGTCGCGGGGCTGATGAGTTGCAGGCCGTTCCAGCTGATATACAAGCCGGCGGTCACTGTTGCGAGCACGCCAGAGCCGCCCAGCTGTTGCGGCGGCCAATAGGCCAGGAATGGAGTGAGAACGGAGAGCATGATCTCGACCTGCGGGTCGGCGACCCAGCGACGCACGCGCAGCATCAGCCAGCCAACGCCAATTCCCCAGAGAATTTCGCCCGCCAGAATGAGGACGAACGTGGCTGCCGCAGGCCCGAGCGAGAACGTCCCGGCGCTGACCGCCGCCACTGAGAAGCGATAGATGATCAGGGCAGTAGCGTCGTTGGCCAGTCCTTCGCCCTCGAGGATCACCAGAATGCGCTTGGGAAGATGCATGCGCCGCGCGATCGAAAGCGGCGCGACCGGGTCAGGTGGGGAAATGATAGCGCCGAGGACGAAACCCACGGGCCACGTGAGTCCCAGCAGCCAGCGGCTCGCTGCCGCGACGGTGACGGTCGTAAACAAAACACAGCCGATCGCCAGGAGCGAGATGGGCCGCAGGTTGAATCTGAACTCTTTCCAACTCATCGCCACTGCCGATGAGTAGATGAGAGGCGGCAGCACGACCAGCAAGGCAAATTCGGGGGCCAGGTCTACTCTGGGCAAACCCGGAATCAGCGCCAGGATGACGCCGGTGAGTACCAGCAGGATGGCCGAGGGGATCCTGAGACGCCTCGCGATCACGGCAACCGCCGCGATGACGATCAACAGGACGATTAAGACTTGAATCGTCGCGATCATTGGCGGGCCGACTTATCCTCCTACGCCGATTGCTGCTCGAGTTGCTCGTGCGCCTGCGCCCAAACCTCGATCCCCGCGCAGTCGCGCTCCCGCGACCTTCCGCAGCACGGGCGGCCTGCCAAGCGGCGGGCGAGTCCGTCACGTGTCCGACGGGGTGAGGCCGGCAACACCTAGGATCAGGGAGTGGGGGCGGTCACGCAAGGCCGCCTGGTCCCGGCTCGCAACAGTTCGAGCTTGCTATGCTGGTCTGGGCGCTCGTGCTGCTTGTTTCTCGCGCGCGCTCGATTTGGCAGCAGGGCCTCGCCCGGACGCGGTCTGCAGACACTGGCAAGCGATAGGGAACCCAGGTGATCGACCCGCAACGAATCACACTGATGAATTCGGCCCCGGAGCTGCGCGCGGCTTACGTGCTCTATTGGATGCAGCAATCTCAGCGCGCGGTACATAACCCTGCTTTGGAGGTGGCGATAGCCGCCGGCAATCGCCTCAAGATTCCCGTTCTCGTTGTCTTTGCGTTGGATGAGCATGTTTACGGGGCGAACGCTCGGCACTACACGTTCATGCTCGAAGGGCTGGCAGAGACGGCGCACCGCTTACGCGCGCGCGGCATGGCGTTCGTCATCCGCCGGGGGACGGCGGATGAGGTCGTATTGCCGCTGGTCGAGCAGGCGGCGCTGCTGGTCTGCGACCGCGGCTACCTCCGGCGACAAAGAACGAGCTGCGCACGAATAGCGGCTTTGGCGCAGCGGCGGGTCTTGCGAGTTGAGGGAGACGTCGTTGTTCCGGTCGAGCTTGCCTCGAGACGCCCGGAGGTGGCCGCGCGCACGCTACGTGCCAAGCTGAGTCCGCATCGCAGTCGCTTTCTTGTACCGTTGCGCGCGCTGCGACTGCAGGTCCAGACGCACAGCCTGACGTTTGCGAGTGACGTGGACTTGGACAACGTCCCTTTGGCCGTAAGCCGGTTGAAGGTCGATCAAAGCGTAGCGTCGGTCGGTGCATTCCGGGGCGGGTATGCTCAGGCTCGCGCTCGATTGCGCCACTTTGTGGAGCAGCAGTTGCGTGGGTATCAGAGCGGCCGAACGCAGCTGGTGGGAGCACAGGTGTCCAAGCTGTCCCCGTACCTGCGTTTCGGTCAGATATCACCGGTCGAAGTAGCGCTGGCGGCCACCAACGCGCTGGCGCCGGTGCAGGACCGGGCGAGCTTTCTCGATGAACTCATCGTGCAGCGCGAACTTGCCGCCAACTTCGTATCCACGGTGGACAACTATGCGCGTTTTGAGTCAGTGCCCCAGTGGGCCCGAAAGACGCTCGATGCGCATCGCCGCGACCGACGCCCGCACCTCTATAAATATGCCGAGCTTGCCGCGGCTACCACCCATGATCCCTACTGGAATGCGGCGATGACGGAAATGCTCATCACCGGGTACATGCATAACCACCTACGCATGTACTGGGGCAAGAAGATATTGGAATGGTCCGCCTCGCCGGAGGAGGCCTACGAGAATCTGTTGCGACTGAATAACACCTATTTCATTGACGGGCGCGACGCCAGCGCATTTGCGAACGTCGGCTGGGTGTTTGGGCTGCATGATCGCCCCTGGCCCGAACGGCAGATATTTGGGCAGGTTCGGTATATGAACGCCGCGGGCCTGAAGCGCAAAACCGACATCGAGGCTTACGTACAGCGGATATCCGGGTCCAGTCCGTAGCCGCAGCTGTCGTTCTAAGGTTGGAGTTTCTAACGTCAGTCCGGGCGTGGAAGGACTCCCTCTAGTCCGCTCGGGTCAATAAACGTAAGAGGGCTGTTGCCAACATATCAGTAAGTATTCAGCCCGGCCCCGGAGACTTTCGGGATCACTGCAGTAGTCGTACCCAAGCATCACTGGATGAGCTGAACGCATTGTCGGGCCGACCGACTAGAGCCTCGAATCTCTAGCCCGCCATGACTCCCAGGGTAAGTCTCATGCTGATTTTGACCCGAAGGCCCGCAGAGTCGATCCGCAGCGGCGAGGAGATCACGATCACTATCTTAGGGATTAAAGGAGACCAGGTACGCATCGGGATCGCCGCATCCGCGCGGCAGATATCGTGGCACTGGCGCAAACGCTTCCACGAGGCTTTGGATCAAGCGGCTGGATTTTTCTGATGGCACACGTGCTAACTCATAAAAACAAGTCGTTTCACTAGTCCAATTTACTGTAAAACATTGATAATCCACGTTTATATGTATTTTAATATCAAGTCATATATCTAGTCTACAATACTCCGCATGCCTCCTGATTCTGCTGCCAAGAGGGTCGCGGAGCGGCTCGCCCAAGGAAGCAGCTCTACACCTGAGCTGATGAGAGCGTTGAGCCTCTCTCAAGCTACAGTTTCCCGCGCGCTGCGTGACCTTGAGCGCCATCAGCGCGTGCTTCGTATGGGATCCACACGGGGGGTTCGATACGGCCTTCGCAGGCCAGTAGCGGCGGTCGGATCACAGTGGCCCATCTATCGTATCGACGAAGAGGGCACGCCCCACGAACTTGGGACGCTCGATGCGATCCAGCGCGAGAGCTATTACGTAACCGCCGGTCCTGAGCGTATCCGGGGATTCTTTGAAGGCATCCCTTACTATTTGCAGGACGCACGACCCGCCGGCTTTCTCGGCCGAGCTGTGCCCAACGCCTATCCAGAGCTGGATCTGCCTGCGCGAGTCACCGATTGGACTGACGAGCATTTCCTGACCTACCTCACCCAGCGTGCTTCCGACACCAGCGGCGATCTCGTCGTTGGGGCTGAGTCACTCAACCGGTATCTGGCGGCAACCGATGCGCGAATCGTTTCCGCTGACAACCGAGCACAGCGCTACCCGCAACTTGCGAACGCTGCCATGGGGGGCGCGCCGCCAGGTTCATCGGCGCACGGAGAACACCCAAAATTCACGGCCTGCGTTGCGCACGGCAAGCGCCGTACGCACGTCATCGTGAAGTTCTCCCCGCCGCGCTCAACGCCTGCGGGTCAGCGCTGGGCTGACTTGCTGACCGCAGAATACATAGCTCACCGTGTTCTTGAGGCGCACGGTGTTTCGGCCTGCCGTTCGGACATCTTCGACTTCGGCGAACGCCTGTTCCTGGAATGCGAGCGCTTTGATCGCATCGGCGCCGACGGCCGACGCGGCGCGGTATCGCTGCATTCGGTTGACTTAGCCTTCTACGGAAGGATCGATAACTGGACCGCAAGCGCTGAACGTCTTGCGACCGGCTCATTGTTGCCCTCAAAGCAAGCGGATCGGATCCGCTTTCTCGACGCCTTCGGAGCGCTGATCGCAAATACCGACCGGCACTTCGGAAACATCACTCTGTTCGACGCCTACGAAGGAGCGTTCGAACTCGCTCCGGTCTATGACATGCTTCCGATGCTCTTTGCACCACAGGACGGGCATCTCTTGCCGCGCAAGTTTGAGCCGACACCCGCAAGAGCGGAGTGGCTATCGGTATGGGCGGAAGCCCGTACGCTTGCCGATACCTACTGGACTCAGCTGGCGCAGGATGCCCGAATAACTCCGCAGTTCCGCCACATATGCGCAGAGTCTCTTCGTGCACTGCGAGCCATGTCAGGGCGAAGCAAAGCGGTGAGAGCTCCGAAGCTTGTGCGGTAAGGGCCGTAGGTGTCGCTCGGGCTTCGTGTCTCAACGAACACCGAGGGCCCGGATGAGGGTCAAGGAAATTCTCCTCGGGCGGGCGTGACCGACCGCGTATCGCTTTCGGCCGAAAGCGAACTTGAGTTCGAAGCAGCGTTCCGGTCAATACAAAAGTGCCACGCGATGTCGGGCGAGGATGACGGTGCCAGATCAGATCCGGGGTGCTTCCTTCGCAACAGGCGGTGTCATCCTGCGCAGGATCGTGCATCCCGCCGCGGCAATAACGAGGACGTTCGATACCACGACTGGCGCAGCACCAATTAGAGCGCCATAGAGTACCCAAAGCAGCGCCCCGAGCATCTGCGTCGTCCGCAGCAGTGCAGGGCGAACGAAGAAATAGGAGGCAACAAAAAAGCCCGTTGCCACCCACCCCAAACAGCTGATCGCGAGTGTTTTCACGCGGCCGAGGTAATCGGTGGGGGCAAAGGTGAGATCGCGCCGATCTGCACGTGATCAGCCCGCGCCTTCTCCCAAGCCTCGAGCGCAAGTCCACGACGCTCGAAAAGATCGCGAATCGCTCCCGTGCGCCATTCGAGAATCTGATCGAGCACCGGCACTAGGATGCTGAACGCGCTATCGCTCAACACGGTGCTTCGGGCGATGCGGGCTAGCTGTTTATTGGCGGATACGGCGATCGTGAAGCCATCGTGATTGTTGACGTGCAGCATCACGTGGACATCGGAACTGCCGTCACCGACGTAGATCACCCGATCTGGTGGAACTCCGAGGGACGACTGTAGCTCCTCGATCACGGCTACCTTGCCGTAGCCAGCCGCTACACGGCGGATCGAACGCACTTCGCCGGTCAACTCGTCGTATTCGAAGTCGGTGCCGCAGATGTGATCCGGTGGAATCACGCCCGCAAGCGCTGAAGTCACGATTTCTCGCGGAGCAGCGGAGATGACGAAAAAGGAGAAGCGATATCCCTCGACCCCGAGCTCCAGAAACTTAACCAGATCCGCAATCGCACCCTTAAGCCGCACGCGCTGTCCAGTCTCGACCAGATGCTCCCGGCGCACGCCGCGAAACTCGGGATCGTGCCGGATCAGGTAGGCAAGCTCCCCGCCCTGCTGGATGAGATTGCTGCGTGCGAGACCCTCTACGCGTTCCTCGAAGTGGCTGATCCCCATGAGGTCACTCAAGACCCGCCCCGAGTCGTTAAAGCTCAACGTCTGATCGAAGTCGGAAGCGAGCAGGTAGTGCTTTGCGAAAGGCTGGCTCAAGTGCACAAGCTCCGTGTGCGTTAGCACGCTGGTCCAAATCTTCGCGGGGGCAAGATACCAGCCCGCCAAGACCGGTCAAGAGATGTCCTGTTACGGATGCATGAAATTAACTACGGGCTCAAACGAATGTCCCTCAATCGCGAGGGCGCGGCATTGCGGGTTAGAAAATGGTTATTGCCGATGAGCGTCGAGGTGCTTCGGACCCGTCAATGTGTGGCGCGTGCCTCAGGTCTCGACGAGGGCGGCTTCTTGCTTCAGATGCATGGAGGCGTGGATCGCGCTCGATTCGATAAAAAAGCCCTGCCGGCCAGTCCTTGGCGCCGGCGGGGCTTAGGGTCACCACCTAAGCTCAGGAGATTACAAGAGGCGGCGACATTGGGAATGTGGAAAGCCCGAGAAAAGCCCGTTGCCGCGGCTTGCGGGATTCCTTGCACGATTGTCCTCATCGACCAGCACGATAACTGGCTGGTAGCGCTCAAGTTCTGACTCACTGTAGGCGCAATACGTGGCTGATGATGAGCAGGTCGCCGATTGCGGCTTCGCGGGCGGCGGCGCCATTTAGCGAGATCTCGCCGCTCCCACGAGGTACGCGGATGATGCAAGTGTTGAAGCGCTTGCCGCTAACCTCATAGATCTCGATGTACTGGAATTCGCCGATACCAGAGGCCTCAAGCAGACGCTCGTCGATGCCGCAGCTAGGATGCGGACTCGTTGGGCGGATCACCCACCAGATCGTCAGGCGCGGCTTATCAAATTAGGCGAAGAAGATTGGTGGCCCCGCATGGGTCCACCGCGTCACCAGTTACCGATCAGGGTGCAATCCTCGATACGGACGCACCCGCACTTGAGGCTCAGTTCGAGCGGCCCCCCCGTATACGCGGAATGCGCTTGCCGAGTATCGAGCTCTGCAAGCTTGGCGTGTGCAAGTGCCTGCCAACGCCCACTCAATGGGGTGTCCTTTCCGAATCCGAGGAACAGGGTTTTTGATCTCCTCCACGGTAAAGCCCGCTTGCTGGGCAAAGCGCAGCACATCATCGCCAACCCGCTCAATCAGGGTCACGCGAGGCCATTGGGCGCAGCGGCTCCATCGGTTGTGCCACATAGCGCGCCCACATATAGCGCCACGGCACGACGAAATACACAATGACAATGCCAACCGTTTGGGTAAACAGGGCTTCGATATCCGCAGTCCATTTGCCGGCCAGCCAGGCGCGCAGGGCGATGAATACCAGCCAGATGGTCTTCCACGCAATCTCGTACAGCATCAGTGGCAATAGTTGCAGGGGATAGCGCACGCCCAAGAGGCTGAGCAACGCCAGTGCCGCTAGCATCGATTTGGCTACTCCCCGTATGACGGGCCAATCTGCCGATTCGAACAGGAGCTGCGACCAGACCGTGCCACCCATGACTACAGCGAGCACCAGGAAGCAAACGCGCAACAGGTTGACGCGCCAGAGCGAAACAGCCGGAAGAGGATTGAGGGTACCCGGCCGCATGGCTTCTAGCCAACCTGTTTCAGGATGTTCTCGATCGCCTTGACCGACTCGGTTAATTTTACGACATCAGCCCTGATCGCCTCGAGGGAGGTTGCATTGTCCTGCTGTGCGACAACTGTCTTTTCCGAGAGGGCTCGATAGGCGTCCTCGCCGGCTTTCATTGCACGAGACTGCACCGCTAGCGACCAATACTTCATTCCGAAAACGATCAGAATCGTGACGAGCGGCAAGATGAGCGTCAGCAGATAGAAAAGCTGTTCGACCATGGCGGACTCCTTCTGTCAATCATGTATTTATGTGCTGGCGGAGAGCGATTTCACGGCTTTAGCAACAAATGCTGGAGTCAGATTGATCGCAAAATCGGCGGCCTCGAAATAGTTGAGCGCCTTCCCATCGTCAGACAATTCGAGCTTGCTGGTAACCAGCCCCGCGTCCTCCAGCTTTTGCAAATGTAGATGAAGGAGCGGCCTACTCATGCCAACATCGCGTGCCAACTGGCTGACATACTGTCGACCGCGGTCGATCAAAGTAGCCAGAATCCGTAGCCTGTGAGGGCTCGCAAGAGCGCTGAGCTGGACCAGGAGACGGTCACCGGTAATCGCCATGTTGGGCGTGGTCTCCTTCGGCGAGCTGAGTCGGTGGTGCCTGTTCTCCCCGCAAGAATGCAAGCACGGCAAGTAGCAGGATGCCCATCGCGCCATTGATCACGATGTCCTGTGGGCTGTCATGCCGATGCATCCCCCAAGCCGACGCCTGCATCGATTGGATTGTCATCGTCGAGGCATGGGCAATGCTTGAAAATGCCCCGTAAATCATCAGGCGATGCTTGGCCGGCTGTTTAACCGTCATCAGCAGACAGGGCCCAAGCGCTGCGTTGAGGCTAACGAACATCGGCAACACATCGTTATGCGCCGCGAGCCACTTTGCGTGCCACAGCTCATCGAACAAGATATAGCCCCAGATGCAATAGTAAGAACCTACCAGCGCCAACACGACTTTTACGGTGCGCTCAAGCTTCACGCCGTCCTCCGTTTTCAACGTGCGGACTCTGCGGAATGTCTAACTCGCGGCACCACATCGCGATTCCGTTTTTCCGGGCGTCCCGACATTGCCCGTCATCATCATAGTCACAGTCTGTACTTGCATATGTCAGAATAGTCTTTCATATGATAAGGAGCAATGTCAACGGTGGGTAGGGCAATTCGAAATGCGGCGTGGAGGAGCCCTTCGGGCTTCACTTGTGAGACTGCCAGTGGCCGATCGAGCTCATCGCCGGGCTGCCTTCGAGCGGTCGCTGGCGCCCCGTCGACGAAACGCTGTTGCCCCACATCTCCCCGCTATCCTGGGAGCATATCCACCTGACTGGCGATTACAGCTGGCACACCGATCGGAAGCTAAGTCCTCCCAGAAAAGCTGCTCTAGGTAGCCCCCGACGCGTACAACGGCGCCCTACGTCGGGTACATATCCGAGTTAACCGTTTCGCGCATCAATCTGGGTGGCTGATGGAGGGATCTCCTGCAGCCTTTGGTAGGACAAACTGCTGTCGGTACCGAGAATAGGCGTGGCGGATAGTCGCGGGCAGCGCGGTGTCTCGAATCAACGTGTCGCGAGGGATGCGTGCGGGCTGCGGGGCCGCAAAGGTTTCACCGCCTGCGACGTTTCATGATCTGCGACGCAGTTACTGAAGTCTGCTCCTTAACTCAGGCGCGGCCGCCGATGTGATCTCCGAGCTGCTCGGTCACGCTGATATGCGCATGACAAGGCGGGCATGCGCTCATCTCCTCGATTAAACGCTGCGCAAGGCAGTTACTCAGCACCTCCCGAGCTTTGACGCCTCTCCAAAGAAACGCCCGAAAGTGGCGCGCCAATAGTATGGAGCGAGTCGCACTTTCACTGCGGTAACAGGGATTCGAATCCCCTTTTGCCTCATGCGACATGGTGGCCGAACTGCGGAAGCGCCTGCTCGGCATCGAGACGTATGTACCGGTAGCTTTTGCGATCGCGGTGGAGCTCGATTTACGCACGCAACAAAGTGCGGCGGCTGCGCTGCAGGAGACCGACAGCAAGCTCAACGTAATCCAGAATTGCGTGCACCAGCACGCTGAGCGCCGGAGATCGCCCGCTGTGCCTAGGAGGCACGATCCCGGCCGATTACTCTCACCGCCAGGCGAAACGCGACCTCAGCGGGGGTTAAACGGTGCGGTTGGGAGATGACGTCGGATCAGCGATCCGTCGTCCCGAATCTCATGCGTCGTCTTTCGCATGAGCGTCCACCCCGCAGCTGCAATCACGAGGATGTTCGACACAACGACGGGCGGTGCACCAATATCTCGGTCCGATCTCGGAGCGAATTCGGCGGTCATGTTTTCGATCAACCGAGACACCAAAACATAGCCGGCGCGACGTTATCCACCCGAGGCCGACATCACAAGAGAGGCCTCGCTGGGCTGGGTTCGTACGTCCTGGTAATCGCGTCAGATGACGCGACTCGCCTGTTCCCATGCAAGCTCCGCGATACGCGGGACCGCATTAGCCAAGGCCCCGGCCCGCGTCGAAACCGCCGTGCCCCGCAGTATGCGTCCCTTGATTCCATGGAAGATTGCCGCGAGGCGGAACAGGTTGAACGCCATGTAGAAGTTTAGGTCCGGAATACCTTGGCGCGTGGTCCGGTGACAGTAGGAAGACACGTACTCGTGCTCTGCCGGAACATTGAGCCTTCCGAGATCTTCGCCCAGTAGCCCGGCAATTGCCATTGGCGGCATACGGTACATCATGGCGTGGTAGGTGAAATCCACAAGTGGATCACCCACGGTTGCCAGCTCCCAATCCAGCACGGCAGACACTCGCGGTTCGGTTGGATGGAAGACGAGGTTGTCGACGCGAAGATCCCCATGCACGATGGATGCCGGTTGCTCCGCTGGCACATGCTTTGGCAACCACTCGACCACTCGGTCCATATTGGCGTCGCGACCTGCCTCGCTGTCGGCCCAGTATTGTTTTGACCACCGCTCGATCTGACGCCGCATGTAGTTCTCGGGTCTGCCGAAACCGGATAACCCCAGAGCGCGGTAGTCGAGGCAGTGCAGCGTGGCGATTGTCTCATTCATTGCTTCGAAGTAGGCAGGACGGGATGCCGCATCGATCTGTGGGAAGCGGACATCCCAGAAGATACGACCCTCAACGTGAGACATGATGAAGAACGGCGTGCCGACAACGGTGGGGTCCTCGCAAAGAGCATAAATACGAGGTGTTGGATAACGACCCTGCAAGGCAGCCATGACGTGCGCTTCGCGCTCGATGGCGTGAGCGCCTTTGAGGAGCTGCCCCGGTGGTTTGCGTCGCAGTACGTATAAGACTTCGGGTGTTGCTAACTTGTACGTGGGATTGGATTGGCCACCACGGAACTGCTCAATGCGGAGGGGACCGTGAAACCCTTCAAGATTTTGCTCGCACCAATGCGTAAGTCGATCCGCGTCTATCTCATAGCCGGCCCGAACGGTCCCCGCACCAGTAAAGTCCTCCGTCGCCTCCATACGGACTCAGGTCTTAGTCAGTACACTGCGCGCTATCTTTCGTGCGATGGACCATCGGTGCACTTCAGTCGGTCCGTCATAGACCCTGAAGGCTCGCATCTCGCGAAAGACCTGCTGCACGACGGTATCACTGGCGATGCCGGTGCCTCCCATAACTTGCACGCAACGATCAGATACCCTGAAGAGCGCCTCGGAGACTGCTACCTTGGTCATGGAGGACTCTACGGTGCCCCCTACCCCCTGATCCAGAACTTCCGCGCACCAATTGATCATGAGTTCTGACATCTTGAGATCGATCCGGTTGTCCGCCAACATGAAGCTAACGCCTTCATGCTCGATGAGCGACTTTCCGAATGCGTGTCGGCGGGTTGCATACTCGGTCGCGATCTCATCCGCTCGCATGCAGGCACCGAGCCAGCGCATGCAATGAGTCAGGCGGGCGGGCGCCAGGCGGATCTGAGCGTACCGGAACCCTTCGCCGACTTCCCCAAGGACGTCTTCTTCAGAAACTGGCAGATTCTCTATCGTGACCAGCGCGTGCCCCCCGGGCATGGAACCGTCGAGTGTGTTGAACACACGTTCCAGGCGCACGGCCGGATGAGGGAGTTCAATCAGGAACATTGTCGGACCCATATCCGTCATCGCCATCACGATGCCGCAACCGGCGCCCACGAACCCCGTGATAAAGGCCTTACGACCGGTAACAACCCACTGGCCTTGCTCTTTGCGCGCCCGGGTCCTGAGCATTGAGGGATCGGAGCCAGCGCCATTCTCTTCGGCCGGTTCCGTCATGAGGAAAGCGGATCGGATCCTGCCTTCGATCAGAGGGCTGAGGAATCTCGTCTGTTGCACTGCTGAGGCGACGTGTCGCAGCAACACCATGTTGCCTTCGTCAGGAGCCGCAATGTTAAGCGCGACTGGCCCGAGCGGGGATAAGCCCGCAGCTCGAAATACGGGAGCCATCTCTCGGTGGGAAAGAAACTCACCGTCCGACAACACGTGCGGCGTCAGAACTCCTGCCTCGCGAGCAAGTGCACGTAGCTCCCGCACCAGCTCATCAGAGGGGCCGTGAGATCCGAGGCGGGGATCCTTCTCGTACGCGATAACGCGGGTTCGTACGAACTCCTCGACACGTGCAGCGACAGCTCCGGGGTCGAAGGGGGGCGCGGTGGTCATGGCTCATCAGCTCGATAATGGGTACCTAATGTGCGAACTAAACGACCGCAGTCTTGCAGCAGCAGGAATGGACGCGGTTTGTCCGGATTCGCGCCTTACGCCGCCATCATTTGCACGGCTCGCTGTGTGACCTTGCTGACGGAAGGAAGGTAGAACTGCTCGAGAGCCTTCGACGCTGGAATCGGCATAAAGGGGACTGCCAATCGATCCATCGGCGCTTTCAGGTGACCCAAGTTCTTTGCGGCCAATCGTGCAATGACTTCGGCACCGACTCCAAAGGGTTTGTACGCCTCCTGTATAACGAGGAGCCTGCCGGTCTTGAGTACCGATGTTGTGACGGTGTCCGTATCCAACGGGCTGATGCTGCGAAGATCGATGACCTCGGCGGCGATTCCCTTGGCGGCAAGCTCTACGGCCGATTGCAGAGCGAGTTTGGCGGTATAGGCGTAACCCACGAGCGTCAGGTCAGTGCCCGTTCGGGTCAGGAAGGCTTCGCCTGGCTGCCTTACTTCTCCTGGGGTTACTGGAGAACTGTCACGGAGCAACATTTTGTGTTCGAGGAAGATCGTTGGTGTACTACTCCGTATTGCACCTTTGAGAAGTCCGGCGGCGTCGGCCGAAGTTGCCGGTGTGAGCACGTTCAGACCTGGCATATGTGCGAAGAGCGCTTCGAGACTCTGAGAGTGATGGGACCCCACGCCAAGTCCTGCGCCCGTGAGGGCGCGGATCACCACCGGCAACGGCGGGCATTGACTGCCGAACATCCATCGCAATTTTGCCAGCTGATTCACAATCGTATCGAAGCAAGTCAACATGAGATCTGAAAATGCAATCTCCACCACGGGCCTGAAGCCCAACATAGCCAGTCCGATGGCAGCACCGACCGTGGCCGTTTCGCTGATGGGTGTGTCCCGGACTCGTTCCGGCCCGAATCGTTCGTAGAGGCCCTCGGTCAACCTGAAAAGCCCGTTGGAGATCCCAATGTCCTGCCCCATGAGGAGGACATTCGCATCGCGCGTCATTTCCTCGGCTAGAGCGTCTCGAATTGCAACCCGGTATTTCTTTAGCACGGTGCCGGGCACGAGAGAGGAGCTCGTACTCATGGCGGTACGCCGGTATCCGCCGCTCGCGCGAACAGGGCTTCGGGATCAAGATGACTGCCTTGGCGCGCAAATCGTATCGCGGCCTCCATCTCCTCGCGCGCGTGCGTCAGAATGCTCTCGCGGACCTCTTGGCCGAGAAGCTCGGGATGACTCTCTGTGAGAAGCTGAAGGGGATCCGCCGAAGGCCTAAGCGCTGCGTCGCGATACTGCTGCGGGTCGCCTTCGTAATGACCATGCCATCGTACGACGCGCAGTTCGACCAGCGCCGGACCGCCGCCCCGTCGCATCTTGCTTGTCAGCCGTTGTACAAGCTCTCCGACTGCTTCGACGTCGGTACCCTCCAAGCTGTAGCCTTCAAAGCCGTAGGCAGCCGCACGGTCCGCGACACTTTTAATCTTGAACTGAGAGGTATAGGGGCTGAGTTCTGAGAACTCGTTCCGTTCACAGACGAAGAGCACCGGCAGCTCCCAGATCGCTGCGAGATTCATGGCCTCATGAACAGCCCCCTCATTGGCTGTCCCATCGCCAAAAATGCTCACGACAACGGCGCTCTCGCGCCGCAGTCTCAACCCGAGAGCGAGTCCCGTCGCGATCGGCTGATTCTGTCCAAGGACGCCGTTTCCGCCAACTATCCTTCGTGTCATGTCAGCAACATGAACGTGTCCCGCCACGCCCTCACATAAACCACTCTCTTTGCCATAGATCTCGGCCAGCAGCAGATGCATGGGGACGCCTCTGGCGAGCAGGTGACCATGGCTGCGGTGAGTCGCGGTCAGCCAGTCCTCCGCCTGCAGCGATCCACAAACACCTACGGCGATTGCTTCCTGGCCGATTCCAGTGTGCAGGAATCCCGAGAACTCGCTCGCCTTGAAGAGGCGAATAACTGTCTCTTCAAATATTCGGATCCGCTGCATCTCGCGGAAGAGATCGACGATGCGACCATTCACGCGCCTCTCTCCTCGTCCTGGCTCATCCCGGTCCATGCCGAATCGAACGATTCGAGTTGCATCTTGATGTCGTTCAGGACCTTGAGAGATAGCTGACCATCAATGATGCGGTGGTCGAAGGCTAGCGTCATGTTTCCTCGGCGACGGACCACGATCTGACCGCCTTTCGGAACAACGCGACTATGAATGCCATCGATGCACAGGATAGAAGTCTCGCCTCTGCGTACGATGGGTGCACTGAGAAATGAACCGAAGGCGCCGGGGTTTGTTATCGTTACAGTGCCCGGCTGCAGGTCTTCTCGCGTCAGGCGGTCGTCGCGCGCTCTCGCGGCGATCTGGCTCATGCGCTGTGCCAGCTCGGTAAAACTCAGCAGGTGTGCGTCGCTTACTGCGGGAACAATGAGCCCGGTCTCTCGCGCGACAGCGATTCCCAGATGGACGCCGTTCGGCACGACCAGTCGGTTCGATTGTTCGTCGAGATGGTCGATGACTCTTGGAAAACGTAAGACGCTCCGAATCATGACGAACGCGATGAACGGAAGGTAGGTGAGCGCAGTCTGATATAAGGCCTGAAATGGAACGGCGAGAGAGGCTTTGAGCGCCGCAATCGTCTCAAAATCAACCTCTACGGTCGTGGAGGCGGGCGCGGTGTGTTGACTCACCCAGAGAAGATTCTCAGCCGCGCGCCGCTGCGCAGGCGACCATTCCACGATGCGCTCAGTTTCCCGCGAGGTGTCGACTTCCGCTTGCTTATCGATAGAGGCGCGCTGCTCAGGCGCATCGACTCTGTCTGCCTCGATCGATCCTATAGGCTGCTCTGTGGTGACCTCATCGTCAGCCTGCGCCAAGAGTTCGGACACGACGCCCGAAGCCGGCGCCTCGACCTCCACAACCGCCTTCTCGGTTTCGACCGTACAGACAGGATCTCCTGCTGTAACTCGGTCTCCAACGCGAATCAACCACTTCACGAAAGTCGCTGCTGACTGCGTTCCAGACTGCGGGATGTGAATGGCAATTTTCATGGGTCCGAGAGTCATATCGCCACTGTCGCGCGCGTTCCAGTCATTCAAGCCCGGCTAGGTGTTGTGCTGAATGACCAGAGCGGATTTCAAGGCGTCGCGTAGGATGTCCTTCCGTATCTTTCCCGAGGCGGTGCGCGGGAAGGAGTCGACGTATTCGAGTCGCTCTGGAAATTTCTGGCGCGCGAGACCCTCTTGCTCCAGCAGTTCGACAAGATCCAGCAGGGAGGGGGCCTCAGCCCCCGCACGGACGATGATGTAGGCACACACGGCTTCACCAAGCCGAGGATGGGGCATAGCGACGACTGCGGCTTCCTTCACCGCCGGGTGCTTCAGGAGTGCATCCTCGATCTCCTTGGGAGACAAATTCTCGCCACCGCGAATAATGAGATCCTTCCGGCGCCCGGTAATCACGAGGGCAGCATCGTTGGTCAGAAATCCGATGTCTCCTGTTTTAAAGTATCCTTCAACATCAAACGCCTGCTCGGTGTCATCTGGGTTGGTGTAGCCGATCATCAGCGGCGCTCCACGAACGAGGATCTCGCCGGGCTCTCCTTGAGGTAGCTCTTGGCCCGCAGAGTCAATGATCTTGACTTCGAACTCAGAAATCCGGCCGTCGGTTTCTGCCGCTAGGCCGACATCCGCAGGTTCAGGCCACCCCTTTGTGACCAGAGGTGCTTCAGTGGATCCGTACACCCGCATTGCTCGGCAGCGTTCCGTTGCGGCTGCGGCGCGGTAGATCACCTCGGGAGGAATTGCTGCACCACCGCAACTGAACAGCCGAAGCGATGGTATGCGATCACCGAACTGCTCAGCGGTGTCTACCAGATCCTGGAGAAAGACCGTTGCTCCGGCGCATAAGGTTGCCTGCAGATCATTGATCAGCGTAATGGCGTGCTTGGGATCCCAGCGCTCCATGAACGCAACCGGTGCGTCGGTATAGAAGGGGACTTCCAGCCCCAGAACATATCCCGTTGCATGGGTAACGGGTGAAGGCATCAGCATGACGTCGTCGGCGCAGACCTCCCAGAGGCGGCGGTAATCGACATGAGTTGCGGCGATGGTGCGATGCGAATGCAGAACTCCTTTGGCGGGACCAGTCGTGCCCGAGGTATACATCACCATCTTGACGGCATCGAGATTCAGGTGAGGCAGCTTCTTAAGTGCGTGCGAGCGCCCGTCGCGAATCAGAGCTTCGTAGCTGTTCTCAGTCGCTGCTCCGCGCACGACGATGATGTGCTGTAGTTCAGGGAGCTCCGGTCGCAGAATCTCGAGCAGTCTAGAATGATCCGTCGAGCGGTACTTGGCCGGGATGAAAACAACCTTTGCCCGGGAATCCCGAAGGATGAAGCGCAGTTCGGCCCCGCGATAGATCGGCGAGATCGGGTTCACCACCAGACCTAGAGCGGCCGCTGCCAGATTGACGATGACGGCCTCACGCCAATTGGGTAGCTGGAAACTCACGGTGTCGCCTACGCCCACGCCGAGACGGGTCAGGCTGCCGCAGAGCGCCGCCGTCTCTTCGGCCATGTCCCTGTAAGAAACCGGTGGTTCGTCGTCGAAGTAGCACGCGGCTCTGTCCGGATTCTGCTTCGCCTTGGCCCAGCATAGTTCTGCCACGGACTGGACATCGCCGCTCGCTTGCGGTGCGCGGTTTCGGCGAACGGTCCAGCCGCTTGCATCGACGATCTGATCTTCGGGCTTCATATGGGAGCGACGGTCAGGGCCGGGACGACGTCCGACGATTCTCAATTCGGGCCGGACGTGACGCCGGACGGACCGTAGTGCGGCGGCCGTAGTTCCGTCGATATCATTTGTGGTCGCCCGTCGTGTGACCCGGGACATTCGGGGTGGTGTGTTCGTTGTGCATGCCCCAGCTGACCGATGCGCTGATCCCCTCCATGGCGATGCCGTGCGAGACGCTGTCAAGGATCTGTCTCTTCCATTGTTGCGTCAGCGCTGATCGCGCATACCGTCGACACAGTATGGACCGAGCAGATATGAAGCGCGCCCAATACCACGCCCGCGTCAGGAGATCGCGTTGTGGCAGGACTTCGTTTACCAATCCGAGCTCATACGCGCGCTTGGCCGAGAGCTTCTGGCCGGTCAACATGAAGTAGTGCGCACGCACGGGACCCAGGAGCGCCGGAAAAACGGTCTGTACGCCGTCTCCTGGAACCACGTTATCGAGGAAGTGAGGAGCGTCCTGAAATTCAGCGTTGTCCGTACACAGCACAATGTCGTTTAGGAGCGCGAGTTCAGCGTGCACCAGCGCCGGCCCGTTTACGGCTGCGATCACCGGTACCTCAATGTTTAGCAGGTTCATCTGCAGATGCTTGCAATTGTGGTAGACCTCATCCCACAAGAGCGGGGGTATTGGCTTACCCAGTTCGGTCTCCGAGCCAATAAAGGTGGGACCGGTTCCGGTGATGATCACACACTTATTTTCGTAGTCTCGAGAAACGTCATAAAACAAGTAGGAGAGGTCCCCGTGCGCGTACGTGCTCCAGATGATCGGGGCCGCGTCATTGTCTTTCGCATGAAGACGTATCTCCAGGATTCCGTCTTCGCGGCGCAGTGATACGAAGTCGTATCGCTTCTCATAGTCGGAGAACTTGATCCGACGGTTTACGATTGACATGATGATTGCCCCCTTTCTGTTAAGCGCGTCGAGCTTGCCGGTCAGTGCAGCGTCCGGTTCGAAGGCCTTGGCTGACCGCGTGCCGCCGCTTGTATGCGGCGCTGAAGTATCGCCGATGCGCCACCCCGGCGCAGTAGTGTGCCCGAGTTCCCTCGGGCGCTTAAATTCCTCATTCGGCAACGCGCCATTACAGATTGCGCAACAACGAATGGCGTATTGAGGTGCTAGAGTGTCGTGCGTTCTACAAGAGTAAGGTGCCGCAGTGATCTATTGGGCGGCGTCACAGCAGGGGGAAATCCAGACACCGGCCCATCACTCCCGCCTTGGGAGCCAGATTGCCATCAGGCAAAGTCGCGAACTCAGCGGCTGCGGGAATAGAAGCATCAGGGCAATCGACGTGGCTAATCGAAACAGACGAGCTACGGACCTTGCTGTCTATGGCTGCGCCCGTCCGTTTGGGAAGGAGTTGCAATCATGCACCCAGTGAGAGAGCCGGCAATGCCGACGGGTTCGTTGGCATTGCTAGTCTGTGCAATCCTATTTCCGGTTTGCGGGTGGACTGCCCAAGCCGCTCGCGCGCCATGCGCGGCGCTCGCCTCGCTCAGTATTGCCGACGTGAAGATAACCTCGGCGACTCATGTGGCCCCGCCATTCATCGTACCTCCCTCCATGTCGGCGGACTCAATCAGGCAGCTTGCCGATAAGCTGAGCGCGCCGATGGCGGATCAGATGGCTCACGGAACTGTCCGGGTTCCCTTCTGCAGGGTGATTGGCGTTCTAACCCCGACGAAGGCATCAGAAATCAACTTCGAAGCGTGGCTTCCCGAGGCGCATTACAACGGACGCTTGGTGCAGGAAGGCGATGGCGGTTTGCTGGGGGCGATTCCGTATACCCTCATGTCGAAGCTGATCAACCGTGGCTTCGCGGTGATGGGAAGTGACAAGGGCCATCACGGGGACTCAATGGACTACAAATGGGCGATCGATCAACCGGAGAAGGTGATCGATCATCATTATCGCGCGACGCATGCCACCACGGTAGCGACCAAGGCACTCGTCGCGAAGTTTTACGGCGATCCGGCGCGTCACACGTACTTTTCCGGGTGCTCGGGCGGAGCAGTGCAGGGATTTGAGGCGGCAATGTACAACCCGGAGGATTTCGACGGTATGGCCATCGGGGGCGCTGCGCCGCCGGTAGCTAACCCCCGGCTTCCAGCGATCGGAGAGCTGCCGAAGATCCTCGCTGAATCTAAAGGTCTTGATAGTGCGAAGTTGCAACTGGTGTCCCGGGCAGCGATCGCCAGCTGCGACCAAATCGATGGAGTCAGGGATGGAGTGATCTCTTATCCGAAGCAATGCCGATTCGATCCGGGCACCTTGGCCTGTCGAACTGGTGTTGGATCGGATTGCCTTACGGACTTGGAGGTGGTCGCGATCAAGAGGGGGTATGCGCTTGGGATGTCCCCAGGAACTGAATACTACTGGAGATTTCTGGAAAAACTCGGCTTCCCACCTGAGGCCGGGAAGTACATCGCCCTGGCTCCGCCTGCCAACGAAACCTATCTGCAGAGCTTTGAGGCCAACGGGCGCAAGATGATCGCCTATGTGGGTACTGTGGATGTGTCGGCGCCAGGATTCGAGAAATACCAAGAGGCACTGGTCGCACGGGATCGTGACTCCGGGCTCTCACCTGAGGCTGCGGAGGAGAAGGTTGGACGCTTTTACCGAGCCTTCGAATTGCCAGCCATGGAGCATTGTATGGGCGGCCCGGGGCCCAATAACATCTCTGCCAGCCTTCAGCCCGAGCGAGATAACGCGAACGCGGACGAGGACATCATGGCGGCTCTGATCAGCTGGGTCGAGCAGGGTAGGGCGCCTGAGTATCTGATCGCTACGAAGTACGAAGACGACAACCCTTCGAAGCCCGTGTCAATGACACGCCCCATATGCGTTTATCCGAAGCTCGCTCAATGGGACAGAAAGGGCAGCCCATCGCATTATCGCAGTTTCTCATGCGTGAATCCGCCAGCGCACTAAACCGCGAGCGATGACTATCGGGATCGCGGCGACTTGCGGGCGCTCGTCCAGGAGTGAGAAAAGAGAACTAAAGCGAGCCGACTAAGTGTCCGCCATCAACGGGTATCACGACCCCAGTGATGTAGCGGCCGGCGTGGGAGCAAAGCAGCAGCAGTGGGCCGTCGAGGTCATCGGGTGTGCCGAAGCGCCGCTGCGGAATTCTCTTCAACATTTCGGTGCCCTTGGGAGAGTCAAGAAAGCGGCTGCTGATCGCCATTGCGCAGTAGCCGGGTGCGATTGCGTTCACCCGAATCTCATACCGCGCAAGCTCGAGCGCCATGACCTTCGTCAACTGAACCAGGCCAG
>DATHMN010000027.1:0-13929 GCA_035487135.1 Steroidobacteraceae bacterium | reverse complement strand
CAGCAGCGCCAGCAAGAGCCGGCGCATCGCCGACCTGCAGAAACAGGCCACCGAGCGCGCGCTCGATCCGGCCACCAGCACCCGCGAGATCCGCCTGGTGCCAAGTCGCTCGGGAGCCTCGAACGCACCGGCGATCGTCGTCGGCGGCCCCAACGCGCAGCTCGCGGAATTCAAGATCGACGAATCGCGTTCGCCCTATCACGCCTTCCGCGTCACGATCGACCGCATCGATCAGGGGCGTGTCGGCGTCATCAGTAACCTCAACAAGGATTCCAACGGGCACCTGCACATCGCGCTCAACAGTTCGGCGCTCGGCCCCGGCAACTACCAGTTCACTCTGGAAGGGCTCGACTGGCGCGGTGATCCGCAACCCGATTCCTGGATCACCATCGGCTTCGCGCACTAGTTCCCAGCATCGACACCTCGTCCTGCATGAGCGCCGGGCACAGAGCTGCAGGCGAACGCTGCTTCCCGCGGCATCGAGATACCGCTCGTCCCCACCGTCGCTGCCGATGTGTGTCAGCCAACTCGCGCGCAGGCGGGTCCACGGCAGCTGCTGGTGGGTGCCGTGCACGCAGCCCACTGTCGGGCATCGCTGCAGTGCACCGGCGGCTGAATTCTGACTAAAATCGCACTGATACAACACAGAGGGCGTGCGCATGAGCCTCACACGCGTGTTTCAGTGCATGAGCGGCCTGATCTGGGCTGGGCTGCTGGCGCGATCGGCCCTGGCGGCTCCTGCGAGCACCGCTCCCTGTGCGTTGCTGACGCAGGCGCAGGTGAGCGCTGCTTTGGGAGTGAGTGTCGCGGCGGGCCAGGCGATCGGCAGCACCGCGTGCGACTGGGAAGGCCCGGCCGGCTCGAAGATGAGAGTCACGCTGGCGCTGTGGCCCGCGACGGGCTGGGCAAAGATGAAAGCGCCGCTGCCAAACGTTGCCAAGAATCCCGTGAGCGGCCTCGGCGATGACGCGTTCGTCGCCAGCATGGGGACGTTTGCGCCGCTGTCGGTCAAGAAGGGAGACAGCGCATTCATCCTGCGGGTATACGGCATTGCCGATATGGCCAAACAGCAGACCATTGAACAGGCGCTCGCCGTGAATGTTGTCGCCGGCCTGTGAGATAGCGGCGCTCAGCGCGCACCCGTGCGCGCACGCTGCGACCTGAGTCTCAGGCGCGCAGCGTCCGCAGCGGCGGCTGATTGACCACACTGCGGGTCGCAAGCCACCCGCCTGCGACCACCAGCAGCGCTCCACCGAGGATTCCTGCAATCCATGGCATGAGCTCGAAGTTGTAATGCAGTTCGAGCCACTGGGTCGTCAGGAAATAGGCGCCGACCGAGGCGCCGAGGGCCGCCAGCAAGCCGGACAGCGTCCCCAGAGTTGCGAACTCTGCCAGTACGCCCTGCACGACGGTGCTGCGACTGGCACCGAGCGTGCGCAGCATTGCGCTTTCGTAGCGGCGCTCGTCGCGGCTCGACTGCACCGCTGCCAGCAGCACGGTCAGGCCAGCGAACAGGGTGAATACGAACACACTCTGGACGGCGAAGGCCGCGCGGTCGAGCACCGCGCGCACCTGCTTCAGCAGCTCGTCAATGTCGAAAATCGAGACGCTGGGAAAGCGGTGCGCCAGTTGCGCCAGGACCCGTGCCGATCCCGGAGTGAAGTAGGCGCTGGTCATGTAAGTGCCCGCCGTACCCTCGAGGACACCGGGCGGAAACACGATGAAGAAATTCGGCTGGAACGTATCCCATTTCACCTTGCGGATGCTGGCGACAGTCACCTCGCGTGACTCACCGGCGATGTCGAACGTCAACCGGTCACCGACCTTGACCCCGAGCGACTCCTGGAACTCGCTGGCCAGTGACACCAGCGGCTTGCCGGCATCGGCCGCGCTCCACCAGTGTCCGGCGATGACCCGGTTGTCCGGTCCGAGCTCGGTGGTCCAGGTCAGATTCTGCTCGCGCGTGGCAAAGCCCTCTTCGCCCCCACGCCCACCGTGACCTTCCTCGACCGGGCGACCGTTGATGCTGGTAAGGCGCCCGCGGATCATCGGCAGCATGCGTGTGGTGCGCGCGCCCTGCGCCTGCAGGAACTGCAGGAATTCCGCGCGTGCGTGCGGCGGGATGTTGACGAAGAAGTAGTTGGGCAGATTTGCCGGCAGGGTGCGCTGCCAGTCGCCGTTCAGATCGCTGCGCAGGATCGCCAGCAGCAGCAACACCATGATGCCGGTGCCGAATGCGACCAGCTGCACCACGCTCTCGGCACGGCGCCGGCTCAGATTAGCGACGCCGAAGCGCCAGGCGACCCCGACCTGGCCGCGCAGCCGTCCCGCCAGACTGACGAGCAGCAGCCCGGCGAGCGCCAGCACCAGCACGAACGCCGCAAGTCCGGCAGTGACGTACAGGAACAGTCGCACATCGCGCACGACCCAGTAGATGAGGAGCAGCACGACCGCGACCGCGGGTCCGAAGGCGAGTACCACCAGCAACGGCGGCGGCCCGACGTCGCGGCGCAAAACGCGCAGCGCCGGTACGCGCGACAGCTGCAGCAGCGGCGGCAGCGCAAACCCCGCCAGCACCGCGATTGCGGTGACGAAGCCGATGGCCAGCGGCGTCAGGCTCGCCGGCGGGACCTCGGTGACATTCAGCAGCCCGCGCACGGTGCGCAGCAACCACTCCTGGGCGAGGAATCCGATCAGTGCGCCGGCCGCGGCGGCGAGTAATGCCAGCCCCAGCAGCTGCAACACCGACAGGGTCAGCGTGAAGCCCCGGGTCGCCCCGAGCGTCTTGAGTAAGGCGACCGTATCCAGATGACGATGGACGTAGCGGCGTGCCGCCATCGCCACCGCGATGGCACACAACAGCACGCTCACGAGACTGGCAAGACTGAGAAATCGTCCGGCGCGCTGCACCGCATTGCGCACCTGCGGACTGGCATCGGTGATATCGCGCAGCCGCTCTCCGGGGCGCTTGTGCGCGCTCAGCCAACTCTTGAACTCATCCACCCCGCCACGCGCGCCAGCGAACAGTCCGCTGTAACTGACGCGACTGCCGGGTTCGATCAGACGGGTCGCCGCGAGGTCTGCGGCGTTCATCAGGAGGCTCGGCGCAAGATCCGCGAAGGTACCTCCCTGGTCGGGGCGCGAAATCAGCACCTTGCTGACGAGGAAGTCGGCCGCGCCGATCGACAGGTGCGAGCCGACGTGGCCGCCGACGGCGGCCAGCAGCTTCGAGTCGGGCCACACCTCTCCCGCAGCCGGGATTCCGCCTGCCTGGGTGCCCGGCGCGAACGGCTCGTCGGCGAGCAGCACGCGCCCGCGCAGCGGATAGCCCGCGGTCACGGCGACAACGTTGGTGAGCTGACTGGCATCGCCATTGAAAACCACCGACAGCAGATTGGTGGCGCGGGCCGAACGCAGGCCGCGGTGCTCGGCCTCGGCGAAGTAGTCATCGCCGAGCGGTTGCGGCGAGCCGAGGCGCAGGTCCGCCGCCAGCACCTCGCTGGCCTGCAGAGCGACACCAGCACTGATGCGGCTGACGAGGAAACCCACTCCGGTGAGCGCCGCCACCGCCACGGTCAGCGCCAGCAGCAGCACACCCAGCTCGCCCGAGCGCCACTCGCGCGCGAGCGTCCGCAGCGCCAGCCGCAGCGCCCTCAAAGGACACGCCCCGCTTCCATGCGCACGACCCGCTGGCACCGTGCCGCCAGTTCTCGGTCATGGGTCACCAGCACCAGCGTGGTATGCGCATTGGCGTTGAGTTCGAACAACAGCTCACCGATCCGCGCGCCGGTAGCCGTGTCTAGATTGCCGGTGGGTTCATCGGCGAACAGCACTGCCGGGCGCGTGACGAAGGCACGCGCGATGGCCACGCGTTGCTGTTCGCCGCCTGAGAGCTGGCGCGGATAGTGCCCGGTACGCCCACTCAGGCCGACGCCGGCGAGCGTCGTCGCTGCCGTGCGGCGCGCGTCGGCCAGCCCGGCGAGCTCGAGCGGCAGCATCACGTTCTCGAGTGCGGTCAGGGCCGGCAGCAGATGGAACGATTGGAATACGAAGCCGACACGCTGGGCGCGCAAGCGCGCGCGGCCATCCTCATCGAGCTGCGTGAGATCCTGCCCTTCCAGCAGTACGCGCCCGCGCGTCGGCGCATCGAGTCCCGCAAGCAGCGCCAGCAGCGTCGACTTACCGGCGCCGGAGGCGCCGGTCACCGCTACTGACTCACCGGCGAGAATGGCGAGTGACACGTCGTCGACAATGGTCAGCGGACCTTCCGGACTGCTAACCTGCTTGCAGAGGTTTTCTGCTTTGAGAACTTGGTTGCGCACCGCCGGCGCCTGGGCGCTCGGCATCGGGTTGCTGTTCATCGCGCTCCAGAACGCGGTGGCCTCCTCCCGTACGATCCTTGTATTCGGCGACAGTCTGAGCGCCGCCCACGGAATCCGCCCGGAGCAAGGTTGGGTTGCGCTGCTCGTGCAGCGATTGAAGGCACAAGGGTACGGATACCAGATCGTCAACGCCAGCGTCAGCGGCGAGACCAGCAGTGGCGGCCTCGAGCGCCTGCCGCGGGCGCTGCAGCTGAATCAGCCGCAGATCGTGGTGCTGGAGCTGGGCGCGAACGACGGCCTGCGTGGCCTGCCTCTGGCGAGTACCCGACAGAACTTGACGCAGATGCTGCAGCTGTCACAGGTCGCCGGCGCCCGTGTCCTGCTCGTGGGCATCCGCCTGCCACCGAACTACGGGCAGCGCTATACGGACGAATTCGCGCGCATGTTTCCGCAGCTGGCCGAGCAGTTCCACGTGCCGCTGGTGCCGTTCCTGCTGGAGAAGGTCGCGCTCAACCCGGCGTTGATGCAGGACGACGGCCTGCATCCCAACGCTGCCGGCGAACCCGCGGTCCTGGACAACCTGTGGCCGTATCTGCAGCCGCTGCTCAATAAGAATCTGTCCGGCGGGGGACATTGATGGACAAGATCTGGCTCAAATCGTATCCGCCGGGCGTGCCTGCCGAGATTGATCCGGCCCAGCTGCGCTCTCTTAGAGAACTGCTGGAAGGCGCCTGTGCGCGCTACGCCGATCGCGTGGCGTTCGTACAGATGGGCACGGAACTCACCTACCATCAGCTGGATCTGCTAACGCGTGCCTTCGCTGCCTGGCTGCAGCAGGCGGGTCTCAGCAAGGGTGACCGCATCGCGATCATGCTGCCCAACTGCCTGCAGTATCCGGTCGCCCTGTTCGGTGCGCTGCGCGCCGGGCTGACGGTCGTCAACACCAACCCGCTCTATACCGCACCGGAGCTGGAGCACCAACTGGTTGATTCAGGTGCAACTGCGATCGTGGTGCTGGAGAACTTCGCGCATGTACTGCAGCAGGTGTTGCCGCGTACCAGTGTCAAGCGCGTGCTGGTGACCGCGGTGGGCGACTTCCTCAGGTTCCCGAAGTCACACATCGTCAACTTCGTTGTCCGGCATGTGCGCAAGCAGGTGCCGCCCTGGAATATCCCGGGAGCGCAGTCGTTCAAGACAGCCGTGCACGAGGGCCGAACGCTGCAGCTGAAGACCGTGGACATCGGTCCGGACGATCTGGCCTTTCTGCAGTACACCGGTGGAACCACCGGTGTTGCGAAGGGTGCCATGCTGTCGCATGGGAATGTCGGTGCCAATGTGCTGCAGGCGCAGGCTTGGTTGGGCAGGGCATTCCAGGACAAGCCCGGGGTACTGCTCACCGCGATCCCGCTGTATCACATCTTTGCTTTGTCCGGGAACTGCATGGTGTTCGCGCGCCTTGGGTGGAAAAACGTGCTCGTGATCAATCCGCGCGACATGAAAGCGCTGATCGCCGAGATGAAGCAGCACGCGATTAACTACATCAGCGGGGTGAATACCCTATTTAACGCCATGCTGCATGCACCGGGATTCAGCGAACTCGATTTCAGCGAGCTCAAAATCACGCTCGGTGGCGGGATGGCGGTTCAGGCTCAGGTCGCGGAACGCTGGAAGGAAGCCACTGGCTGTGTGCTCACGCAGGCCTGGGGTCTCACGGAGACCTCGCCCGCGGCGTGCATCAACCCGACCGGCGAGCAATTCAACGGCTCCATAGGTCTGCCGATCTCGTCCACTGAAATATCCATCAAGGACGATGCCGGGAAGGATCTGCCGCTGGGCGAAATTGGGGAAATCTGCGTACGTGGCCCACAGGTAATGCGCGGGTACTGGAAGCGCGCGGACGAGACCGCGAAGGTGATGCTGCCGGAGGGCTGGTTACGGACCGGCGATGTCGGTCGCATGGATGCGCGCGGGTTCGTCTACATTGAAGACCGCAAGAAAGACATGATCCTGGTTTCAGGGTTCAACGTGTATCCGAACGAAGTCGAAGCGGCCGCGTGCACGTGCCCAGGGATTCTCGAAGCTGCGGCCGTCGCGCAATCGGATGAGCATTCTGGCGAGGTCGTAGCCTTGTTCGTTGTTCGCAAAAATCCCACCCTCACCGAGAAAGACGTCATTGAGTGCTGCCGGAAATCGTTGGCTGGATACAAGGTTCCAAAGCACGTTTATTTTCGCCCGGACCTCCCGAAGAGCAATGTTGGGAAAATTCTGAGGAAAGCTCTGAGAGACGAGTTGAAGGCGTCCTAGCCGTTTGTTAGCGCAACCGAGATTCACGAGAGGCCAAAAGACAAGGCGCCGGTGGACCACAAGTCCGCCGGCGCCCTTCTCTCTAGTGCTAGTCGTACTTAGCGGCTAAAAATCAGTGCGCAATCGGCCTCGTCGAGAGCGCCGCCACAGCCGAAATGAGACTCAGAGATCATCGACGAAGACGGTCCCGCGGTGCGAGCGCTGGAGTGGAGGGCCCCATCACCGATGACAGCCTTGCTGCTCACCGAGTGCGCAACACCATCGCCGATGACAGCACTTGGGCCGACGTGAATGCGACCCATGGCCCCATCACCGATGACAGCCTTGCTGCTCACCGAGTGCGCTACGCCGTCGCCGATAACAGCACTCGGGCCGACGTGTATACGACTCATTGCACCGTCGCCAATTACGGCAGCAAGAGCCTGCGGGGCACTCGAAAAGACCGCGGCAGCAAATACCATAGCCCCAAGGCTAGCCGGCGTACGGAGATTCATGTTTTAGGTCCCTTGTAATTCAGAACGTCAATAATGTTGGAATTCGGATCGTCAGGGGCGCTCGTCGGTGCACTTGAACCGCCGGAGCTAGTCGTTTCTGCACTGTCGGCGCCTTCTTCCTCTGTGGATGCATCGCGTGGCTCCACGAAGTAGAACGCCGCCACTCCTACGCGTCTCCCGTTGCTCGGAACCCGCTTCTGCTTCTTCAACCAATTGTCCAGGGAGACCAGAAACCGCTGTCCCTCGACCTGTACGTGCCGCCGGAATTCCTCTTCAACGTCCGGATGAAGTGAAAAATCTGCGATCGTATTGCGATTGAATCGGCGGTGACCCAAGTCAGCTGTCTGGGAGTTGTAGTAAGAAGTCTCCGCAAGGTTTCGTACCATCTGCCCGACGCGACTGATCGACTCCAGCGAGTCTGGCTCGGCAATGAGACAGCGAGAAACGACTTGTATGCGTCCGCTCGCTTCGTTGATTCGAGCTGCTCCCGCTCGAACTAAGATTTCCAGAATGTCCCTCGCCGTTCGATTGGGGGCTAGTTCGCGAGCTAGACTGGTGAAACTCGGCTTACCAGACGGCGCGTCGTACTCCAGCTCCATCGGCGTTCCCGTGAACCCCACGCAGTACCGTGGATCCTCATGCCAAGCCGTCAGCAGGGAGCCAACTTCACCTAGGGCGCTGTCATCACTCGAATGCCCTTCGAATATCTGACTCCCGGATTGAGCCTGCTCAACTTCTCTCTGAGTCAAGCCTGTGAAGACCGAAAGACGGGAAACGGTAACGGGTAAGCCCCGCTCACGAAGGACATCGATGGTCGCGGCTACGTAGGCGCGTTTCGTGATTTCACTGGTGCTTCTCGCGCCGATGCCGCGTCGCGCCAGCATTCGCGCGAACGGTTGGAAAAGCGCCTGAATGGTCCCTGCCAGCGCCCCCAACTCCGCAAGCGCACCCGTGCTCCGCGTTTTCGCGGTTTCATTATTGGGACCCACGTCACATATTGTGCTTTTCCCGATACTTATGACAAGTTCTTTGTTGCAATTTGTCCGTGATTGGGCACTGCTGCTGCGCTGCAACACGATTCACTGCGCTGCAATATCTGCGTGCTAGCGCGGGAAGGAATGCCGCGAAACTTGGAGGATTTCGATGGATTTGCAATTAGGCCGAAGCCGACGGTCGAGCAGATGTCGTTTCCGGACGGAAGGTTTGAATCTAACCGACAACGTGCTCGCTGCGCGTCGCGGGTACCGCCTTACAAATGGATTGGCCGGTTTTCTCAGCGCTCGGTTAGGTCATGTGCCCAAGGCGGGCGAGCCGGCGAGACCTCCGAAGGATTTGAGCCCCCTCCAGTCCGTTTGGTTTCGCGCTTCGCGCGGCGCACGCGCAAACGTGCAACCCAACGGCGACCGTGGGCTCAAAGGACGCGGGTTCGTTGTGGTCTTCCAGCCAATTGTCCAAGCCTTCCAGAAATGCCTGGGTACGCTCCCTGATCAATTGACGCCAAAGCGGGACATATTTTTTTGGCAAGTGTCGTACGCGGACTGTGCGATTCACTTCCCTAAGATCGGGTGAGGTAACGCGAGAATTCTTCAACGCGGCCGCGAGAATCTCTGGCACGACCACGGCGGTGCGAACGAGTACTAACTCCCTTGCACTGAAGAGAGCCGCACGCATACTAGTTGCGAGTACGAAGAGCCCCTTTTCATTTCGCTGGATAATCCCGTTTGCACATAGAGACGCAAGGGTCTTAAGACAGGCTTTAGCCCCGCAGCGGGCGGAAATCAGTTCCTTCATGGCCGCCTCACTTAAGGGCATCGGCTCCCCCTCTTCGTCAGCATACTGCGACTCACGATGCCAATCCGCGACTACGTTTGCCGCAACCTCCCGGATATCTTGATACCAGCCGCGTACGGCCAGCACTTGTCTTTGCGACTTCGCCGTATCTCGCTCTTTCACTCTCTTCGAGTTCTCTCGTAAGAGTTTCAGTACGTGCGACCGTGTTAGGCCAGCCTTCAACAGAAAACTAACTGTCTCATTCAAAAGCAACTCAAGAGCGACCGTCGATCGGTGATTAGGGCCTTTAGCGCTTGCTCCGCGCTGCATTTGTGTCGCGCTCATTTTTCTTTTCCTTCCTCACAGTTTCTTCCAGCGTGAGTCCAAGCAACTCGAAGCGAACGCCAGTTTCACCGTCTTCCACGGGCCCCCAGCGTGAACTCGAGAGTTCATCATTGAGCCAAGAAAACATTTGCTCGACCCGTTCTCTAAGCATCTTCCGCAATAGCGGAACGTCACTCACGCGAACAGGTTGGCTCTGCGCTTTACGCCATATGGCGTTGCTTTGAGCTAACGGACCGACACGCAGCAGCGCCTTCAAGGCGCCACGCAGGTGTGTAGATGCGGCCTGATCCTCTGCCGCAGGCATGAACAATTGCGCCGTCGAGTTTCCTCCCACCCAACGCAGCTTTCCATTGGGACGTGAAATCACAAGATTGACTCGCAAAAGCTCGTCAACTATCAACCTCGCCGACACCCCGGGCGCATAACGTTCCACAAGGGTATGCACGCAGCGCTCTTTGGAGTGCTTGTCGCCAATGGGAAGATCCCGGGGACCTTTTCGAGTGGAATATTGCGGATCGGATAGCCAACCGTCCGTAACACGCCTAATTGGGTTTCGGCGACCTGCCGGAATGGTTAGAGCCAAAGCCTGATTCTTCAATATTCGCGAGACGAGATGGCGATCGAGACCCGTCTTTACAGATATCTGCGAAACATTCGGTTGCTCACCCCAGCCTCGGCGTACGTCTTTGGCTGTTTCGCGAACATAGGCAGCACGTAGCAGCCTCTCAGCTACTTGACTCGGAATGCCCTGTTCGATGAACGACTCCGCAAGCTCTTCAAATGCAACCTTGGCAATCCAGAGGGCCTTCGTTCGTGAGTGTTGGCCTGCAGTTCGGATGGAAACCGACCGCTCGCCGACGCCCGCTTTTCGCCAGTCATCGGGCACCAAAGTCTTCCGGTTAGTCATAAGGCGCAAGTTTGGCATCTAGCTACGTCTGTGATTTCAGAATCGATCGTCGCGAACTCGCACCGAACGCATTCTCTGCGTGCTGGCACCTACCCAAAGGATCAAAAACGCCTACTACTTTGGTGTAAATTCACCAAACGATTACACCCCGATGGCAGAACATCAAGGCCCACGGGGGGCGGATTCATAGAGATTCAGGTTCTTTCGCCCGGCTCAAATAGCCGTCGATGCTCGAGGATCGCGTAACGGTCGGTCATGCCAGCGATGTAATCGGCCACGGCGCGTGCGCGGCCGGGAATACCGTGCGCCGCTTCTGCGTTCGCCGCGACATCGCGATGTTCCCCGGGCATCAGGTTGATGTCCTTCAAGAAGGCTTCAAAGAGCTGCTGCAGCACCCGTCGCGCCTTCGAGGTCATACGCAAGACCTTGAAGTGCCGGTAGACGTGCTCGCGCAGGAATTCCTTAAGTTCCAGGTGCTCTTCCTGGCAGCCCTCGCTCAGCATCGCCAGTGGTTTAGCCTGCGCGCGCACCTCGTCGATGGAGTGCGGACGGACCTCCGCCAGTCGCGCCTGCGTCGTGCGGATGAAGTCCACGACGATGTAATTGATCATGCGGCGGATGATCTCGTGGACCAGCACGCGCTCGTTCAGACTGGGATGCAGCGCCACCACCGCGTCGTACTGCCGACGGAACATGCGCACCTCGCGCAGCGCCGTCAGATCCAGCAGTTGCGCCCGGATACCATCATCAACGTCGTGGTTGTTGTAGGCGATCTCGTCCGCCAGGTTGGCAATCTGCGCTTCCAGGCCCGGTTGAAGCCGCTTGACGAACCGCTCACCGAGCTCACCGAGCTCGCGTGCGTTGCGCAGTGAGCAGTGCTTCAGTATGCCCTCGCGGCATTCGAACGTGAGGTTCAGCCCGCGGAAATCCGCATAACGCTCCTCGAGTTCATCCACCACGCGCAGCGATTGCAGGTTGTGCTCGAAGCCACCGTATTCGCGCATGCACTCGTTGAGCGCATCCTGCCCGGCATGCCCGAACGGAGTGTGCCCGAGATCATGAGCCAGGCAGATCGCCTCGGTGAGCGCCTCGTTCAGGCCGAGCGCGAGTGCCACCGAACGCGCAATTTGCGCGACCTCAATCGAGTGGGTCACCCGGGTACGGTAGAGATCACCTTCGTGATTGACGAACACCTGGGTTTTGTACACCAGCCGTCGGAATGCGTTCGAATGGATGATGCGATCGCGATCGCGCTGGAACTCGCCACGAAACTGCGGTTTGGGCTCGGGGTAGCGACGGCCACGCGAAGCTTCATCGTGCGCTGCGTACGCCGCCAATATCTGCCCGCGGGCAACGGTGTCATTCACTGCGCTCACCCAAAGTGCGCAGCCAGGGTGCGCGTCAGCGCCGCCGACGCGTAGTCGGCGCTCACGAAGGCCTCACCGAGCCGGCGCAGCAGCACCAGGCGCAGCCGCCCGCCGAGCACTTTCTTGTCGATGCGCATGTGCTCGAGAGCCGCCTCGGGGGTCACCGTACCGATGTGCAGCGGCAGACCGGCGCGTTCCACCAGGCGGCTGATACGCGCCGCCTCGGCGCGCGGCAGCAGCCCGCATTCAACTGACATGTCCGCGGCCATGACGAGGCCGGCACCGACCGCCTCGCCGTGCAGCCATTCGCGGTAGCCGGTCGCCGACTCGATCGCGTGCCCGAAAGTGTGACCGAGGTTGAGCAGGGCGCGCTCGCCCTGCTCGCGCTCGTCGCGGCCGACGACGGCCGCCTTGATCTCACAGGAGCGGCGCACGACCTGGGCGAGTGCGGCCGGCTCGCCTGCCAGCAGCTCATCGAGGTGCGTCTCCAGCCATGCGAACAGTGAGGCATCGCTGATGAGCGCGTACTTGATGATCTCGGCGATGCCGGCGCGCAGCTCGCGTGCGGGGAGAGTGGCGAGTACCCTGGTGTCGCTCACCACCAGCACCGGCTGATGGAAGGCGCCGATCAGATTCTTGCCGCCGACGTGATTGACACCGGTTTTCCCGCCCACCGCCGAATCGACTTGCGCCAGCAGCGTGGTCGGTACCTGCACGAAGGCGACGCCACGCTGGTAGCAGGCGGCGGCGAAGCCTGCAAGATCACCCACGACGCCACCGCCGAGCGCCATGAGCGCGCAATCGCGCGCAAAGCGGTTGGCCACCAGCACGTCGATGACCCGCGCGACGTTGGCAAGGGTCTTGTGCGCTTCACCGTCCGGCAGGATGACTTCGACCGTGCGCCGCCCAGCGAGAGCGCGCGCTAATTGCGCCAGATAGAGCGGCGCCACGGTGGTATTACTGACGATGAGCAGGTCGCGAGCCGCCAGCTGCTCACGCCACAGCCGCGACTCGTCGATGAGGCCGGCGCCGATCAGGATCGGATAGCTGCGCGCGCCGAGTTCGACATTGAGAGTATCCAAATGGGCCGCGCCGCGCCGGAAAGTGCCGCCGCCGCACCGCGTGGCCTCAGTATACGTGAGGGTCGCGCCGGGCCGCGGCGAGTTCCGCCAGCACCTGCTCGGCGACGCTGTTGACCCGCCGGCCATCGGTGGAGACGACCACGTCGGCGATCTCCGCATATAGCGGCGCGCGTGCATCCATCAGCTGGCCGAGCCGCAGCGCCTGGTCGCCGGCGGCCAGCAGCGGCCGATGCCGGCCGTGGCGCACACGATCGGCCTGCTGGGCCACGGAGGTCTTGAGGTAGACCACCCGGCCGCGCTCGGCCAGGTAGCGGCGGTTTTCCGGCAGCAGGACGGCGCCGCCGCCGGTCGCGAGGACGATCCCCTCCAGTGCGGTCAGCGCCTCCAGCGCCTCGCGTTCGCGCTGGCGGAAGCCGGCCTCGCCCTCTTTCTCGAAGATGTAGGGGATATCGACGCCGGTGCGCCGTTCGATCTCGGCGTCACTGTCGTGGAAGGCCAGTCCCAGCGCGCGCGCGACCTGCCTGCCGACGGCGGTCTTGCCCGAGCCCATCGGACCGATGAGAAAAACGCTGCTTTTGCCGAGCATGCCTCGGCAGAGCATACCCAAAAACGCAGCGGCCGCCCGCAGGCGGCCGTCGCGTCGTCCTCACAAGCAAGCGCGTCAGTTATAGACGTTCAGGCCCTCGCGCACGATCTTCGGGGTAATGAAGATCATGAGCTCGTCCTTGTTGTCCTCGTGATTGGTGGTCTTGAACAGGTGGCCGAGCACCGGGATGTCACCCAGGTACGGCACCTTGGTGTCGATCTCGCTCTGCGTGGTCGAGAGGATGCCGCCCAGCACCACCGTCTGACCGTCGTTGACCAGTACCTGGGTCGCGATCTCGCGCGTGTCGATCGAGGGCACGTTCACGCCGCCCGAGGCCACCACCACGGTGCCGACCGCATCGTCACGCACATCGAGGTCGAGAATGATGCGGCTGTCCGGGGTGATCTGCGGCGTGACTTTGAGCGAGAGCACCGCCTTCTTGAACTGAATGGTGGTCGCGCCGCTCGAGGCCGACTGCTGGTAGGGAATTTCCACGCCCTGCTCGATGGTCGCCTCTTTCTGGTTGGCTGTGACCACGCGCGGCGAGGCGATGATGTTGGCCTGCGTCTCCGCCTGTGCGGCATCGAGCTCCAGATCGACGATGAAGTTGCTGCCGAGAATGCCCAGCGCGATCGAGCCGGCCGGGCTGCTCACCGGCAGGTTGACGTTGTAGCGATTGGGAGCATTGGTACCGGTGGGCACTGAGATCGGATAGATGCTGCCGGTGCTCTGCACGTTGGTGAGCGCAGAAC
>DATHMN010000026.1:0-11692 GCA_035487135.1 Steroidobacteraceae bacterium | reverse complement strand
CGCCGTCTCCGGGAACCACTGATCCCAGCAGATGCCGACCCCGATCCGGCCAAAGCGCGTGTCCCAGACCTTGAATCCCGTATCACCGGGCGCGAAGTAGTTCTTCTCCTGGTAGCCCGGGCCGTTCGGGATGTGCGACTTGCGGTAGACGCCGAGGTTGCTGCCGTCGGCGTCGAGTATCGCGATCGAGTTGAAGTACGCGGGCCCGGCGCGCTCGAAGAAGCTGATCGGCAGCACCACGGCGAGCTCGCGCGCCACGGCGCTGAAGTGGCGCACGGCCGGGTTCTGCGCAGTCGCACTCGCCAGCGCCAGGTGACGGGTGTCCTGCTCGACGCAGAAGTACGGCGTCTCGAACAGTTCCGGCAGCAGGATGATCTGCGCACCGGCGGCGGCGGCTGCGCGCACCAGTTGCTCGGCGCGCGCAATGTTGGCGGCCACGTCCCAGCCGCAGGACATCTGAAGCGCGGCGACCGCCACCGGCCGCGGCGTCACGCGGAAGTGCTCAGGGGTTTGCGACATCGGACAGCTGTCGGGCAGAGCGTGCCGCGCGCGCGGCGAGCGAGCGGTTGACCTGGTCGGTAATGCGCATGGCAGTCTCGAGCGCCATGAGGCCGGCCTCGCCGGACACCACCGGCGCCCGGCCGGTGGCGATGCAGCTGAGGAACGAATCAATCTCCGCCTTGAGGGCATCGCCCGGGTCGAGGCTCTGCTCCTCGATGATCACCGGCAGCAGCCCGGGTGCATCGCTCGGCGAGCGCCGTCGGATCAGCGTGACGATCTTCTGCTGCAGATCGAGCGACAGGTAGGCATGGTCTTCGAAGATGCGCAGCTTGCGCTCGGCCTTCATGCTGACGCGCGAGGCGGTGGCGTTGGCGACGCAGCCGTTCTCGAAGCGGATGCGGGCGTTGGCGATGTCGATCTCCTCGGAGAACACCGGTGTGCCCACCGCATCGATCGAGGCGATCGGCGAGCCGACGATGGTCTGCACGATGTCGATGTCGTGAATCATGAGGTCGAGCACCACGTTCACGTCCGTGCCGCGCTCGCGGTAGGGCGCCATGCGGTGGCATTCGACGAAGTTGGGCGACTTCAGATGCGGCTCGGCGGCGAGGATCGCGGCGTTGAAGCGCTCCAGGTGACCGACCTGGAGGATGCGCCCGGCGCGCGCCGCGAGCGCGATCAGCTCGCGCGCCTCGGCCGGCGTTTCGGTGATCGGTTTCTCCACCAGCACGTGCGCGCCGGCGCCGAGGAAATCGCGCGCGATGGCAAAGTGCGCCGGCGTCGGCGTCACGACGCTGACTGCATCGACCGCGCCCAGCAGCTCGCGGTAGTCGGCGCGCTCAGCTACCTTGAGTTCGGCGGCGACCGCGCTGCGGGCCTCCGCGCGCGGATCCACCACCGCCACCAGCTCGCAGTTGGGCGCCTGCGCGTACTTCTGGGCATGAAAGCGCCCCAGATAGCCCACGCCGATGACGGCGGCTCTGATTTTCGGCATGGGCTATTATGCCCTCACTCATGCCGACTCCGCCCCCGACCCCGGCCGCTGTTCCGCGCGAGCGCCCTGAACCTGTGGCTGCAGACGACCCGGGCCATTTGCCCTGGGTGCGCCGCGAGGCACTGATGCTCGGCGCGGCGCTGGCTTGCGGACTGTTCCTGATCCCGATCCTCATCTGGGTCGTGGGCGAGAAGATCCTCGGTCCCTACACCCACGGCCAGAACCTGCACGCCGGACCGTTCGCGCTGCTGGCGGATTTCTTTATCGGACTCGGGCACGGCTCTGCCGTGTTCTGGGCGGTGGCGCTCGGACCGCTGGTGGTGGTGCTGCTGCTGCGGCTGTTCCTGCGCCTGCTGCGCGCGCTGCCGGGGACCTGAGCAGGAACGCAGCTCCGCGCGCCACGGCTGGCGCTGCCATCAGACTTATTTCGGCCAATAGAGCCAGACCGTGACGGCGAACATCGCCAGCATCGCCGCGTGGGCTGCCAGGCGCCAGGGGCGCTGGCGCTGCTCGGCGTAGAAGCTGCCGACGGCAATCGCGGCGAAAGCCGTGAAAATCACGATGGCACGCAGCAGCGCGGCCTGCTCGGGCGCGAAGCGCCGTTGGTCGGCCGACAGGAACAGTATGACAATTCCGGTCATGATGAGCCCGGTGGCCAGAGCGACCGCGGAACCCGCCAGGATGGCCAGAAGTGCTGCTAGAGGACGCATGCTGTGAGAACCGTACTTGCTAAGTGCGAACTGGCCGCTCTAGCCTTACTCTAAGAGTCTAACGAAAGCCATGAGCTCCACGATGCCCTC
Source organism: Steroidobacteraceae bacterium (assembly GCA_035487135.1). Taxonomy (GTDB): domain Bacteria; phylum Pseudomonadota; class Gammaproteobacteria; order Steroidobacterales; family Steroidobacteraceae; genus 13-2-20CM-66-19. The sequence continues at coordinate 9,397 of DATHMN010000026.1, read as the reverse complement.
ACCCCTGCGCCCATCCTCCGGCTGGATCACCGCCGCCGCCGTCTCGGTTCTTGCCCTCGCCCTTGCCGGTTCGGTGCGCGCACCGGCCAGCACCGTGGCGCTGCCGCCGGGGGCGATCGCGCCAACCGAAGGCCAGCGCGCCACTGCCCGCAAAGTGGGACGCATTCTGGAGGACCAGCACTACAGTCGCGCGGCCATCGACGACAAGATGTCCGACACGATCTACCAGCGCTACCTGGAGTTCCTCGACGGCCAGCGCAGCTACTTTACCGCCAGCGACATCGACGCCTTCGGCACCTACCGGCTGCAGTTCGGCGACATGATCCGCACCGGCAACATCGACCCGGCCTATCTGATCTTCGCACGCTTCCAGCAGCGCAACCGCGAGCGCATTCAGCACGCCATCGCACTGCTTAACACCGAGCCGGACTGGACGCTGAACGAGTCGTTCGAGTTCGACCGCACGCATGCGCCCTGGCCGGCTGATCAGGCCACCATGGACGAGCTGTGGCGCAAGCGCGTGAAAAACGATGCGCTGTCGCTGATGCTCACCGGCAAGACCTGGCCGGAGGCTGCCGACATCCTGCGCAAGCGCTATGAGCGCGTGTTGAAGCGCGTCGACCAGGTGAGCAGCGAAGACGTGTTCGAGAACCTCATGAACGCGTACGCGCGCGCCTTTGACCCGCATTCGAGCTACTTCTCGCCGCGCAGCTCCGAGGAGTACCGCATCGCCATGAGCCTCAACTACGAGGGCATCGGCGCATCACTCACCCAGCAGGATGACTACGTCACCATCATGAACGTGCTCGAGGGCGGTCCCGCCGCCACCGCCGGCACGCTCAAGATCAACGACCGCATCATCGGCGTGGGCCAGGGACACGAAGGCAACTTCACCGACGTCATCGGCTGGCGCCTCGACGATGTGGTGCAGCTCATCCGCGGCAAGGCCGGTACCGATGTGCGGCTGCAGATTCTGCCGGCCGGCGCTGCCCCCGGCACCGGTGAGAAAGTGTTGGAATTCACCCGCAACCGCGTGACGCTCGAGGCACAGGCGGCGCACAAGGACGTCAAGACCATCGCGCGCAATGGCCGCACGCTCAAGATCGGCGTGATCACCGTGCCGGGGTTTTACGAGGACACCGAGTGCGAGAACAACAATGGTCAGGACTGCAAGAGCACCACGCGTGACGTGCTGAAGCTCGTGACCGAACTCAAGGCGCAGAACATCGATGGCCTGGTGCTCGATTTGCGCAACGACGGCGGCGGCTATCTGCCGGAAGCCACCGCACTCACCGGCCTGTTCATCGATCACGGACCGGTGGTGCAGCTGCGCGAGACCTCCGGGCGGCTGGAAGTGCTGGATGACCCCGAGGCGGGTCCCGCCTATGACGGTCCGCTCGCGGTGCTGGTGGACCGCCTGAGCGCCTCAGCGTCCGAGATTTTCGCCGGCGCTATCCAGGACTATCACCGCGGACTGATCCTCGGCCAGACCACCTTCGGCAAGGGCACGGTGCAGAGCCTGGTGCCGCTCGACCGCTCTTCTTCGGAGAAGAACGGCCAGCTGACGATCACCATGGGCAAGTTCTACCGCGTGACCGGCGAGAGCACCCAGCACCGCGGCGTCGAGCCGGACGTGGCGCTCGCCTCGGTGCTCGACACCAAGGAAGTGGGCGAGAGCGCGCTCGAGTCGGCGCTCCCCTGGGATCGCATCGCCGGCGTGCCCTTCAAGACCAGCAACACCTCTGCCGGGGCCCCGCCCGCACAGACGCTGGCGATGGAGGAGGACGCGCGCGCGCAGCATGATCCGGACTACAAGTGGCTGATCTCGGACATCGCCGCGATCGATACGGTGCGCGAGCAGCACAGCGTGTCGCTCAACCTCAAGGAGCGGCGCGAAGAGCGCGCGCGCGTCGACAAGGAGCGCCTCGATCGCGAGAACAGCCGGCGCCTGGCCAAGAATCTGCCGCCGTTCAAGACCGTCGAGGAGCTGGAGAAATCCAAGGATGACTCCAAGGACGACGCCGCCGATGTGGTGCTCGATCAGGCCACGCAGGTCATGGTGGACATGGTGACGGGCGCGCGGCCGACGCCGCAGCAGAAGACCGCACGCGTCAGCTGAGGCGCGCGCTGCTTCAGCGCAACAGGATGCGGAACAGGTCCCAGGTATCCTCGGCCAGCACGTTGGGGATCTGACCGGCAATCGTGCCGAGCGGTCCGGCCTCGAGGATATCGCCCTCGGCGAAGGCCAGCGAGTCGGTCTGCGGCGTGCTGTCCTGGGCGTTGCGGTAGCGCGCCACGCGCTTGAGGCGCTCGCTGCAGGCACGGATCTCCTGCCCCATGCTGCCGGTCTCGCCGATCAGCATGTGCGCGCGCGCGATCTGTCCCATGAGCAGCACGCATTCCTTCGGCGTACCGTAGTCATCGCCACACTCGCGCCGACCGGTGGCATCGCGCGCCAGGCCGACGAGTGGCGTCTTCATCTCGGTGAGCCGCAGGCACAGCACTTCGGCGTAGGCAATCGCGGCGAGATTGATCGCGCGGCGCGCCGACAGTGACAGTCCGGGAAACTCGGGCGGGTTCTCACGCTCGATCTGTTCCAGCTCGAGCTGTGCCTGACCGAGTCCGTTCGCCGCGCTCTCCAGCGCCGCCTGTGCCGCGTTGATGCGCTGCTCGAGCGCGCGGCGCTTGAAGTAATGCCAGAAGCGCTGCAGGCCGGCGCGCTCGTTTTCCAACGCGGCTACCTGGGCGTTGGCCTCGGCGTGCAGGCCCTGCGCCGCCTGCACCTGTCCCTGCGCGGCCTGGCGGCGCGCGAACTGCTGACGGTTGTGCTGAGCGAGGTGCGCGCGGCGCTCGCGCTCGTCCTGCTGGCGCACCAGATCTGCCACGAAGCGGGTGATGAGCTCGCGCCCCGACTGCCACAGTTTGCGCAGCTGGTAGAACACCAGCGCCGGATAGGCGGAGGCGGTGGCGCCGAGGCGCCCCTCGAGCGTGCTCAGCATCTCCTGGACGCGCTGCGTGGCGCCTTCCTGCTGCTTGATCAGATCCTTGAGGCGGAAGGATTCGTCCTGCAGCTCGCCGTAGGCTTTTTTCAGTTCCGCGCGATTGCGGAATAGCTCCAGCACCCGATGGTCTTCCTCGGGAGTGACGGCATCCTGCCGCAGGCTGAGCTTGAGAAAGCCTAGTTGTCGCAACGCCTTCATGAGTGATGCGGCGGGGGACCGCCGCTCCTCATGCGCCGGCGCGGACCTCCGGCTGGGATGAGAAGCGATGACCTCGCTCCACGCAGTATTCCAGCCATTTATTTAACATCATGTTACGTGCCCAGCGCTGATCCAGTTCACGCTCCGCGCAGCCGCGCAGCGCACGCAGTACCGGCTGAGTGTGACCGTCCGCCCACTGCTGCGCCTCCACCAGGTGGGCATCGTGGTAGATGCGCACGCGCATGTCCGGATACTGCTGCGCGCCCTGTGCGGCGGCGATCAGATAGGTGAGCGTCACGGTGCTGGTGTAGGGCGAACGCTCGGTCACGCTGAGAACGAGGTCACAGTCTCCGCGCACTACCGAGACGCGCCGGCCGCTGAGCGCCTCGAGATCGCCCGCCAGCCAGCCGAGGCGGATGAAGTTGCTCTCGTACAGACCCATGAGCGCGACGAAGCTGCGCGGACTGGCGCGCCAGGAAACGATCGTCTGTGTGTCAGCGAGCAGCACGCACCGACTATAACGCACGAAGCTTGCGAGGCAAGTGTGATCCGCGTGCGAATTTGCACACTTTCGCGCCACGCCGCGCCCTGCAATTTTCGTGCGACCCGCGATTCAGCCCACCGTGCGGCTGCTGCGTGCGACAATAGACAGTTGAGCAGCCTGACGCCCCGTCAGGGGCGCAGGCGCCGCTCGATGCCGGTGGTGTTGAGAATGCGGCTGGCGATTTCCTCGATCGAGCACTCGGTGGTATCGAGCGAGGGGATCGCATAACGGCTGAACAGCGCCTCCGCCGCACGCAGTTCGTACTGTACCTGCGCGCGCGAGGCGTAGCGGCTCTCGGGACGCCGCTCGGTGCGGATCTGTTGCAGACGCTCCGGCTTGATGGTGAGACCGTAGAGCTTGTGGCGGAAACCCTCGAGGCGCGCCGGCAGCTTAGCGGCTTCGAGGTCGTCCTCGGTGAGCGGATAGTTGGCAGCGAACACCCCGTACTGCAACGCCATGTAAACGCAGGTCGGCGTCTTGCCGACGCGCGATACGCCCACCAGCACCACGTCGGCATGCGCGTAGTCGCCGCCAGTGCCGTCGTCGTTGGCGAGCGCGAAGTTGGTGGCGTTGATGCGCGTGGTGTAGACCGCGAGGTCGGCGATGCCGTGCGCACGGCCGGCGCGGTGCGTGGAGCGCGTGTTGAGCTCACGCTCCAGCGGACCAACAAACGAGAACAGATCGAGAAACAGCGCGTTGGCTGTCATAACCACGTCGCGCAGATCGTCCTGCACCAGCGTGCTGAACACGATCGGACGCAGGCCGGCTTCTTCGCCGGCGCGGTTGATGCGCCGGACCACCTCGTGCGCCTTGTCAAGGCTCGACACAAATGGCAAAGTCACCGGCCGAAATTCCAGGCCCTCGAATTGCGTCATCAGGCTGTGGCCCAGCGTTTCCGCGGTCACACCCGTCTGGTCCGAGACGAAGAAAACGGTTCGACGGCTCACGGCTTCAGGCGACATAGGCAGGGCCGGCAGGAGGAGTTCGCAGTGTTTCACCGCGCGCGCAGGGTAGCAAGCGCCTGCCAGCGGTCTCACCCGCAGAGGCACCCTTGAACGACTATGTGATCCCGTTCGGCGAACTCGGCATGCGCGACGTCGAGCGCGTCGGCGGCAAGAACGCCTCGCTCGGCGAAATGATCAGCTCGCTCGCCAATCTCGGCGTGCGGGTTCCGGGTGGCTTCGCCACCACGGCGCACGCCTACCGCGAGTTCCTCAAGCAGGGCGGCCTCGATGAGCGCATCCGCAGCGAGCTCGCCGGGCTCGACGTCGAGGACGTCGCCAAGCTTGCCGCGAGCGGCGCGCGCATCCGCCAGTGGATCCTCGCGACGCCCCTGCCGCCGGCCTTCGGCGCGGCGGTGAGCGCGCAGCTGCACAAGATGGGCAGCGACAGCGCGGTGGCGGTGCGCTCCTCCGCCACCGCCGAGGACCTGCCCGAGGCCTCGTTCGCCGGGCAGCAGGAGACCTTTCTCAACGTGCGCGGCGAGGCGCCGGTACTCAAGGCGATGCATGAAGTGTTCGCCTCGCTGTTCAACGACCGCGCCATCTCCTACCGCGTGCATCAGGGTTTCGATCACAGCGCGGTGGCGCTCTCGGCCGGCGTGCAGCACATGGTGCGCAGCGACCTCGGCGCCAGCGGCGTGATGTTCACGCTCGATACCGACTCGGGCTTCCGCGACGTGGTGTTCATCACCGCCTCCTGGGGGCTGGGCGAGACCGTGGTGCAAGGCGCGGTCAACCCGGACGAGTTCTATCTCTACAAGCCGGCATTGCGCGCCGGCAAGCTGCCGATCGTACGCCGCAACCTCGGCGGCAAGGCGGTGAAGATGGTCTATGCGCCGGCGGGCTCCGCCGAGCGGGTGCAGACGATCGAAGTCGCGGCCGCCGAGCGGCGGCGCTTCTGCCTCGAGGACCAGGATCTCATCACCCTCGCCCGCCAGGCGCTCATCATCGAGGAGCACTACGGCCGGCCGATGGATATCGAGTGGGCCAAGGACGGCACCAACGGCGAGATCTACATCCTGCAGGCGCGGCCCGAGACGGTGCAGAGCCGCGCCGGCCGCACCATCCAGCGCTACACGCTCAAGAGTCATTCGCGCGTGCTGGCCATCGGGCGCAGCATCGGCCAGCGCATCGGCGCGGGACCTGCGCGCGTGATCCGCGACGCCTCCGAGATGGCGCGCGTGCAGTCGGGCGACGTACTGGTCGCCGACATGACCGATCCTGACTGGGAGCCGGTGATGAAGCGCGCGGCGGCCATCGTCACCAACCGTGGCGGGCGCACCTGTCACGCCGCGATCATCGCCCGCGAGCTCGGTATTCCGGCGGTGGTCGGCTGCGGCGATGCAACGCAGAAAATCCGCGAAGGTCAGGAAGTGACCGTGTCGTGCGCCGAAGGCGAAACCGGCCACGTCTACGAGGGACTGCTGCAGTTCGAGCGCAAGCAGGTCGAGCTGGACACGCTGCCGAAGATCCCCGTCAAGATCATGATGAACGTCGGCAACCCCGACCGCGCCTTCGACTTCGCCGGCATCCCCAACCACGGGGTGGGGCTGGCGCGGCTCGAGTTCATCATCAACCGCATGATCGGCGTGCACCCGCGTGCGCTGCTGGAGTTCGAGCGCCTCGACTCCGAGCTGCAGGAGCAGATCCGCGCGCAGATGGCAGGTTACGCCGACCCGGTGCGCTTCTACGTCGAGAAGCTCGCCGAGGGCATCGCCCAGATCGCCGCCGCCTTTGCACCGCAGCCGGTGATCGTGCGGCTGTCGGATTTCAAGTCCAACGAGTACGCCAACCTCATCGGCGGGGCGCGCTACGAGCCGCACGAGGAGAACCCGATGCTCGGCTTCCGCGGTGCGGCGCGCTACGTCGATGAGAGCTTCCGCCCGTGCTTCGAGCTCGAGTGTCAGGCCATCAAGCGGGTGCGCGAGGACATGGGGCTGACGAACGTGCAGCTCATGGTGCCGTTCGTGCGCACGCTGCTGGAGGCACGGCAGGTGACCGAGCTTCTGGCCGCGAACGGACTCAAGCGCGGCGAGCAGGGGCTCACCGTGATCATGATGTGCGAGCTGCCCAGCAACGCCCTGCTCGCCGACAAGTTCCTCGACCACTTCGATGGCATGTCAATTGGCTCCAACGACATGACGCAGCTGACGCTGGGACTCGACCGCGACTCCGCCATCGTCGCCAAGCACTTCGATGAGCGCGACGAGGCGGTGCGCCAGCTGCTGTCGATGACCATCAGCGCCTGCCGGCGCCGCGGCAAGTACGTCGGCATCTGCGGCCAGGGTCCCTCCGACCACCCGGACCTGGCGCGCTGGCTGCTCGAGCAGGGGATCGAGAGCATGTCGCTCAATCCCGATACGGTGGTGGAGACCTGGCTGTTCCTGGCGCAGCCGGCGGACAAGAAGGCCGCCTCAGCGGCTGACTCAGCCCAGTGAGCGGTGACGGATGTGCGCCTCGGAAGCCGCGCGGTCGTTGTCGTCGAATGGCTCGATGGTCACGTGCTCGAACGTGCCCGGCTCGAGACAGCGCACGTTGACGCTGTAGCCGTCGGGGTTGGAGCGCGGCACGTAGAAGGATTTTACGCCGCAGTGACGGCAGAACAGGTGGCGCGCGGTGCCGGTGTTGAAGGTGTAGGTCGTCAGGCTGTCAGCACCGCGCAGCAGCCGGAAACGCGCCTGCGGCACGATCAGATGCAGATAGCCGCTCATGCGGCAGATCGAACAGTTGCACTCGCTCACCGTCACCTGCGCGGGCGCGTCCACCTCGAAGGCGACCGCACCGCAATGACAGCCGCCGCGATGGCTGAGCAGCGCCGTCACGAACCGCCGCCGCCGGAGTACTGCTGCGCGAACAGCCGCGCGCGGTAGTGTCTGAGCTCGCGGATCGACTCGAGCACGTCCTCGCGCGCCAGATGCGACCCCTGCTTAGCGAAGCTGTCCGCGACCGCCGGCGCCCAGCGACGCGCCAGTTCCTTGAGGGTGCTGACGTCGAGGTTGCGGTAATGGAAGAAGTGCTCGAGCTCGGGCATCGAGCGGGCGAGGAAGCGGCGGTCCTGACAGATGCTGTTGCCGCACATCGGTGAACTGCCGGCGGTCACCAGCGGCGCGAGGAACTCGAGCGTGCGTTGCTGCGCCTCACCGACGCTGATGCGGCTCGCCCGCACCCGCGCCAGCAGACCCGAGGAGCCATGCTGGCGCTGATTCCACTCGTCCATGCGCGCCAGCACCTCATCGCTCTGATGGATCGCGAGCCCCGGGCCTTCGGCGACGATTGCCAGATCCCGGTCAGTGACCACCGTGGCAATCTCGATGATGGAGTCCTGATCGGGCTTCAGGCCCGTCATCTCCAAGTCGATCCAGATGAGATAGTCAGCGCTCGGCATGTCGGCGTGCGCGGTGGTAGCGTGTCGCTCGTGGTGCAGAAAAAACGCGTTGAAGGCAGTGTAGCAGACGCCGCCGGCGGGACCTCCCCGGTGAAACCGACGCTGCTGGCGCGCGTCACTGCGACCTTCGGCCGCCACCTGCTGGTACGCGGCGCCGATGGCCAGGAACTCAAGGCGCGGCCGTTCGGGCGGGCGCTGGGTGCGGTGTGCGGCGACCAGGTGCGCTGCAGCCTCGATGCGCGCCACGACGAGGTGCACGTGCTCGAGGTACTGCCGCGCCGCAACGCGCTGTGGCGCTCCAATCTGCGCGCCGGCGCGGAGGCCGTAGTCGCGAACCTCACCGACCTGCTGGTCGTGCTGGCCCCGCTGCCCGTTCCGGACCTGTTCGTCGTCGACCGCTATCTGGCCGCCGCCACCGCCGCCGCCATCTCTGCCACGCTCGTGGTGAACAAGTGCGATCTCGGCGAGGGCCCGGCGCTGGAGGGGGAGCTGGCCGCCTACGCCAGCGCCGGCTACGGCGCGCTGCGCGTATCCGCCAGCAGCGGCACCGGACTCGAGGAGCTGCGCGCCGTGCTCAAGCCCGCCACGTTGGCAGCGCTGGTCGGCCAATCGGGAGTCGGCAAGTCCTCACTGGTGCGCTGTCTGCTGCCCGGGCTGGACATTGCCATCGGCGAGCTGGTGCGCGCCGAGGAAGGCCGCCACACCACCACCGCCGCGCGACTGTTCGAGCTGCCGGGCGGTGCCGGCCTGATCGACTCGCCCGGGGTACGCGACTTTGCACCCGCGCTCGATGCCCTCGATGAGCGCTCGCTCGGCTTTCCGGAGATCGCGCGCCTCGCGCCGGGCTGCCGCTTCAGCGACTGCCGCCACCTGCGCGAGCCGGGCTGTGCGGTGCGCGCGGCTGCCGAGAGCGGTGCGCTGCACGCGCGCCGCTACGAGAGCTACCGACGGCTGCGGCGGTTGCGTGAGGAGTTGAGCGCGCGCGGCCGCTGAGTGTTCAGCCGACGGACTGCCGCCCGGCGAGCGCGTGCGCCAGCGTGCTGCCGTCGACATATTCGAGTTCGCCGCCGAGGGGCACGCCGTGTGCGATGCGGCTGGCGCGGATGCCGCGCCGCGCCGCGAGTTCGCCCAGAAAGTGCGCGGTCGCTTCGCCCTCGACGGTGGAGTTGGTGGCGAGAATCAGCTCGCGTACCGCGCCCTCGGCCAGGATCGCCTCCAGCTCGCGCACGCCCAGCTGCTCGGGCCCGATGCCGTCGAGCGGTGACAG
>DATHMN010000025.1:0-4641 GCA_035487135.1 Steroidobacteraceae bacterium | reverse complement strand
CGAAGCCGATGTAGATGTTGCTGTTGGCGAGCAGCAACGCGGCACGCTGGATGCAGGAAGTTGTGAGCGTCTGGATGCCGTTCACCGAATCGCCATTAGAAGCAGCGACGGAGACGTTGAGGGTGGCGGGTCCGCCGAATTTCTCAGCTCCGGTGGTGATGTCGAGCGCGTGCAGCCAGTAGTAGGCCGGCGAACCGCTCTGCACGGTCTGCGCCACGACGTACAGGGTATTGCTGGTCGGATCGATCACCGGCGTGGAGGTGATCGAGACCTCGGGGTTGATGTCTTCCAGCGAGGCGTTGGTTGGGCGCGACGTCAGGCCCGTGGCCGGATTGATGAAACTCCTGTGCCAGATCGGTGTCGCCGCATCGGCATCGAAGGCGTAGACGCTCGAATGCTCGGTCGCCACAAAGACGACGTTGAATGTGCCCTTGCCGGCAATGGTGAGGTTCGATTTGTACAGGGGTTGGGCGTAAACCTGCCCGTCCACCGGGAAGGTATAAACCTTGCCAAAGGTGGCGACGCTGACACTCGCAGTGGTGAGCGTTGCCTCGTTGAGATTCTGGCTGGTGCGTCCCGCATCGTAGTGCGAGACGAGGACATCCGTTTGCGCCTGAGCCAGCGAGGCGGCCAGCACGAGTGCGGCCAGCCCGGTTCGTCTCCCCTTCATCCGCTCCCTTTTCACATAAACAGGGGGCCCATCCAGACCCCGTTCGTGAGGATATAGCAACAAGTGTGCCTCCGCTGAAACTGGCGCGAAATCAGCGGCTGCTGAGCACCTCGGGCGAAGTGTGCGGCGCGAGTTGTAAAGAGGGCCGACGCTTTTGGCGGTAAAGAAGTTGTCAATTGTGTCGCCAGCGTGAGACACCGGCGACAGTTGCCCCACGGGCGCTAGTGCAGATGAAACTCGGTTCCGTTACGCAAGATGGTCAGCTGCCGCGGCAAGCCTTGCTCGCGGTAATTGAGCGCGAACTGCTCGGGCGTCGTCGCCGGGACACCGTCGACCGAGAGGATCACGTCCCCGGGCAGCAGCCGCAACTGCCCGACAACGCTGCCCGGCGGCGTCGCTTCGACCAGGATGCCGCCGGCAGGGTTCGCACGCATGCCGTGCGCGATCTTCGCCAGCTGGCGCGCGTCCGCCGGCGGTAACGGTTGCTCCTGCGGCGGCTGGTCTGCCTCCGGCGCGTTGTTTGGCATGGCCGGGATGGCCGCAGCTTCAGACCGCACCGCGGCCGGCGGTCCCGCGGTCGCGGGATTGAGCGTCGCGGTCGCCGCGCGTTCGGGCATGGCCACCGCATCGTGCGCCGGCTCAGGCACGGTGCGCGGGCGGTTCCAGACGAGCGCGAGGATGAAAGCCCCGCAGACCAGCGCCGCAAGCAGGAGGTACCGTCCCATAACCCTGGACATGAGTTCCTCAGAGCAGATTGAACTTACTGATCAGAAAGGCCTCGGCCCAGGGAGTTCCCCCACCGGCCTCGATACCGCGCAAGCGCATCAACGCTTCGAAGGTCTCGGCGCGGAACCACTGCTTGCTGCGTTGACTGGCGTAGCAGCCGCGCAGCGTGCGCGTTTTCATCGCCACCTGAGCCTTCGTGAGTTGCACGTAGGCATTGGCGCCGGCGAGGTCGCCTTCGTACTTGGGAATCTCATATTCGAGTATCAGATGACGACGAAAGGCGTTCCAGGTGAGTTCGCCGATCAGCCGATGATCCTGGTGCAGATCCGCGCGGCGATGCGTGAAAATCAGATCCGGCGCGGGGCGCCGCTGCAGCGACTGGAAGGTGTCCTTGATCGCAGCATAGGAGCCGGGAAAGTAGCTGTCGCGGTAACCGTGCACCAACAACTGCCTCGTGCGCGCGCCACGCAGAAATCGTTGCGCGCTCGCACGCAACTCACGCTCACGCTCGGCAGTGGCGCTAAAGACCACCCAGGTGACATCGGCGGCCCCGCGGCGCGCCAGCAGTTTCAGCAGCGTGCCGCCGCAACCAATCTCGATATCGTCGCAGTGCGCGCCCAGACACAGGATGCGCATCGGTCGGCGCAGGGGGCGCGGCAACATCAGCTCGAGCATAAATTTCAGCGCTCCACCCTCACCCCGGGGTGAGTTGAGTTTGTCAATTCGGCCCCCTTTTCGCCATCGCTACTTGACCGGCGGGCCGCAGCTTAGGATCTTAGCGGCGTGGCTCGTACCAAGACTGCCGTTATTACCGGTTCCACCTCCGGGATCGGCGCCGCCGTCGCGCAGGCGCTCAGCGCGCAGGGGATGCGGGTCTATCTGAGCGGCCGAAACGCCACCAAGCTTGCCGCGCTCGCGCGCCGCATCCCCGCACGGCGCCTGGCCGGTTGTGCCGTGGCGGACCTGCGCTCGCTCGAGCAGGTCAAGGCGCTCCTGCAGCGCATTCAACGCGCCCTGCCGCGTATCGACGTACTGATACATTGTGCCGGCGAACACGGCTGGACCGCGCCCGGGAGCGTCGACAGCGAGGCGTTCGCTGCGCTCTTTGAGCTCAACGTACGCGCCCCATACCTCCTCACGCACGGCCTCACGCCGCAGCTCGCGCGCGCCAAGGGGCTGGTGATCTTCCTTAACTCAAGTGTGGTCAGGGGTTCGGGTGAGGGGGTCGCGCTCTACAAGGCCTCGCGCCACGCGCTGCAGGGCTTCACTGACAGCATGCGCCAGGACCTGAACCGGCGCGGCATTCGCGTCTCGAGTGTATTTCCCGGACGCACGGCCACACCGCGCATGCGCCGTATCTATGCGCATGAGCGCCGACCCTACAAGCCAGGCGTCTTGCTGTCGCCGCAGGCGGTTGCGCAGGTCGTGCTGGCCCTGAGCACGCTGCCGGCTCGCGCCGAGATCACCGACGTGCATCTGCGCTCAGCGACACCCTACTAGGAGTGCGCGCGGCGCAGCACGGTGCTCAGCCGTTGCGCGGCGCTGCGCAGCAGTGACAGCGGACACAAGGCACGACGCGCCAGGTAGCTGACAATCGCGGCCGCCAGACGCGTGCGGCTTAAAGGCGCATTCATCAGTGCGAGCATCCTGCGGTGATATTCCCAATAGCGCGCACCCGGGAACTGGCAGGCGGCAATCGCCAGGCGCCGGTAGTACTCGCGCATTCTTTGGTGCCAGCGTCGGCGGAATTCCGCCTCCGTCAGGTAGTTGCGGCCATACTTTGCCAATGAATAGGTGCGGCTACTCGGGATGGTGCCGAGCGCTTGCACGGCCGCGGTCTGACTGTGCTCGTGAAGGCGAATGAACGCGAGCACCCGATGCACGAAGACGAAGTCGGATTCGCGCAGGATGTCGTAACAGGATTCCTCGTCGGCATGCAGGTTGGCCGGATTGTAAAACGGCGTGCGCTTACGAATGAGGTCGGCCCTGATCAGCATCGTGGTTGGCGAACCGAAGAAATACCGGTCCTCGAGAAAAGAAACGCGGCCGGCCTGCCTGCCGCTCAGGAGCGTAACAGGCTCATCTGTTGGCGGAAGCTTTTCAAACAAAACGATGTTAGTTACGGTGGCGGCAGCGGTGCACACCAAACCTATCGACGGGCGCGCCAGCGCCGCGCTGAGCATGGTCTCGAGGCACTCCGGATACAGCCAATCATCCGCCATCAGTGGCTTGCAGTAGTCGCTATCTGCCGCAATCAGACTGAAAGCCAGATTGTGGTTCTCGATGATGGGCAGGAAGGCGGCGTTGTCGTGTACCTGAATGCGCGGGTCGAGACGCGCGTAGTGTGCGGCAATCTCCTGCGTGTCGTCGGTGCTGCGATTATTGACGAGCGTGTAGCGCCAGTTCGTATGCGTCTGTGCGATCACGCTCTCGATGCACTGACGCAGGTAGCGGCCGCCGTTGTAGACGGGCGTCACTACGTGTACTAACGGTCCGTCGCGATCACTCACAAGGCACGCACCTTACCGCGCACCCCGGCTGCGGCGCTATACGCGGCCTCGCGGCGTCCTCCAGCTCCAGCGGGGGCATCGCCCTGTGGGTAACGTTGACATATTGCGACGACCGTCTGCAAGAACCTACCGCACGAGCTATTAGGGCGCGTCGCTGGCCGCGTTTTGCGCACGCTGTCATGCTGCGTCGACCTGGAGAGCCCTTACTTTGCGCATTCTGTTTGTAAACCAGCGGCCCTATCTGCCCCAACAGGTCGGCGGAGTCGAGCAGACTACTTACGAACTGGTGAAGCAGCTGGCACGCAGCGGTCATGACGCTGCGGTGATGTGCGGCATGAACCGAGGTGACGCAGCGTGGCTCCGTAATCGGCTCATCGCGAAGGTCAGCGGCCGGGCATTTCCGCACGAGCGCTATCGCGGCACGCGGGTTTACCGGGGTTACGACCTCGGCGGCGGGCTGGATGAGGTTCTCGCGGACTTTGCTCCCGACGCACTGGTGATCGCCGGCAACAGCGCCGTATCCTTCCAGCTCGCGGCACAGGCCGCGCGTAGCAGATTACCCTGCGTTTATTACGCTCACGACATCAAGACGCTGCGCACCCTGAGCGCTCCTGAATTGCTCGACGGCGTGACGCTCCTGGCGAACTCTCGCTGTACCGCGGGCGTCATTTCCCAGTGTCTGGGTCGCGATTCTACGGTCCTTACGCCACTCATTGACCGGCAGGCGTACCGTAC
>DATHMN010000024.1:0-2068 GCA_035487135.1 Steroidobacteraceae bacterium | reverse complement strand
CGATGAAGTCACAGATCTGGCTGCTCGATCCGCGCCCGCACCTGCCTGAGATCGTGCGCAGTGTCGGGCTGGGGTTCGAACTTTCCGAGGCGAGCCATACGCCGGTGATGCTGATGCTGCGCGTCCGCGCCTGTCACGTCTACGGCCGCTTCGTGGCGCAGGACAACGTCCGGCCGGCCTTTTCGGCAGCCGACGCGCTCGCGAACCCGGTGCGGGACTACGGCCGCATCATCCTGCCGCCCTCGACCTACGCGCAGGAGCGCGAAAAAATCGAGCAGCGTCTGCCGGCGGCGCAGCGTTTCATCGCCGAGCGCGGACTGAACGAGATGATGGACGGCGAGTGCGCAGAGATCGGCATCGTCGTGCAGGGCGGCTTGTACAACAACCTGCTGCGCGCTCTGGAGCTGCTCGACTGCGCGGATTCGTTCGGCGCCAGCAAGGTACCGCTGTATGTGCTGAACGTCACTTATCCGCTGGTCGCCGAGGAATGGCGGCGCTTCTGCGCCAGCAAGCGGGCGGTGCTCATCGTCGAGGAAGGGCAGCCCGAGTATCTCGAGCAGGCCGCGAGCCACATCCTGCGGCAGGGGGACATCGCCGCCCGCATCGTCGGCAAGGGTGTCCTGCCGATGCAGGGTGAATACACCGTGGACGTACTGCGCCAGGGGCTCGGGGACTTCCTCGATCAGTGGGCCCCCGGGCTGCGCACCGCAAGGGCCGCGACGCCGGCCAGGGAAGTCCCGCTGATGCCGGCGGCCAAGCTGGCCGCGCTGGTGCCCGCCCGGCCCTCGGGGTTGTGCACCGGCTGTCCGGAGCGCCCGTTTTTCTCGGCGCTGAAGCTGCTGCAGAAGGAAACCGGGCCGCTGCACATCAGCGCCGACATCGGCTGTCATTCCTTCGCAACCCTGCCGCCCTTCAACATGGGCAACAGCATCATGGGTTACGGCCTGGGTGCCGCAGCCGCGTCCGCCTTCGGCGGCGAGGACAGCAAACGGGCGGTGTCCGTCATGGGTGACGGGGGGTTCTGGCACAACGGGCTCACCAGTGGCATCGGCAACGCGGTTTTCAACAAGCACGACGACCTGACGGTGATCATCGACAACGGCTACTCCGCCGCGACCGGTGGCCAGGACATTCCCTCCTCGCGCGCGGCGAACGTTCATCGCCAGGGCAACAACTCCATCGTCGCTGCAGTCAAAGGCGTCGGTGTCCGCTGGGTCAGGCGCACGCACACCTACAACATGCGCGAGACGCTCAAAGTACTGCGCGAGGCTCTGAGCACCGACTATCGCGGCCCCAAGGTGATCGTGGCGGAGGGAGAGTGTCAGCTGAACCGCCAGCGGCGCGTGGCTCCGTTGCGGCGCCAGGCGATCCGGGATGGCGAGCGCGTGGTGATCGAGCGTTTCGGCGTCGACCCGGATACCTGCACGGGCGATCACTCCTGCATCCGCCTGTCCGGCTGCCCGTCGCTCACCGTGAAGGAAAACCCCGATCCGCTGCGCACCGATCCGGTCGCACACGTCGACAATACCTGCGTCGGCTGCGGCGTGTGCGGCGAGGTGGCGGACGCCGCCGCGCTGTGCCCCTCCTTCTATCGGGCCGAGCTGATTGACAACCCCTCGGGCTGGGATCGCTTGCTGCATGCGGCGCGCGCGGCGGTGATCGGCCTGTTGCAGCGGCGCAGCGACCGCAAGCGCCTGCGCTACAGCCTCTAGGCTGCGCCGTTGATGACCACGCGAACCATAAAGATGACGATCGCGGCGCTCGGAGGCCAGGGTGGCGGCGTCCTGACTGACTGGCTCATTGCAATTGCAGAGGCCAACGACTACATCGTTCAGTCTACTTCCGTGCCCGGTGTGGCGCAGCGAACCGGCGCGACGCTGTATTACCTGGAGTTCTTCCCGAGGGACGAGGCCAGACACCACGGCGGTGAGCCCGTCATGGCGCTCATGCCCGTCGCCGGTGATGTCGACTGTGTCGTCGCCTCGGAGCTCGCGGAAGCGGGCCGTGCGATTGCGCGCGGCCTGGTCAGCCCCGAGCGCACCACGCTCATCTCCTCGACGCACCGCTC
>DATHMN010000023.1:0-5912 GCA_035487135.1 Steroidobacteraceae bacterium | reverse complement strand
GTCTTGCCCTCGACGAACTCGAGGAAGGCGCCGCCGCCGGTGGAGATATAGGACATGCCGTCCTCGACCCCGTACTTCTCAATGGCCGCGAGCGTATCGCCGCCGCCGGCGAGTGAAAACGCCTTGCTGCGCGCGATGGCGTGGGCGATGGCACGCGTGCCCTCACCGAATTGCTCGAACTCGAACACGCCCACCGGGCCGTTCCAGATGATGGTGCCGGCGGCCTGCAGCTGCGCGCTGTAACGGTCGGCGCTGTCCGGGCCGATGTCGAGGATCATCTCGTCGCGCCGTACCTCGCCGACCGGACGCACGTCGGCGTGCGCGGTGGCGGCGAACTCGCGCCCGACTACCACATCGGTCGGCAGCGGAATCTGCGCGCCGCGCGCGCGCGCCTTGTCCATCAGCCGCCGCGCCACGTCCAGCATCTCGGTCTCGCATAGCGACTTGCCGACGTCGACGCCGGTCGCGGCGAGAAAGGTGTTGGCGATGCCGCCGCCGACGATCAGCTGGTCGACCCTCTCCAGCAGCGCCTCGAGCACCGTGAGCTTGGTGGAGACCTTCGAGCCTCCGACGATCGCCAGCAGCGGTCGCGCCGGCTGCTGCAGCGCACGTTCCAGCGCCTCGAGCTCGCCGACCAGCAGCGGACCGGCACAGGCGATGGGGGCATAGCGCGCCACGCCGTGAGTGCTGGCCTCGGCGCGGTGCGCGGTGCCAAATGCGTCCATGACGAACACGTCGCACAGCGCCGCCATGCGCCGCGCGAGCTGCTCGTCATCCTGCTTCTCGCCCTTGAGGAAGCGCACGTTCTCGCACAGCACCGCGCTGCCGGGCGGACAGTCGACCCCGTCGATCCAGTCCTTGCGCAGCGCCACCGGCTTGCCGAGCAGCTCCGACAGCCGGGTGGCGACCGGCGCCAGGCTCAGCGCCGGATCGGCCGCACCTTCCTTGGGGCGGCCGAGGTGCGACAACACGAATACGCGCGCGTGCTGGTCGAGCGCATAGCGGATGGTGGCGAGCGCGGCGCGGATGCGCGCATCGCTGGTGACGGCGCCCTCCTGCACCGGCACGTTGAGATCTTCCCTGATCAGGACCCGCTTGTTGCGCAGGTCCGTATCCGTCATCCGCAATACCTTCATGGGGCCTGCGACCAGGCCAGCGTGGTGTCGATCATGCGGTTGGAGAAACCCCATTCGTTGTCGTACCAGGCGCACACCTTGACCAGCGTGCCGTCGATCACCTTGGTGAGCGTGGCATCGAAGATGGAGGAGTGCGCATCGCCGTTGAAATCGATCGACACGAGCGGCGCTTCGTTGTACGCGAGGATCCCCTTGAGCGGTCCGTGCGCGGCCTGCTGCAGCGCCTGGTTCACCTCCTCGACGGAGGTGGCACGCTTGGCGCTGAAGGTGAGATCGACCAGCGACACGTTGATGGTGGGCACGCGCACCGCGAAGCCATCGAGCTTGCCCTTGAGCTCGGGCATGACCAGACCGACCGCGGCGGCGGCGCCGGTTTTGGTCGGGATCTGCGACATGGTGGCCGAGCGCGCGCGTCGCAGATCCGAGTGATAGACGTCGGTGAGCACCTGGTCGTTGGTGTAGGAATGGATGGTGGTCATGATGCCGGCCTCGATCCCCAGCTTGTCGTGCAGCACCTTGGCCACCGGCGCCAGGCAGTTGGTGGTGCAGGAGGCGTTCGAGATCACACTGAAGCCGCTCTTCAGTATCTTGTGATTGACGCCATAGACGATGGTCGCATCGACGTCCTCACCGCCCGGGGCGGAGATGACCACTTTCTTGGCGCCGCCCTTCAGGTGCGCGCCGGCCTTGGCCTTGCTGGTAAAGAGCCCGGTGCACTCGAGCACGTACTCGACACCGATATCGCCCCAGGGGAGCTTGGCGGGATCGCGTTCGGCAAACACCCGGATGCGATCGCCGTTGACCACCATGTAGTCGCCGTCGACCTTGACTTCGCCGGAGAACTTGCCGTGCACGGTGTCATAGCGCGTCAGGTGCGCATTGGCCTTGGGGTCACACAGGTCGTTGAGTGCGACGATCTGCAGCTGCCCGGTGCGCTGACTCTGATACAGCGCGCGCAGGATATTGCGGCCGATGCGCCCGTAGCCATTGATTCCCACCCGTATCGCCATGCGCTCAACCCTCCAGTAATTCGCGGATCTGCTTGCCGATATTATCGGCGGTAAAGCCAAAATGAGCGAACACCTCCGGCCCCTTGCCGGAGGCGCCGAACGTGTCGATGCCAAATACCCGCCCGCTGCTGCCGACATAACGCCACCAGCACTGCCGCACGCCCGCTTCCACCGCCAGGCGCCGGGTGACTGCCTGCGGCAGCACCGACTCGCGATAGTCGGCCTGCTGGGCATCGAAGGTCTCGGTCGAGGGCATGGACACCAGCCGCAGGCGCCGGCCGGTGCCATTCAGCGCATTCACCGCCTGCGCGGCGATGACGATCTCCGAGCCCGTGGCGATCACCAGCGCCTCGGGAGTCCCCTGGCAGTCGATCAGCACATAGCCGCCGCGCCGCACGTTGGCGAGCTGCTGCGCGCTGCGCGGCTGCTGCGGCAGTCCCTGGCGCGTGAACACCAGCGCGGTGGGCCCGTCACGCTCGATGGCCAGTGTCCAGGCGATAGCGGTTTCGACCGCATCGCACGGCCGCCACAGATTCATGTTCGGTATGGCGCGCAGGCTCGCCAGCTGCTCGATCGGCTGGTGGGTCGGGCCATCCTCGCCCAACCCGATCGAGTCGTGCGAGTACACGAGTATCGTGCGCACTTTCATGAGGCAGGCGAGCCGCACGGCGTTGCGCGCGTAATCAGAGAACACCAGGAAGGTGCCGCCGTAGGGCAGGAAGCCGCCGTGCAGCGTGAGCCCGCTCATGATCCCGGTCATGCCGAATTCGCGCACGCCGTAGTGCAGGTAGTCGCCGATCTCCTGCGCCGGCGTGATGGTTTCGGCGCCCTTGAAAAAGGTGCTGTTCGACTGGGTCAGATCGGCAGAGCCCCCCAGCACTTCCGGCAGCGCCGGGGCGATCACGTTCAGCGCCGCTTGCGAGGAGGCCCGGGTCGCCTGCACCGCGCTCTGCTGCTGCGCCGCCTGCAGGGCGCGGGCCGCGGTTTCCGGCCAGTTGGCCGGCAGCTCGTGCCGCATGCGCCGCTCGAACTCGCGCGCCTGCTGCGGGTACTTCTGCGTGTAGCGTGCGAACAGCGCGCGCCACTCGGCCTCGAGAGCTGCGCCCTTCTGGCGGTGATCCCACTGCGCCTTGATGTCCTCCGGGATGACGAACGGCGGATAAGGCCAGCCGAGCTGCTTGCGCGCGGCCGCAACCTCCTCCGGACCGAGCGCCTCGCCATGCGCCTCGGCGGTGCCTTCCTTATGCGGCGCGCCGAAACCGATGATGGTCTTGCAACAGATGAGCGAGGGACGCGTGGTCTCGGCACGCGCTGCCTGCACCGCGGCGCTCACCGCCTCGCCGTCGAGGCCATCGACGTTGGGCAGCACGTGCCAGTTGTAGGCGGCAAAGCGCTTGGGCGTATCGTCGGTAAACCAGCCGGCGACCTTGCCGTCGATGGAGATGCCGTTGTCATCGTAGAAGACAATCAGCTTGCCGAGCCCGAGGGTGCCGGCGAATGAGCAGACCTCGTGCGAGATGCCCTCCATCAGACAGCCGTCGCCGCAGAACGCGTAGGTGTAGTGATCGACGATGTTCATGCCGTCGCGGTTGAACTCGCGCGCCAGCAGCTTCTCTGCGAACGCCATGCCGACTGCGTTCGACAATCCCTGGCCGAGGGGCCCGGTGGTGGTCTCGATGCCGAGAGCCAGGTCGTACTCCGGGTGCCCCGGCGTCTTGCTGCCAAGCTGACGAAAGCCCTGGATGTCCGTGATCGTCAGGGGGTAGCCGGTCAGATACAACACGGAGTACAGCAGCATCGAACCGTGGCCGTTTGACAGCACGAAACGGTCGCGGTCGAGCCAGGCGGGATTACCGGGGTTGTAGCGCAGGTAGTCGCACCACAGCACCTGGGCAATATCGGCCATGCCCATCGGCATGCCCGGGTGACCGGAATTGGCACGCTGAACGGCATCCATGGCCAGGGCGCGGATGGCGTTGGCGAGATCACGGCGTGTAGTCATGCGGTTCTCGGGCGGCACTTTGGCCGCGTTTGCTTGCGGAACATGGGGCGGCCAGTTGCTGCGCTTCCGTTCAGGTCGCGCACGCTAAAGGGGCGCGCATTTTCCACCAGTTGCCCGGCAGGCTCAAATCGGCTCTTGCAACTTAAGTTCCCGTCACTGTCGCTCACGGTGCGGGCTTGCTTCACATTATGCGCATGGCAGAGCGGAACCGCGTCAAGCGGGGCGCCGCGCGGCGCGATTGCCGGCGACCTGGTTCACTGCAGCTGCCGAGAGCCCTCTGCTACCCTGCCAGCCATGTCCGCAGTTCGCATTACACATTTCACCGACCCGCATCTGTACGGCGGCGAGCACGAATCACTGCGCGGCGTGGCGACACTGCCCGCGTTAACCGCCGCGCTGGCGCACGCGCGCGGGCGTGACTGGCCGCCGGATGCGGTGCTCGTGACCGGGGATCTGGTCCAGGACGATCCGGGCGGTTACCCACATTTTCGCCGGCTGTTCGGCGCGCTCGGGCCGCCGGTGCTGTGCCTGCCCGGTAACCACGACGAGCCGGCGGCGATGCAGCGCGAACTCGCCGGCCGGCCGTTCGTGCTGGGCGGCTACGCCGACATCGGCCGCTGGCGCATCGTGCTGCTCGACAGCTGCATTCCCGGCTCGGCCAGCGGCGCGCTGAGCGCCGAGCAGCTGGAGAATCTCGAAGCCGCGCTCGCCAGCGCCGGGGCGCGCCACTGCATGGTGTGTCTGCATCACCATCCGGTCGCGATGGACAGCCGCTGGCTCGATCAGGTGGGGCTGAGCAACGCGGCCGAGTTTTTCCACACGATCGATGCGCACCGCAACGTCCGTGCGATAGTGTGGGGCCATGTACACCAGGCCTATGACGTCCTGCGCAAGGGCGTGCGTCTGCTGGCGACACCTTCCACCTGCGCCCAGTTCGTGCCGCATTCCGATGACTTCGCCGTCGACCGTCGGCCGCCCGCCTACCGCACGCTCGAGCTGCGTGCCGACGGCTCGCTGCTGACCGAGGTCGTATGGCTCGAACAGCACTCCGGGGGCTCCTCCTTACACTCAGCCTGCTCGGCAGCCTGAGCGTTCTGCCCGCGCAGGCGGGCAGCCTGGTCTGGGCACTGCACGGCCCGCACAGCACGCTCTACCTCGCCGGCTCGGTGCACCTGCTGCCCACGCAGGACGCGCAACTGCCGCCGGCGTTCCTCCACGCCTACGCCGACTCCGCGCGTCTGGTCATGGAACTCGATCTCGGCAAGGTCGATGCGACCGCCACCGCCGACTGGATGCAGCAGCACGGCATGCTCGGCCGCGGCGAAAGCCTGCGCAGCGTCGTGGGAGCTCAGCGCTACGCGCGTCTCACCGCCGCCGCCACCCCGCTCGGCCTGCCGGTGCAGCTGCTGGACACGCAGGCCCCCTGGGTCGTCGGGCTCGAGCTCGCCGAGGTGGAGTACGCGCACCTGGGGTTTGATCCGCAACAGGGCGTCGAGGAGCAGCTGGTGCGCCGCGCGCAGGCCGACGGCAAGCCCACCGCAGGGCTGGAGACGTTGCAGGAGGAGCTTGGCGGCCTCGAAGCGCTGTCGCGCGAAGATCAGCTTCGCTTGCTGGACCAAGCGCTCGATGAGCTCAACGACGCACCCGAGGAAGAGATGCGCGAGGTGCTCGCCGCGTGGCGGCAGGGCGATGTCCCCAAGCTGGCACAGCTGCTGGCGCGTGAGTACGCCGACTTTCCCAACCTGTACCGCACGCTGGTGAGTG
>DATHMN010000022.1:0-41683 GCA_035487135.1 Steroidobacteraceae bacterium | reverse complement strand
AGATCTTTCCCCAGGACGAGCACGAGCGGCTGCTGATCGAGCGGCTCGCGACGTTGGGCGTCTCGGTGGAGCGGCGCACTGAGCTGTTGGGTTATTCCGACGAGGGTACGCAGGTCGTGGCGCGGCTGCACAGCGCGGAGGCGGGCGAGCAACGCTGCGTGGTGCGTTACCTGGCCGGCTGCGACGGCGCGCGCTCGCTGGTGCGCGAAACCCTGGGGACAGGTTTCCCCGGTGGCACCTACCGGCAGATCTTCTATGTCGCCGATATCGAGGGGGCCGGCGCTGCCGTCAACGGCGAGCTGCACGTCGATCTCGATGAGGCCGACTTCCTCGCGGTGTTTCCGCTGGCCGGCGCGGGCCGGGCGCGGCTGATCGGTACGGTGCGCGACGAACGCGCCGAACACCCCGACAGCCTGCGTTTCGAGGACGTGAGCAGCCGCGCGATTGACAACCTCAAGCTCACCGTCAACACCGTCAACTGGTTCTCGACTTACCGCGTGCACCATCGCGTCAGTGAGCAGTTCTACCGCGGCCGCGTGTTCCTGCTGGGCGATGCCGCCCACATCCACAGTCCGGTCGGCGGACAGGGCATGAACACCGGCATCGGCGATGCCATCAATCTCGCCTGGAAGCTGGCAGCGGTGCTGGCCGGGCGCGCACCGCCGGCGTTGCTCGACAGCTACGAGACCGAGCGCAGCAGTTTCGCGCGCCGTCTGGTGGCGACCACCGATCGGGTATTCACTTTCGTGAGCGCCGACGGGCGCATTGCTGAGATTGTCCGTACCCGCCTGGCGCCGCTGCTGCTATCCAAGGCGCTGACGCTCGAATCGGTACGCGAGTTCATGTTCCGCACGATCTCGCAGATCACGCTGAATTATCGCGACATGCCGCTCAGTGAGGGCGTGGCGGGCCAGGTGCACGGCGGTGATCGCCTGCCCTGGGTGGAGGCGGGCGACACTGACAACTATGCATCGCTGCGCGCGCCGCGCTGGCAGGCGCACGTCTACGGCAGCGCCACTCCGGCACTGGCCGCCGCCTGTGCGCAGCGCAGCCTGCCGCTCGAAGTGCTGCCATTTACCCCCGCGCATGAGGCGGCGGGACTCAAGCGCGACGCGCTCTATCTGCTGCGCCCCGACACCTATGTCGCACTCGCCCAGGCGGTGCCGGATGCGGAGGGACTCGAGCGCTACTTTGCGGAGCGCCAGATCACGACCCGCGGCCAGACGAGCTAGCAGCCGGCATAGCCACGGGCGTCTTGCCGCGGGCCGCGCGCGCTTCTAAGCTCAGGCGCAAATCAACGCCGGTGTTGCGAAAGCGACGGTGCATCGATGGCCGATGCGGATGCGAAGGTGGCACTGGTTGCGGGGGCGAGTGGCCTGACCGGCGGCGCTGCGCTGGACGCGTTGCTCGGCGCACCCGATATCAGCCGCGTGCTGGCCGTGTCGCGCCGGCCGCTCGGGCGCGAGCACCCGCGACTCGCCAACCGCATCGTGCAGTTCGAGCGTCTCGAGTTGCAGCTGAAGGGCGTGAGCTGTGATGTGGCGCTGTGCTGTCTCGGCACCACGCTGCGCAAGGCCGGCTCGCAACAGCGCTTCCGCGCGGTAGACGTTGATGGCGTGCTCGCGTTCGCCCGCGCCGCCAAGGCCGCCAACGCGCGCCGCTTCGTGGTCATCTCCAGCGTCGGCGCCGACCCGGCGGCACGCAACTTCTATTTGCGCACCAAGGGTGACATGGAGCAGGCAGTGGAGACGGTCGGCTTCGAGTCGCTCGATATCCTCCAGCCCTCGATGCTGCTCAGCTGGCGCAGCGAGATGCGTCCGCTCGAGCTGCTGGGCTCGGCGCTCCTGCCGCTGGTGAACCCGCTGTTGCACGGCAAGTACGAGCCCTACCGCGGCATCTCGGCGCACACCGTTGGGCAGGCGATGCTCGGCGCCATCCGCTCGGGTCGGCGCGGGGTGCAGCGCTACACCTATGAAGGCATCCAGGCGCTGGCGCGACTGAGCCCGCGCACGCGCGCGCCGCCACCACCCAAGGCCGCCGCTGACGGGCGTCGGCGCTGAGCCGGTGATGCGGGTGCGCGGCGCTCTGGTGCTGAGCGCCGCGTTATTCCTGCTGCTTGCCGGCTGCACGCTGCTGCGCCCAGCGCTGCCGCCAGCGCCAGCGCCACCGGCCGCGTCCGCGGCGGCCGCCACACAGTTCCCGACGCGGGGCGCGGCGATCGCCGCGGTGGCCGCATCGCTCGTCGGCACGCCGTACCACTTCGGCGGTGCGGACTCCTCGGGCTTCGACTGCAGCGGACTCGCGCTCTACACTCACGCGCGCCTCGGCATCATGATTCCGCGCAGCGCCGCGGAGCAGGAGCGTGCTGCAGCCGCCGTACCGCTCGCGCAGCTCGCGCCCGGCGATCTGGTGTTTTTCCATATCCACTCGCGCGCGGTCGATCACGTGGGAATTTATGCCGGCGACGGCCGCTTCATTCACGCGCCGCGCGCAGGACTCGCGGTGTCGTACGCGAATTTGAGCAGCGGCTTTTACGCGCGGCATCTCTACAGTGCGGGGAGATTCTGGGAATGAGGGTGCGACATAAGCTGAGCACTGCGCACGCTGTCGCCGATTTGTGACACTCCTGAGAGGCGCGGCACATTATTCAGGCTTGACTGAAATCGGCGACGATTTGACACTCTGACCTCAGTGATAACGGCAAACCCGTCGAAAGACGGGGACGCAAAGCCACCGGTCTAAAGGACATGTTCCAATGACGGCGGGGCTGCCACGATCGCTCCTACGAAGCGAACGTCAGCAAGTCCCTTCTTCCCGTCACATGGACCACGTGAGTCCAGGACAGTGGCGCTCGATCGATCGGGTCTCGTCCGGGGAAGTTATGACAGCAACAGCCAACTTTGCTTCCGAGCCCACCGCGGAAGCCGGGGATGCGGCACCCGCCGCCAGCGCCGGGCCGTTCGTTCTCAATCTGTGTTCCTCCACCACGCCGATGGCGCTCGCGCAGACTGAGCTGGCAGAGCTCAAGCGCTTCACCTTCTTCGTCAGTCGCCGCTTCGAGGAAGGCCGCGAGCGATTCCGACTCCACATGGGCTATTTCCCGACTCTCGCCGAGGCGGAGGAGTGGCTGGGCGTGGTGCGCGATATCTATCCGGGTGCCTGGGCCGGTGAGGCGCCGGGACGCAAGCTGCGCGAGCGCGCCGCCGCCGCGGCCGCCGCACAGGCGACCCATGCTGCCGGTCCGCAGCCTGTGGCTTTTGCGGCCACCGTGCGTGCCACGGCTCCAGTGCCGAGCGCGCCGCCACCCGTCGCGGCACGGCCGATCCCTGAGCTGCAGCCCGCGCCGCAGCAGGTGCCGGTGTTGCAAGCCGCCCCGCCGGTGGCGCCGCGTGTCCCTGCGGCCACGGCTGTGCGGGCGACGGCTGCACCGCCTGCGACTGCAGCACCCGCACGTCCGGCCAGCGCGCTCGCACGACCCGTCGCGCGCGCGAGCGCGCCACCGCCGCCCGCACCGCCGGTGGTCCGCGCCGCGCCCCCCACAGCAGTCGCAGCGCCGGTCGCGCGCGCCGCCCCGGCCGCAAGCGCTGCTGCAGTGTCTGCTGCGCGCGTGGCCGCCCCGGCCGCCGCGCCGCCGCAAATGCCGAAGCCGCGCGTACCGGCCGCTCCGTCTGCGCGGGTGGCCGCCAAACCGCCGGCCACCGCCGCCAACGCCGCACGTCCGCCCGCCCAGGCCGCGCTGCCGGCAGCGCCGAAGCCTGCCACGCCGGCACCAGCTGTAGCGGCCGCCAGACCCGCAGCTGGCGTGAAGCCGGCAGTCGCTGCGAAGCCCGCAGCGCCGGCAAAGCCGGTGTTCCAAGATTCCAACGTGCGCGAGGTGCTCAAGGCACTCGGCGATGCCAGTGCTACGGGTGAGACGCGACTGATGCGCGCGCCGCCGCCGCCGCGTGAGGTTGCCGCACCCGCAGCGAACAATTCGCTGAGCGACACGCAGGTGCTGAAGATGCTCGAGACCCGGCGCAGCGAAAGCAGTGAGGCGCCGGCTGTCGAGATTGACGACAGCGGCATTCCGCTGCTCAAGCCCGACGACACCGGCACGCGCCAGGCACTCAAGGATGCGGTCGCCAGCAATGCAGCGGTGTCGTTCGCGGTGCAGCTGCAGTGGTCGGTGTGGCCGGTTGAGCTCGACAAGATGCCGCCGCTCGCGATCTTCAGTGCCTACACTCTTTATACGGTCGAGGGCAGCCGCGACGGCCGCAAATGGTATGGCGTGCGGCTCGGATTCTTCAGCGACGCCCTGTCCGCCAAGCAAGTCGCCTACTATGTCCGCTCGGAGTTCGCCTCTGTGGCGGTAGTGCCGGTGAGCCCGGAAGAGAAGGTGCGCGCTACCGAGCAGGAGATCGCGGCGACACTCGCCACACCGGTACCGACACGCTCCGACCCGATCGAGGAATTCAAGCTGATCGACGATGCGCCGGCGATCCCCAAGGCCGCCGCGGCGCCGCTCGCTGCCGCGGCAGCCCCGGCGGGGGGCGCGAAACTGCCGCCCGGGAAACCGGTGCCCAAGGTGGCTGTGGGCCGCACGGTGCAGCAGTCACAACAGTTAGCGCCCGCCCCGCCACCGCCGCCGCCGGAGCAGCAGTCGGCGAAACGTGCACGCGCCAAGGTGGGCGCCCGCGAGCGCAAGGGACAGCCTACGCTCGAGGAGACGCTGGAGATTCTCGGCGCCGGCGAGCTGCAGATCGACGGTGGCACCGGCGAGACGCTCAATGACTCGGGCGTGCGTCACCTGCGCGTCGAGGTACAGAAGAACTCGCCGTTCTCGAAGCTCCTCGAACGACTGAGCGAGCGGATGAAGAAGTCCTAGCCGCGCAACGGGGCGCCAGTGGCCCGCGCAGCCTACGACGGCGGCCGCGGCGCTAACCCTTGTTACCGAAGAGCTTCTCGAGTTCCGACCGTGCCCGGTTGACTTCCGCGGTGTTGGGCGGCGTATAGGCGCCGGCGCGCGGCTTGAAGTGGTCGCAGAAGTTGGCGCGGGTCTTGTCGTTCACCTCGTCCGCGGTCGGTTCACGGCAGTGCTTGGCGACGCGGGTGTCATAGTCGACGCACATGCGGCAGACGTGCAGCTCCGCGCGGCACTGCGAGCATTCGTCCAGACGCCGCAGCGGTAGTGTGAGAGCGGCGAGTGATGCGCCGCACTTCCAGCAGCTGAGATCGTGCGCCATCGCACTAGAGTACTCCTCGGCTCGCGACTCCCCAACGGCCTGTCAGCGCTCAAGCGCTGCTGCCGCCCTACGGTGTGCGGTCATAGTAGGTGTCATCCTCTGCGATGTGGCCGCCGCGGACGCGATAGACGGCGATGATGCGCACGCTCACGGGTTTGTCCGTGGCGCCCGCCCAGTGTCCGTGCAGCACGAACTGTGCGTAGACGCGCTGCGGCCCCGCCTCCAGCACCATGACGTCATCGCTGGCGTCCGGTATCGCGGCGAACAGTCTGCGATAGGTGTCCGCGATCGGTTTGTTGCCCGCGAGGTCTGGATAGTCGGGGCTGTGCAGGCGTGCATCGGTGGCGTAGAGCTGCTCGAGGGCAGCGGCGTCGTGGCGGTTGAAGGCCGCGAACTTCTCGCGCACGACGCGCGCCGCACTGAGCGGGTCGGCGAGCGCCGGCGTCGCGAGCAAGCCGAGCAGCCCCAGTGATGCGACCAGCAGGGACGCTCTCATGTTGTGTTCTCCCGGTGTCGAAACTTAAATAGACGACGCCATGATGTCATTGCGCTCAGCAGCGCGGCTTGGAGAAACCCGACCGGAAGCGGCGAGCGGACTGGCGCCGGCGCTCCCTGGTTCAGTGGCTGCCGAGAGCGGCTGCGGTGTCCTGCGCCACGCGCCGCCCCCCCGGGGATTTCCGGCACGTGCGCTACCCGGCCCCGGCGCCACTGCGCGAATGGGTCGAGCATTTCTGGTTCGAGACCTGGAGCTTCCCGCGCGGGACGCGCCAGCTGCGCGAGATGCTGCCGCATCCGAGCATCCAGCTGGTCTTTGCGCGCGGCGCGGCGCGCATCTACGGCGTGCAGCTGGGGCGGTTCACGCGCGAGCTTCAGAATCAGGGACAGCTCTTCGGCGTCAGGTTCTGGCCTGGCGCCTTTCGTCCGTTTGTCTGCCAGCCGGTGGCAACGCTCGCCAACCGGGTGTTACCGGCCGAGTGCGTCCTCAGCGGCGTCGAGGCGGCCGCCGCGGCGCTGCTCGGCTGCGACACCGAGCAGGCAATGACGGCCGTGGCCACCAGCTATCTGTTGCAGCACCTGCCGCCGGCGGATCCCAACGTCGCCGTGGCGCGCGGCGCGGTGCAGCAGGTGGCCGCGGACCGCTCGCTGATGCGGGTACGGCAGCTGGCGGTGCGCAGCGCGCTCGGCGAGCGCGCGCTGCAGCGGCTGTTCCACGGCTACGTGGGCGCAAGTGCCCGCTGGGTGATCAAGCGCTACCGCACTTACGAAGCGCTCGAACAGCTGCGCACGGTGGGCGCGGGACAGCTCGCGGACCTCGCGCAGCGGCTGGGTTACTTCGACCAGGCCCATTTCACCAACGACTTCAGCAAACACGTGGGACAGGCGCCGGCTGTCTACCTCAAGCGCTAGGCTGTGCCGACTCACGCGGGGAAAACCCGGCGTGGAGGCAGGGTTCGAGTGAGCGTGCGGCCAGCCAGGCGCTGAGTCAGCCGGCTGCGCGGCGTGCGCCGGGACTTTCGCTGCGCGTGCGGGTGCGCAGGAACTCGGCCAGCACGCGCCCGGTGTGCGAGTGCAGGCGGCGTCGCGCAACCTGCGCAGGCGCCCCCTGTGCCACGATGCGCCCGCCGCCGTCGCCGGCTTCAGGTCCCATGTCGAGGATCCAGTCGGCTTCTGCCATCACGTCGAGGTTATGTTCGACCACGACCGCGGTGTTGCCGGCGCTCACGAGGCGGTGCAGCACCTGAATCAGTTTCTCCACATCGGCCATGTGCAGGCCTACCGTCGGCTCATCGAGCACGTAAAGCGTGTGTTTCGGCTGCAATCGCGGACCGCGCGTCGCCTCGTCGCGCACCTTGGAGAGCTCGGTCACCAGCTTGATGCGCTGCGCTTCGCCCCCTGAAAGCGTCGGGCTGGGCTGCCCGAGCGTCAGGTAGCCGAGACCCACGTCCTGCAGCAGCTTGAGTGCATGGTGCAGGCGCGGATGGGCGGCGAAAAAGCCCACCGCATCATCGACGTTCATCGCCAGCACGTCACCGATGCTCTTCTCACGCCACAGCACCGCGAGTGTCTCGCCGTTGAAGCGCCGGCCACCGCACACATCGCACAACACCTTCACGTCCGGCAGGAAGCTCATCTCGATGGTGCGTACCCCCTGGCCCTCGCAAGCCTCGCAGCGTCCGCCGCCGGTGTTGAAGGAGAAGCGGCTGGCGGTGTAGTTGCGGATGCGCGCCTCGGTGGTGCCGGCATAGATGCGACGGATCTCGTCCCAGAAACCGATGTACGTGGCGGGACAGGAGCGCGGCGTCTTGCCGATGGGTGTCTGGTCGACCTCCAGCACCCGGTCGATGTGCTCGAGTCCCGTGAGCGCGCGGCAGCCAAACGGCGTGCCGGTCGCGCGGCGGCGGCGCTTGCCGCCCGGGGCCTCCTCGGCCAGCAGCCGCTTGAGGTTGGCGTAGAGCACGTCGCGCGCCAGCGTCGACTTACCCGAACCGGACACGCCGGTGATGACCACCAGTCGGCCGAGCGGGATGGCGACATCGCTGCCCTTGATGTTGTGCAAACTGACGCGCTCGAGCGTCAGGCGCAAGGTCGCGGCGCTGACCGCACGTTGCGGCGCGGCGGGATGCAGCAGTGGCTCGCGCAGAAAGCGTCCGGTGGTAGAGCGCGGATTGGCCGTGAGGTCGTCCACGGTGCCGGCGCCGACCAGTTCGCCGCCGCGCACCCCGGCCTGTGGACCGAGGTCGAGTACATGATCGGCGCGGCGGATGGTTTCCTCGTCGTGCTCGACCACGACCAGAGTATTGCGATGACCGGCGAGCTCGACCAGCGAGTCGAGCAGGATCTCGTTGTCGCGTGGGTGCAGACCGATAGTCGGCTCGTCCAGCACGTAACACACGCCCTGCAGGTTGGAGCCAAGTTGCGCGGCGAGGCGGATGCGCTGTGCCTCACCGCCTGAGAGCGTGGGTGCCGCGCGGTCGAGCTGCAGGTAGCCGAGGCCCACGCGCGCCAGAAACTTGAGGCGCGCACGGATCTCCGCCAGCAGATCGCGCGCGATTTCGCGCTCGCGCCCGACCAGGCGCAGGCGGCCGAAAAACTCGCCGGCCGCGACCACCGAGTCGCCGGCAAGCGCGGCGATCGAGCGCTCGCGGAAACGCACGCTGAGCGCGGTCGGGTTGAGGCGCTGACCGTGGCAAGCGCGGCACGGCTGCGGGCTGTGCGCGTACCACTCGTTCCACCACAGCTCCTCGCCGCTCTGTGCGGCGTCGAAGCCGGGCATCTCCACGCCGGTGCCGAAGCAGCTCTCACACCAGCCATGCTTGGAATTGAAGGAGAACAGACGCGGGTCGAGCTCGGCGAAGCTCTTGCCGCAGGACGGACAGGCGCGCTTGGTGGAGAACACCGTGACGCGCTGCGTACCGGCCGGCAGCACGTGGACCAGGCCCTTGCCGAAGTCGAGCGCGCGCGCGAGCGCTGCGCGCAGTGCCGCCTCGTTCTTCACGCTGATGTCGACCGGCGCCACCGGCAGCTCGAGCGTGTGCTCCTTGAAGCGCGACAGGCGTGGCCAGGGCGAGGTCGGCAACAGCTCGCCGTCAACGCGCAGTGCGCGGAAGCCCTTCTTGGCAGCCCACTTGGCGAGATCGGTGTAATAGCCCTTGCGCGCCACCACCAGCGGGGCGAGCAGCGCGATGCGCTTGCCCTTGTAGTCGCGCAGCAGCCGCGCAGCGATCGAGGCCGGACTCTGCGGCTCGATGGCGCAGTCGCACTCGGGGCAGTACTGCGTGGCGAGTTTGACGTACAGCAGGCGCAGGAAATGATAGATCTCCGTCAGGGTTGCGACGGTGCTCTTGCGGCCGCCGCGGCTGGTGCGCTGCTCGATCGCGACGGTGGGGGGAATGCCGAAGATCGCATCCACGTCGGGGCGTGCCGCCGGCTGCACGAACTGGCGCGCATAGGCATTCAGCGACTCGAGATAGCGGCGCTGGCCTTCGTTGAACAGGATGTCGAACGCGAGCGTCGATTTGCCCGAGCCCGACACCCCGGTGATCACCGTGAAGCGGTCGCGCGGGATCTCGACGTCGATGTTCTTCAGGTTGTGCTCACGCGCCTTGTGGATCACCACGGCGTTGCGGGCATGACCGTTGCCGCGCCGCACCGGCGGCTCGGCAACTTGCGTCGCAGCGGGCGCGCTGCGCTGCGCCCCCGGGGCGAGCGCCGCCTCATAGGCCGCCAGCGCCTGAGCTGTGAAGGAACCCGGCGTGCGCTGCAGCTCCGCGGGCGTGCCGGCATAGACGATCTCGCCACCGCGCTCGCCGCCCTCCGGTCCCAGGTCGATGATCCAGTCCGCGGCGCGAATGACATCGAGATTGTGCTCGATGACCAAGAGCGAATGACCTGCCACCAGCAGCTTGCGGAATGCGCGCAGCAGCTTGGCGACGTCCTCGAAATGCAGTCCGGTGGTGGGCTCATCGAACAGGAACAGTTTGCCGCGATGGGTGATGCTCGAGAGCACCGAGCCGGCTTCTGCCAGGTGGCCGGCGAGTTTCAGACGCTGCGCCTCGCCGCCGGAGAGAGTCGGCACCGGCTGACCGAGCTTCAGGTACTCGAGTCCGACGTCCGCGAGCGGCGCGAGCCGCTGCGCCACCTCGGGCGCGTCGGCGAAGAAGGCGCGTGCCTCGGTGACGGTGAGTTCCAGCACTTCGGCGATGTTGCAGCGACGGCCGTCGGCGCCTTCGCGCCGGATGTCGAGCACCTCGTCGCGGTAGCGGCGGCCGTTGCAGTCGGGACAGCGCAGGTACACGTCCGAGAGAAACTGCATCTCGACGTGCTCGAAACCATTGCCGCTGCAGGTCGGGCAGCGGCCGTTGCCGGAGTTGAAGCTGAAGGTGCCGGCGGTGTATTTGCGCTCCTGCGCTGCGGGCTCCGCGGCGAACGCCGCGCGCACCGCATCGAATGCGCCCACATAGCTTGCCGGGTTGGAGCGCGTGGTGCGGCCGATGGGGTTCTGATCGACCATCACCACATCGTCGATGAGCTCAGCGCCGGCAAGTCCCGTGAAACGGCCGGGCGCCTCGGTCGGCTTACCGCGGTAACGCAGCAGTGCCGGGTAGAGTACGTCCTCGACCAGAGTCGACTTGCCCGAGCCCGACACGCCGGTGACGCATACCAGGCGCTTGAGCGGAATGCGCACGTCGACATTCTTGAGGTTGTGCTCGGCGGCACCCCTGAGTTCCAGCCAGCGGTTCGAGCGCGCCTCTGCCACCACCTCGTCATCGCTGCGCTGCGCACGCGGCCGCGCCTCCGCAGCCTGCCCTTCGCTCCAGGGCGTGACGCTGCGCCGCCCGGCGAGATACTCGCCGGTGAGCGAGCCGCTGCTGCGGATCGCAGCCGGGCTGCCGAAGAAGACGACTCCGCCGCCGCGCTCGCCGGCGCCCGGTCCCATGTCGAGGATGCGATCGGCCTCCAGCATGATCTGCGGATCGTGCTCAACCACCACCAGCGAGTTGCCGGCATCACGCAGACGCTTCATCACGCCGATGACGCGCTGCATGTCGCGTGGATGCAGGCCGATCGAGGGCTCATCGAGAACGAACAGCGTGTTGACCAGCGACGTTCCGAGCGCGGTCGTCAGGTTGATGCGCTGAACCTCGCCGCCCGAGAGCGTGCGCGACTGGCGATCGAGGGTCAGGTAGCCGAGGCCGACGTCCACCAGATAACGGAAGCGGGCGCGGATTTCCGCCAGCAGCAGCTCAGTCGCCTCATCGAATGGCGGCGGCAGCTGCAACTCCTGGAAGAAACGGTAGCTGCGCTCGACCGGCAGCAGCAGCAGATCGTGAATTGACAGTCCTGGCAGCGCTGCGAGTGTCGCCGCGCTCCACTCGACACCCTGGGGATGAAAGCGCGGCTGACCGGCGAGCGTGGCCTGCGCAAGCGCGGCGCTCCCCAGGCGCCACAGCAGACCCGCGGTCTTGAGACGCGCACCGGCGCAGGCCGTGCAGGGCGTGTAGGAGCGATAGCGCGACAACAGCACGCGTACGTGCATCTTGTAGGCGCGCGTCTCGAGCCAGGCAAAGAAGCGTCTGGCCCCGTACCACACCTTCTTGGTCCAGGCACCTTCACCCTCGATCACCCAGTGGCGCGCCTGCGCCGGCAGCTCGCGCCAGGGCGTGTCGAGCGGAATGCCGCGCAGCTTCGCGAACTTCTCCAGGTCCTGCTGGCACTCGGCGTAGGACTTGGTCTGCCACGGCTTGATCGCCCCGGCGCGCAGCGTCTTGGTGTCGTCCGGGATCACCAGCTGGTAGTCGATGCCGATCGTGCGGCCGAAGCCCCGGCAGGTGTCGCAGGCGCCGAGCGGCGAATTGAACGAGAACGCACTGGGGTTGGGCGCCTGATAGGCAAGGTCGCAGTCGGCACAGTGCAGCTCGCTGGAAAAGCGCCACGTGTCGAGCCGCTGCGGTGGCTCGGCGCCGTCGAGCAGCTGCACGTTGACGCGGCCGCGGCCGATCTTCAATGCCGCCTCCAGCGACTCGAGTACCCGACCGCGCTCAGCGCTGCCGATGCGCAGCCGGTCCTGCACCACCTCGAGGATCGCGGCAGGGGGCGCCGCGGCCTTGGCGCGCTTGCCACGGCCCTTGGCTTTGGGCGCGGCGGCAGTGATGACCGGCTCGCCAAAGAAGCGCGTGTAGCCCTGGCGCTCGAGCAGCGCGCGCACCTCCGCGACCGTGAAGTTGGCCGGCACCGGCACCGGAAAGGTGATCAGCAGGCGCGCGTCGCCGGCCGCGCGCGCGCGCTCCTCGAGCTGCGCGTAGATGCTCTCGGCGCTGTCGCTGCGCACCTGCTGCCCGCAACGCTGGCAGAAGAGCGTGGTGGCGCGCGCGAACAGCAGCTTCAGGTGATCGTTGAGCTCGGTCATCGTGCCGACGGTCGAGCGCGAGGTGCGTACCGGGTTGGTCTGGTCGATGGCGATCGCCGGCGGGATGCCGGCGATCGAGTCGACCTGCGGCTTGTCCATGCGATCCAGGAACTGGCGCGCATAGGGCGAGAACGTTTCGACGTAACGGCGCTGGCCTTCCGCGTACAGCGTGTCGAACACCAGCGAGGACTTGCCAGAGCCGGAAACTCCGGTCACGACTACCAGCTCGTTCAGTGGGATGTCGAGATCGAGATTCTTGAGGTTGTTCTGGCGCGCGCCACGCACAACGATGGCGTCGCCGGAGGCGTCGGTCATTCCGTCACCGTGGGCTGATCGCAAGAGGAGCGCGCTTAAGAGAGGCCAGCGCGAGCCTGCCCGCAATTGTAATGGATCCGCCGCCCACCGTGGGTCACGGCACGGTCTTCATATGGGGCTGTCGCGGCGCGAATGCAATACAGCTGCAGTGCCACCGGTCTACTGTACAAACGCATGGTTGCGCCCCTGTTCATGAGGTGAACGGCGTCGGTGCGCGACGACGGTGCAGCGATCCGGCTGCGCGGCGTTACAATCGCTGCGGCCCGGCCCGGGTCGAAGGAGACTGCCGAATGAACTCACGAGTCCTCTCGAGTGTCGCCCTGGCGGCCGCCGCGGCGGTCATGTTCTCGAGCGCGGCGCTGACGAGCGCGCACGCGGAAGAGGCCAAGGTGAAGTGCCAGGGGGTGAACTCCTGCAAGGGACACTCCGCCTGCAAGGGTGCCAACAATGCCTGCAAGGGTCAGAACTCCTGCAAGGGCAAGGGCTATCTGGAGATGAGTAAGGCGGATTGCGACGCTGCCCAAGCCAAGGCTGGTAAGTGAGTACGCGCGCACCGGGCCTGCGGGCCTGGTCGTTTGCGCCAGCGGCATGCTGACCTATCCGCATCTCGGCTTTGGCCTCGGACTGCGCGTCGAGCATTACGAGGAAATCCTCGGCGGCGCGGCCGCGGTCGACTGGTTTGAGGCTCTGACCGAGAACTACCTGGTACCGGGCGGCAAGCCGCTCGACTACCTGATGCGTATGCGCGCGCGCTATCCGCTCGCCCTGCACGGCGTATCGCTGTCGATCGGCAGCAGCGCGCCACTCGACCGCGAGTACCTGCGCCAGGTGAAGGCGCTCGCCGCACGCGTCGAGCCTGCCTGGATCTCCGACCATCTGTGCTGGACGGGCCTCGCCGGCCGTAACAGCCACGACCTGCTGCCGCTGCCTTATACCGAGGAGGCGCTCGCGCACGTCGCCGAGCGTGTGCGCACCGTGCAGGACCTGCTGGGACGCCGCATCCTGCTGGAGAATGTCTCGAGCTACGTCGAGTTCCATGAGTCCTGTCTGAGTGAGTGGCAGTTCCTCGCCGAGATCGCCACGCGCGCCGACTGCCTGATCCTGCTGGACGTCAACAACATCTACGTGAGCTCGGTCAATCACGAGTACGACCCGCTCGACTATCTGCAGGGGATTCCGAGCGCGCGCGTGCAGCAGATCCACCTCGCCGGGCACGAAGACCACGGCACGTACCTGATCGACACCCACGATCATCCGGTGCCCGATCCGGTGTGGCAGCTGTACGCTCAGGCGCTGCGCCAGTGTGGCCCGGTCTCCACGATGATTGAGCGCGATGATCACATCCCGCCGCTCGCCGAGTTGTGCAGCGAGCTGACGCAGGCGCGCACGCTGGCTGCACGCACGCTCGCCGAACGCGCGCCGCGGCGCGCGCTGTCATGAGCGCGCTCGCGCAGCTGCAAGGCGAGTTTCAGGATTACCTGCTGCGCGGTGCGCTGGCGGTGCAAGAGCGGGTCAAGGGGAGTGCCCGGGTACCCGCCTCGATCCGGCTCGCGATCTACGGCAACGCCTATCAGCGCCGCCTCGCGGACGCGCTGGCCAGCAATTTCCCGGCGCTCGCGCGCCTGCTGGGGGAGAGTGATTTCGCCACGCTGGCCGACAGTTACGTGCGCGAGCATGACTCGCCGTTCTTCAACATCCGCTACTACGGGGATGCGCTGCCCGGCTTCCTCGCCACTCACGAGCATTACCTGGCGGCGCCGGTGCTGGCCGAGTTGGCGCGCTGGGAGTGGGCGATGATGGCGGCCTTCGATGCCGCCGATGCCGCGGTGCTCGACCACGCCGCCCTGGCGCAGCTGTCGCCCGAGAAGTGGGCGCAGCTGCGCTTCACCTTTCATCCCAGCCTGCAGCGGCTCGGGCTCAAGTGGAACGTGCCGCAGTTGTGGCAGGCGCTGACGGATGACGGCGTGCGCCCGGAAGTGAGCGTGCAGGCTGAGCCCATACAGTGGCTGGTGTGGCGCCAGCAGCTCAGCAGCTATTTCCGCTCGCTGTCGCCGATCGAAGCAGCCGCGCTCGATGCCGCGCGCAGCGGCTGGCCGTTCGGCGAGCTGTGCGAGCTGCTGTGCGAGGAAGTTGGCGAAGCGGCCGCCGCGCAGCAGGCGGCGACCCTGCTGCGTGGCTGGGTGGCTTCTGCGCTGATCACCCAGGCCGGCTGAACGCTGCGGCGCCGCGCCCGACGGCTATGCCGCCATGGCGTACAATCGCGCAGCCAGCCACGCCCACAAGGGACTCCATGTCACCCGCCAGCTACGGCAACGTGCTGCAGATGATCGGCAACACGCCGCTGATGGCGGTGCGCCGCATCGATACCGGACCGTGCGAGCTGTTTCTCAAACTGGAGAATCAGAATCCGGGCGGCTCGATCAAGGATCGCGTCGGCCTGTACCTGGTCGAGGCCGCCGAGCGCGCCGGCAGCATCCGCCCCGGCAGCACGCTGATCGAGGCCACCGCCGGCAACACCGGCCTCGGGCTGGCGCTGGTGGCCGCGCAGAAGGGCTACCGGCTGATGCTGGTGATTCCCGACAAGATGAGTCAGGAGAAGATTTTTCACCTGAGAGCGATGGGTGCCGAGGTGGTCATGACGCGCTCGGACGTGAGCAAGGGACACCCGGAGTACTACCGCGACGTCGCCGAGCGCCTGGCGCGCGAGATTCCCAACTCTTATTTCGTCAACCAGTTCGGCAATCCCGCCAACGCCCAGGCGCACGAGGAGACCACGGCGCCGGAGATCTGGCAGCAGATGGGCGGGCGGCTGGATACAGTGGTGTGCGGCACCGGCACCGGCGGCACGCTCGCAGGTCTGACGCACTTCTTTGCACGCACCGCGCCGCAGGTCGACATGATTCTCGCCGACCCGGCCGGCTCGGGGCTGGCGCACTATGCGACCACTGGCCATCTGCCCGAGAAGATGTGGCCGTGGCTGGTGGAAGGCATCGGCGGCGACTCGGTACCACCGGTTGCGGACTTCTCCCGCGTCACGGCCGCATTCAGCATTGCCGATGCCGAGGCGTTCCGTACCTGCCGCGAGCTGCTGGCGCGCGAGGGCATCATCGCCGGTACCTCGACCGGCACGCTGCTGGCGGCGGCGCTGCGCTATTGCCGCGCACAGCGCGAACCCAAGCGCGTGGTGAGCTTCGTGTGCGACAGCGGCAATAAGTATCTGTCCAAGGTCTACAACGATTACTGGATGCTGGATCAGGGATTCCTCGAGCGGACGCACCGCGGTGATCTGCGCGACCTGATCGCGCGCCTGCACGCCGAGCACGCTGCGGTGACCGTCAACTCCACCGAGACGGTCATGGCGGCCTACCGGCGCATGAAGCTCTACGACGTCTCGCAGGTCCCGGTGATGAAGGACGGCCGCATCGCCGGTATCGTCGACGAGGAGGACATCCTCCTCGAGGTGGTGGGCAACCCCGAGCACTTCAACGAGCCGGTGACACGCGCGATGGCGAGCCACCTCGTGACCGTGCCGGTCGATGCGCCCGTGTCGCAGCTGATGGAGATCTTCAAGCGCGGCATGGTGGCCATCGTGATGGACGGCAACGAGTTCCAGGGCCTGATCACGCGCATCGATCTGCTCAACTGGCTGCGCCGCCGGCTGTGAGGTCCTGAATGAGCGACGACGATTCTGCGCAGCGCTTCGCCACCCGGGTCATTCATGGCGGCCAGCATCCCGACCCACTGACCGGTGCGGTCATGCCGCCGATCTATGCCACTTCGACCTACGTGCAGAAAAGTCCCGGCGTGCACCAGGGCTTCGAATACTCGCGCACCCGCAATCCGACCCGCGACGCGCTGCAGGCCGCGGTGGCCAATCTCGAAGGTGGCGCTGCCGGCTTCGCCTTCGCCTCGGGCATGGCCGCTACCGCGACACTGCTCGAGCTGCTCGATGCCGGCGCGCACATCGTGGCCATGCACGATCTCTACGGCGGTAGCTACCGGCTGCTCGAGAACGTGCGTAAGCGCTCCGCCGGGCACAGCGTCGCGTTCGTCGATCTCACCAAGCCCGCGGCGCTGGAGGCGGCCATCCGGCCGGAGACGCGTCTGCTGTGGGTGGAGACCCCGACCAATCCGCTGCTGAAGCTGGTGGACCTGTCCAGCGCGGCGACCATCGCCCACCGCCACGGCCTGATCGCCGTCTGCGACAACACTTTCGCCACACCCTACATACAGCGCCCGCTCGAACATGGGTTCGACATCGTCGTGCATTCGACGACCAAGTACCTGAACGGTCATTCGGATGCGATCGGCGGGGCGGCCGTGATCCGCCAGGGCTCTGATCTTGGCGAGCGTCTCGCCTACCTGCAGAACGCGCTCGGCGCGGTACCGGGGCCGTTCGATTCCTTCCTGACGCTGCGCGGCATCAAGACGCTGGCGTTGCGCATGGAACGCCATTGCAGCAACGCGCTCGCGGTGGCGCAGTTCCTCGAGGCGCACCCGCGCGTCGAGCGGGTGTTTTATCCGGGGCTCGCCAGCCACCCACAGCATGTGCTCGCCAGGCAGCAGATGGGCAGGAGCTTCGGCGGCATCGTCACCGCTGTGCTGCGCGGCGGCCTGGATACGGCGCGGCGTACGCTCGAGCGCTGCCACCTGTTCGCACTCGCCGAGAGCCTGGGCGGTGTCGAGAGCCTGATCGAGCTCCCCGGCATCATGACGCACGCCTCGCTGCCGGCCGCGATGCGCGAGTCGCTCGGTATCAGCGACGGCTTGATCCGGCTGTCGGTCGGAGTGGAGGACGTCGAGGATCTGATCGGCGAATTGCGCGCCGCGCTCGCCTAGGATTGCGCAGTGGCGAGTACCACCGTTGGGAGGCGTATATGCGCTATCGCGATGGCCAGCCGATTCAGCTCGGCGACGTAGTCAGGATCGATCTGCGCCATGAGGGCACGGTCGTCGGCTGCATCGACGACGGCATCTACCTGCATCCGCACACCAAGGAGCAGTGGACGCACCTGCATGACGGGGTGCTGATCGACTCGAGCCCGGGCGGGCTCGTCCACTACCCCGATCAGGCGACATTCGATGCTGAAGAGATCGAATTGCTCAGCCGGCTCTCATGACCACAGCGGTTAACGCACTGCGGGTGTCAGCCAGGCGCGGTCCGCGCCACAGTCACAGCCCCGCCGCACTCGTCAGATAGACCGCGAAGGTTCCGAGCCAGTGGCCGCCTTCGTAGTGCTCGCCGGTGACGGCCGGCAGCGCCGCAGCGGCGTGTTCACTCGCGGCGGCAAGCAGCGGTCCGCGGCGCGCATCGCCTGCGGGCAGGCCGTGCGCCATGCCCTGCAGCATCCAGGCGCGGCTGAGGTTAAGGCCGTCGAGGTGCGCGAGCTTCGGATCCGAGCGGTCGGTCACGACGCCCGGGCTGAGCCACGGCGTGCTGCCCTGGCGTGTGCTCGCGGCGGTGCCGGGGATTTCAGGCAGGAAGCCTGCGAGCCAGTGCGCGAACAGCGGCGGCGCGAGCACGCGGCGCATGAAGTCGGCTTCGGCAAGACAGGGCGAGAGGAAATCCTCCCCGGAAGGCTCGTAGGCGAGCGGGCAGTTGCGGTCGTGCAGATAGAAGCGTTGCGCGGCATCGCGCAGCAGATCCTGCATCTGCCGGTCGCCGCTCTGCACCGCCCAGTCCCACGTCAGGCCGAAGGCAAACGCGGTCTGATCATGTTCGCCGAAGCGGATCGGGTAGTGCAGCTTGGGCAGCCAGCTCTCGAGCCGCGCGGCGACTTCGCGCTCGAGCGGCTGCAGCGTCGCCGACCAGCGGCGCGCGTCGGCATCGTCCCAGCGCTGCAGCTCGCTCGCGAGCTGCAAGAGCCACGCGAGTCCGTACGGGCGCTCGAACGAGGCGCGTCCCGCGCCCTGCAGGTAGCTCACCTCCGCGGCGATGTTCTCGGCGGTGAAGCTGCGCGCGAGCTCGGCGCGCGCCGCGGCCGCGAAGGGCGCAGCCGGAAACAGCCGCAGCAGCCGCACCAGCAGCCAGTGACCGTGCACGTCCGAATGCCAGTCGAGGCAGCCGTAGAATGCCGGCGTCAGCTCGTGCGGCGGGCGCGCATCCGCGGCGCTGTTGAGCGTGTGACTGATGTGGTTCGGGTACTCCTGGTGCAGACAGGTGAGCGCGAGCGCGGCGAAGCGTGCTGCCGCGTCGGCCTGCAGCGTGCCCGCCTGCGGCGCGGCGGCGGTGTCCGCGGCGCCAGCGGCGCGCGCCGTGAACAACGTCACGAGCGCCAGGGTCAGCGCGATGCGATGTTTCATAGGCACATGTTAACCTCGGCGGCGTGAATGAAGCGCCGCCGATCGTGCTGATTCCAGGGCTGCTGGCTTCGGCACGCCTGTACGCGCCGCAGCTGGCGCCGCTGTGGTGCGTCGGCCCGGTCACCATCGCCAATCACACGCACGCTGACACCCTGAGCGCGCTCGCCCGGCGCATTCTCGACGGCGCACCGCCGCGCTTCGCACTCGCCGGGCTCTCCATGGGCGGCTATATCGCCTTCGAAATCCTGCGTCAGGCGCCCGAGCGCGTGGTGAAACTCGCGCTGCTCGATACCAGTGCACGCGCGGACACCGCCGAGCAGAGTGCCGCGCGGCGCGCGCAGGTGGAGCTGGCGACGAATGGCAGGCTCGCGGAAGTGGTGGAGACGCAGTTCCAGCGCTCCGTGCACCGCGACCACCGCGCGGACGCGCGGCTGCG
Source organism: Steroidobacteraceae bacterium (assembly GCA_035487135.1). Lineage (GTDB taxonomy): Bacteria > Pseudomonadota > Gammaproteobacteria > Steroidobacterales > Steroidobacteraceae > 13-2-20CM-66-19. Next base: position 22,500 of record DATHMN010000022.1, on the reverse strand, counting down.
CGAGGTGTGCGAGCGCATGGCTGCGGAGGTGGGCGCCGAGGCTTTCGTGCGTCAGCAGCGCGCCATCAGCGGCCGGCCCGACTCGCGTCCCTTCCTGAAGGACATCCGCTGCCCGGTGCTGGTGCTGGTCGGTGACGGCGATGAGCTGACGCCGCCGCCTCTGGCGCAGGAGATTGCCGCCGGCATCAGCGGGGCGCAGCTGGTCACCGTCGCGCACAGCGGCCACCTGTCGACGCTCGAACAGCCGCAGACAGTCACGGCGGCGCTGCTGGCGTGGCTGGCAGCCTGAGGGCAGATGGAGAGCGCGAGGGTGGCGCAACGCGCACTGCTGCTGCCGCATCCCGACGCTTCGGGCGATGCCGTGTGGAACGTAGCGGTTGATCTGCAGCTCGCCGCGCCCGCGACTTTGGTGTGCCACTACACGATGAGCGGCGACATGGCGCGGGTACGCGTCCCCGTGGGCGGCGCCGGACACCGTACCGATGGCCTGTGGAAGCACACCTGCTGCGAGGCGTTTGTCGCCGCGCCCGGTGTGCCCGGATATCATGAATTCAATTTTTCCCCGGCACTCGACTGGGCTGCCTACCGCTTCGATGACTACCGCACAGGCATGACCGCCGCGACGCTCACTCAGGCGCCGGGACTGCAGGTGCGCAGGACCGCCGGCCAGCTCGAGCTGACTGCCACTGTGCATCTGGCGGGTGTCGCCAGCTTGCGTAGCGCTGGTACGCTGCAGCTGGCGCTCGCTGCGGTGATCGAAGAGCAGTCCGGGCGCCTGGCGTATTGGGCGCTGCGGCACGGACCCGGCAACCCGGACTTCCATCACCCCGACAACTTCGCCCTGGAATTGCACGCCGCATGAAATTCGGTATCGACCGCCTGGTGGAGGAGCGCGCACTGCGCGCGCCGCTCGCCGGCCGGCGCGTGGCCCTGCTCGCGCACCCGGCCTCAGTGACCCGTGATCTGACCCATTCCATCGATGCGCTCGCGGCACTGCCGGACGTGAGGCTGAGCGCGGCGTTCGGACCGCAGCACGGACTGCGGGGCGACAAGCAATACAACATGATCGAGACGGCTGACGAGGTCGACGCGGTGCACGGCATCCCGGTGTTCAGCCTGTACGGGCGCGTGCGGCGGCCGACGCCGCAAATGATGGACGCCTTCGACGTGCTGCTGGTGGACCTGCAGGATCTGGGCTGCCGCATCTATACCTTCGTGACGACGCTGCGCTATGTGCTGGAAGAGGCGGCGCGCCACGGCAAGGCGGTGTGGGTGCTGGACCGGCCGAACCCAGCCGGGCGCCCGATCGAGGGTCTCAGTCTGCGTCCCGGCTGGGAGAGTTTCGTCGGTGCGGGCGCGCTGCCAATGCGCCACGGACTCACCATGGGCGAGCTGGCGCGCTGGTTCGTCGCGACACTGAAGCTCGATGTCGACTGTCAGGTCATCACCCTGCAGGGCTGGCGCCCGTCGCAGGCGCCGGGCCACGGCTGGCCGCTCGAGCAGCGCACCTGGGTGAACCCGAGTCCGAACGCGCCCAACCTGTGGATGGCGCGCTGCTATGCGGGCTCCGTGCTGCTCGAGGGCACGACCCTCTCGGAGGGACGCGGTACCACGCGTCCGCTCGAGGTGCTCGGCGCGCCCGAACTCGATGTGACGGCGCTGCTGCGCGAGATGCAGGCGCTCGCCCCCGAGTGGCTTGCCGGCTGCCGGCTGCGCCCCTGCTGGTTCGAGCCGACCTTCAACAAGCACGTCGGCACGCTGTGTGCCGGACTGCAGGTGCACGTCGAGGATCCGGCCTACTACGACCATGAGCGCTTCCGCCCGTGGCGGCTGTTCGCGCTCGCCTGCAAGGCGCTGCGACGTCTGCGGCCGAATTTTCCGCTGTGGGCGGACTTTCCTTACGAATACGAATTCAACCGCCTCGCCATCGACGTCATCAATGGCAGCGAGCTGCTGCGCCAGTGGGTCGATGATCCGGCGGCGACGCCGGCCGATCTGGAGCTGCTCGCGCGGGCGGATGAGAGCGCCTGGCAGGCGCAGCGGCAGTCGACGCTGCTGTACTGATACGCAAGGATCACAGGGCCGCAAGCCGAGTGGCCGGCAAAGATGCGCGGTGCTGCGGCGCGAGATGCGCGCGCCTCACCGGCGAGCCGGCAGGCGATCCGGCAGCAGAAAGGTGTCCCGCGCGGCGCGGCTGCTCAGACGCTCGCTGCTGTACCAACTTGCCAGCGCGCCCTTGTCGAGCAGCTCGGGAAAGGCCTGCAGCAGCTGCGCAAAGTCACTGCCCGGGAGCCCCTGCAGGCGCTCGGCGAGCAGCGACAGGAAAGCCACGGTGATCGTCTGGTTGAAGACCTGCGGCTTCCCGGCGCGCGCAGTCATGGCGCGCAAAGCCTGCGAGTAGAGCTGCAACGCGAGCGCGAAGTCGTGGCGCCGCAGCAGCTCAAAGCCCATGCGCAGGTGTTCGCGATGCGGAAAGTGTCCGGGATCGCGCTCGCCGTGCACGAACGCCCGCAGCTCCGGGCAGTCAAGCGGGGGCATCGTCCAGCTCGCGCAGCCGGTGCGAATCGCGCGCCGTAAGGTCGAGTCCATAGACGGATTTGAGCGCTTTGATCTTCTTGAGCGTGCCGGCGGAGAACGGCGTGCGGTTCTCGAACGCGTGCAAGACGATTCCCTCGAGCAGATCCCCGAGCGACAGGTCCAGCTCGGTGGCGAGTGCCTTCAGCACCTTCAGCAGGCGACTCTCCAGCCGCACGCCGGTTTGAGTTCGGCTGATCTCTTTCATGGCTGCATGTTACCAAGTTACCTTGGTAAGAGCGAGCAATTTCCCGCGCCATTTGCGGCTGGCCCGATCGCTCCAGCGCCGCGCTCACGGCCGCGCCACGTGACCCCCGCACCCTCGTTCTGCTTTAATGCCAAGTTCCATGCAGAGCGCACGCGACATTTCCGGCTATCGCAAGCACTGGGCAGCGCGCTTCGGCACGGCGCCGTTTCTGCCCATGTCACGCGCCGAGATGCAGCTGCTGGGCTGGGACAGCTGTGACGTCATCATCGTCAGCGGCGATGCCTACGTCGATCATCCGAGCTTCGGCATGGCGATCATCGGGCGGGTGCTTGAGGCGCAGGGTTTCCGTGTCGGCATCATCGCCCAGCCGGACTGGCACAGTGCGCAGGCCTTCAGTGCGCTCGGTCGCCCCAACCTGTTCTTCGGCATCACGGCCGGCAACATGGACTCGATGGTGAACCGCTACACCGCCGACCGGCGTGTGCGCAGCGATGATGCCTACACGCCAGGCGGCAGCGGCGGGCGCCGCCCCGACCGCTCGGTGATCGTCTACGCGCAACGCGCGCGCGAGGCGTTCCGCGACGTGCCGATCGTAATCGGCGGCATCGAAGCCTCGCTGCGGCGCATCGCGCACTTCGACTACTGGTCGGAGAAGGTGCGTCGTTCGGTGCTGCTCGATGCCAAGGCCGACATGCTCGTGTACGGAAATGCCGAGCGGCAGATCTGCGAACTTGCACACCGGCTTGCGGCCGGCGAACCGATCGAGACGATCACCGAGCTGCGCGGCACGGTGTTCACGCGCAAAGCGACCCCGCCTGAGTGGATCGAGATCGATTCCACCCACCTCGATGCGCCCGGGCCGCTGAATGCGCCGGTCGATCCCTATGCGATGGCGGCGACCTCCGCCACGCCTGCATGTGCCGCTGCGCCCTCCGGCGCCGGCGGCGAGAAGGTCGTGCGCTTCGTGCGCGGCGTGAAGAACGCGGACCGCGAGCGCAGCGTGATCCGCATGCCGGCGTTTGATGAGGTGGCGGCCGACCCGGTGCTGTACGCCCACGCCTCGCGCATCCTGCATCTGGAATCCAACCCGGGCAACGCACGGGCGCTGGTGCAGCGCCACGGCGCTACCGATGTGTGGCTGAACCCGCCGCCGATCCCGCTCACCACGCAGGAGATGGACTGGGTGTACGAGCGCCCCTACGCACGGGCGCCGCACCCGTTGTACGGTGAGGCCAACATTCCGGCCTACAAGATGATCCGCTTCTCGGTCGCGATCCAGCGCGGCTGCTTCGGCGGCTGCACGTTCTGCTCCATCACCGAGCATGAAGGTCGCATCATCCAGAGCCGCTCCGAGGACTCGATCATTCGCGAGATCGAGGAAGTACGCGACAAGGTGCCAGGCTTCACCGGGGTCATCTCAGATCTCGGTGGCCCGACCGCCAACATGTATCGCCTGGCGTGCAAGAGCCGCGCGGTCGAGAGCGCCTGCCGGCGGCCCTCGTGCGTGTATCCCGGCGTGTGCCCCAATCTCAACACGGATCACGCCCCGCTCATCCGTCTCTATCGTCGCGCGCGCGCCATGCCCGGCATCAAGAAGGTGCTGATCGCCTCGGGTGTGCGTTACGACCTCGCCATCGAGTCGCCCGAGTACGTCAAGGAACTGGCACAGCACCACACCGGCGGCTATCTGAAGATCGCCCCCGAGGCGCTCGCCGAGGGACCGCTGTCGAAAATGATGAAACCCGGGGTAGGCGCCTACGACCGCTTCAAGGAGCTGTTCGAGCGCTATTCCAAAGAGGCCGGCAAAGAGCAGTACCTGATCCCGTATTTCATCGCGGCGCATCCGGGCACGTCCGACCAGGACATGCTGGAGCTGGCGCTCTGGCTGAAGCGCAACGGCTTGCGCGCCGACCAGGTGCAGGCCTTCCTGCCCGGACCGATGGCCACCGCCACGGCTATGTACCACTCCGGCAAGAACCCGCTGAAGCGCATCACGCGTGCCAGCGAGGACGTGCTGATCCCCAAGGGCCTGAAGGTGCGCCGGCTGCACAAGGCGTTCCTGCGCTATCACGATGCCAACAACTGGCCGCTGTTGCGCGAGGCGCTGCGGCGCATGGGCCGCGCCGACCTGATCGGCAACGGCCGCCGCCAGCTGGTGCCGGCGTACCAGCCGGCCGGCACCGCGGGTCCCGCGGCCGGTCGCACTGGCGCGCCTGCGCGCCCGTTTCGCACCCAGCACACCGGCCTGCCGCGCACCCCGCGCGGCCCGGGCGCCAAGGCAGCGCGCGCCAAATCCTCCTGAACGGCCGGCTGGCGCGCTGCGCCGGCTGACTTCTCGGCCGCGTTATACTATACCCCCCATCCTATAAACCGGCGGACGGCGGTGGATCACTTCGCCACTCTCCTGCAGCACGGCAACGCCTGGCTGTTCGTGCCGAGCGCAATACTGCTCGGTGCACTGCATGGACTCGAACCGGGCCACTCCAAGACCATGATGGCAGCGTTCATCGTCGCCATCCGCGGCACGGTGACCCAGGCGGTGCTCCTGGGTGTTGCCGCCACGGTCTCGCACACCGCGATAGTCTGGGCGATCGCCCTTAGCGGCCTGTATTTCGGCAGCCGCTGGCAGGGCGGTGCCGTGGAACCCTATCTGCAGCTGGTATCCGCGCTGCTGATTATTCTGGTCGCGCTGTGGATGGTGTGGCGCACTTGGCGCGCCGGCCAGCAGTCGACCCAAGAGGCGTACGCCCACGACCATGACGAGGCGCGGCGCATCGACACTGGGCACGGCGTGGTGAGCCTGCAGATCTACGAGCAGGGCGTAGCGCCGCGCTTCCGGCTGGAATCGCTGAGCGGCGCGAGCTGGCCAGCGGAGCAGGTGCGCCTCGAGACCGAGCGCGCCGACGGCACGCGCGAGCTGTTCAGCTTCTGCCGTCAGGAGGGCTATCTCGAATCGCAGCAGCAGATTCCCGAGCCGCACGAGTTCGTGGTGCGGTTGCGTCTCGGGGAGCCGGCGCACAGTCATGACTACGATCTCGAGTTCGTCGAGCACGGTCATCAGCACGCCATCGGCGCATACGCGCCGCTCGATCTGGCTGCGCCCGGCTACCAGGACCCACACGAACTCGCGCATGCCAACGACATCCGCGAGCGCTTCGCCAGTCGTCCGGCCACTACCGGGCAGATCGTGCTGTTCGGTCTGACCGGCGGACTGGTGCCGTGCCCCGCCTCCATCACCATCCTGTTGCTGTGCCTGCAGCTGAAGCGGGTAAGCCTGGGCGCGGCGTTGGTGCTGTGCTTCAGCATCGGGCTCGCCCTGACACTGGTGGCCACCGGAACGCTGGCGGCGCTCGGCGCACGCCACGCCGCGCGGCGCTTCGCAGGCTTCGGCGAACTGGTGCGGCGCGCGCCGTATGTTTCCGCCGCCTTGATCGTGCTGGTTGGTTTGTACGTGGGTTATCAGGGATTTAGCACACTCCGCTAGAGAGAGGGCGCCGTGCGGCGGGATGGCCCCGTCCGCGATTGCAGAGCGCGTCACCGCCAGAGTAGGGTGCACGCCATGAAGATGTCCGCATGGCGTGCTGTCGCGGGCCTAGTCCTAGTGCTGGTGCTCCCGGCCCCTGCGGCGCTCAGCCAGCCCGCGGCCACGGGAGGTGACTCTCCCGGCACCGCCGCGGTGCTGGAGATCAACGGTCCGATCGGGCCGGCCACCTCGCGCTACGTGGTGCACGGCATCGAGGCCGCACAGAAAGCCGGCAGCCGGCTGATCGTGCTGCAGCTCGACACCCCGGGCGGCCTCGATACCTCCATGCGCGACATCATTCGCGCCATCCTCGCCTCGCCGGTGCCGGTAGCAGGTTATGTCAGCCCCTCGGGGGCGCGCGCCGCGAGCGCCGGCACCTACATTCTGTACGCGAGCCATGTCGCCGCCATGGCACCCGCCACCAACCTCGGTGCGGCGACCCCGGTGTCGATCGGCGGCGAGCCCGAGCCAGCGCCGCTGCCTGCGAGTCCGCATGGCGGCGAGAAAGCCGACGCCGTTCCGGGCAAGACACCCGCTGCGCAGCCGCCGGAGCCCGGCAGTGCCATGGAGCGCAAGGCGGTCAACGATGCGGTGGCCTATATCCGCGGGCTCGCGGAGCTGCGCGGGCGTAACGCCGACTGGGCCGAGCAGGCCGTGCGCGGCGCGGCGAGCCTGTCGGCGAGCGCAGCGTTGCAGCAGAAGGTCATCGACGTCATCGCGCGCGACCTGCCGGACCTGCTGACACGCATCGACGGGCGCGAGGTGCACCTGGACAACCGCACGCTGAAGCTCGCCACGCGCGATCTCACGCTGGTGCACATGAAGCCCGACTGGCGCACCGAACTGCTGGCGCTCATCACCAACCCGACGATCGCCTACGGCCTGATGATCATCGGCATCTGGGGGCTGCTGCTCGAGGGCTATAATCCCGGCGCCGTGCTGCCGGGCGTGGTCGGCACGATCTGCCTGCTGGTCGCGCTGTTCGCCTTCCAGATCCTGTCGGTCAACTACGCCGGGCTGGCGCTGGTTGTGCTGGGTACCTCGATGATCATTGCCGAGTTCTTTTTTCCGACCTATGGCTCGCTGGGCGTCGGCGGGCTCATCGCCTTCGTGGTGGGCTCGCTCATTCTGTTCGACAGCGACGTGCCGGGACTGAGCATCGGGCGGCCGCTGCTGGCGGCGTTCGCCACCGTCGGTGCGCTGATGATCGCCGGCATCGTCTATATGAGCACGCGCGCCATGCGCGCCCCGGTCGTCACCGGAACGCAGGGCATGATCGGTGCCAGTGCCGAAGTGCTCAATGACTTTACCGGCAAGGGCCGGGTGCGCTACGGCGGCGAACTATGGAATGCGCGCAGCGAGCGCGCGCTGCGCGCGGGCGAGCCGGCGCGCATCGTCAGAGTAGAAGGACTAACATTATGGGTCGAGCCGCTGTGAGCGCAGCGCACCGCACCCGGAGAAGCGCATGCCGTTCCTGATCTTCGTGGTGATTCTCATCGTCGTGCTGTTGTTCAGTACTCTCAATGTGCTGAACGAGTACGAGCGCGCCGTAGTGTTCACCCTTGGGCGCTTCCGCGGCATCAAAGGACCCGGCCTGATCATGATCGTGCCGGCCATTCAGCGAATGCGCCGCGTTGACCTGCGCGTCATCGTGCTCAACGTGCCCAAGCAGGATGTCATCACGCGCGACAACGTGTCGGTGAAGGTGAATGCGGTGGTCTATTTCCGCGTCGTCGATCCTGGCAAGTCCATCATTCAGGTGGCCAACGCCTACGATGCGACCAGCCAGGTGGCACAGACCACGCTACGCTCGGTTGTCGGCCAGCACGAGATGGATGATCTCTTGTCGCAACGCGACAAGCTGAACGTCGACCTGCAGCGCATCCTCGATCAAAGTACGGAGTCCTGGGGCATCAAAGTCTCCACCGTCGAGATCAAGGATGTCGATCTCGATGAGACGATGATCCGCGCCATGGCGAAGCAGGCCGAAGCTGAGCGCACGCGGCGCGCCAAGATCATCCATGCCGAGGGTGAGGACCAGGCGGCGCAGAAGCTGGCCGAGGCCGCGGCGGCGCTCTCCAAGCAGCCCGCGGCGATGCAGCTGCGCTATCTGCAGACGCTCGCCGACATCGCTCACGAGCGCACGCAGATTGTGGTGTTCCCGCTGCCGCTCGATCTGATCAAGCCGCTGCTCGGTCTGCGTGAGTAGCGGCCGCGCGCTCGCCGCGGCCGGCGTGCTGCTGGCACTCGCCACGCTGTGTGGCGCTTTCGGCGCGCATGCGCTCAAAGCGCACCTCGCTCCGGAACGGCTGCAGCTGTGGGAAACGGCGGTGCGCTACCAGTTTCTGCAGAGCCTGGGACTCATCGGCGTAGGCCTCACGCTGCGCGCATTCAACAGCGGCGCGCTGCAGCTGGCGGCGCTGCTGCTCGTGATCGGGGTGGTGCTGTTCTGCGGCAGCCTATATGCACTGAGCCTGGGCGGCCCGCGCGCGGTGGGCCTGCTCACGCCGTTTGGCGGGCTCGCCTGGGTGCTGGGCTGGCTGCTGTACGCGTGGGCGCTGTGGCGCAGCTGACAATCAATTTCATGCACGGGAGTCTTGGTTTATGTTGTATCGCTCGCTAGCTGTGACGATTCTTGGCGCGCTCGCGGTCACGACGCTGATCGTGACTGCAGCGCCGGCCGCGCCCGCCGCAGCGGAACACGCCCAGATCGGGGCGTTCGGACTCGATCTGACCGGCGGCGACCCGTCGGTGAAGCCGGGCGATGACTTCTACCGTTACGCCAATGGCCACTGGCAGGACACCGCCGTGATTCCGCCGGACCGAGCCTCGTGGGGCTCGTTCCAGATGCTGCGCGAGCGCTCGCTCGGGCAGGTGCGCGATATCCTCGAGGCGCTGCCGCCCGCTGCGCCTGCAGGCAGCAATCAGCAGAAGCTCGGCGACTTTTACCGCGCCTATCTCGACACGGCCAATATCGACAAGCTGGGACTGGCACCGGCCAAGCCGGCTCTCGATGCGATCGGCTCGGCCGCCAGCTACGCGGATCTGGCCAAGCTGCTGGAACGACCGGACCTGCGCATCGCCGGACCCATCCGCTTCAACATGCAGCCGGATGACAAGGACCCCGACCACTATATGGTCACCGTGACCCAGGGCGGCCTGGGACTTCCGGACCGGGACTACTACCTGAAGGATGAGGCGGTCTACAAGGACCTGCGCGCCAAATACCTGGCGCACATCGAGCGGTTGCTGAAGCTCGCCGGCGATCAGGACGCGGCGGCGGAAGCCAAATCGGTGCTGGAGCTGGAGACGCAGATTGCCGGCGCACATTGGCCGCGTGCCAAACGCCGCGAGCGCGATCTCACCTACAACCCGGAGACGCGCGCGCAGCTGCCCAGCTATGCGCCGGGAATGCCCTGGGAAGCGCTGCTGGAAGGTGCCGGACTGCAGTCGCAGCCGCGCTTCATCCTGCGTGAGGCAGATGCGATCCAGGCACTCGCCGCGCTTTACTCCAAGGTGCCGCTCGAGCGCTGGCGTACCTATGTCCGCTACCACTTCCTGGTGGGCAATTCGGACGTGCTGCCGACAGCCTTCGACGATGAGGTCTTTTCCTTCTACGGCCGCGAGCTGCACGGGCAACAGGAGCAGCAGGCGCGCTGGAAGCGCGCGGTGGCAGCGATTGACGAAGCGCTCGGCGAGGCCGCCGGTGAGCTGTACGTGCAGCGCTACTTTCCGCCGAGCTCCAAGCAGCAGATGCTCGCGCTGGTCGCGAATCTGCGTGCTGCCTACAAGGCGCGCATCGAGAAGCTGGCGTGGATGACTCCCGCCACGCGCAAGCTGGCACTGGAGAAGCTCGCCGCGTTCCATCCCAAGATCGGCTATCCCGACAAGTGGCGTGATTACAGCGGCCTCGACATCCGCCGCGGTGATGCGTTCGGTAACGTCGCACGCGGCGAGGCGTTCGAATGGGAGCGCGAGCTGAAGCGCATGCAGGGTCCGACCGACCGGGGTGAGTGGGGCATGACGCCGCAGACCATCAATGCCTACTACTATTCGACCTTCAACGAGGTAGTGTTCCCGGCCGCCATACTGCAGCCGCCGTTCTTCGATCCGCACGCGGACGCGGCGATCAACTATGGCGGTATCGGCGGCGTCATCGGCCACGAGATGGGTCACGGCTTCGACGACCAGGGCGCCAAGTCTGATGCGCGTGGCGTGCTGCACACCTGGTGGAGCCCGGAGGACACCGCGGCTTTCCACAAGCGCGTGGATGCGCTGGCCGCGCAGTACGACAGTTACACCGTGCTGCCGGGACTCAACATCAACGGCCGGCTCACGCTCGGGGAGAACATCGGTGACTTGGGCGGGCTGTCGGTCGCGAACGCGGCCTATCACCTCTCGCTGCATGGCGCCGCGCCACCGGTACTCGCCGGCCTGAGCGCTGATCAGCGCTTCTTCCTGTCGTGGGCCCAGGTGTGGCGCACCAAGCAGCGCGACGAGGATCTGCGCTCGCAGGTGACCAGCAACCCGCACAGCCCGGGTCAGTGGCGCGTCAATGGCGTGGTACGCAACGTCGATGCCTGGTATCCGGCGTTCGACGTCAAGGCGGGCGAGAAGCTCTATCTGCCGCCGGATGAGCGCGTGCATATCTGGTGAGTTCGGGGCTGCCGATCGATGAAGCGCTGCCGGCGCTTCGTGCAGCCCTGCTAACGCACCGGTCGGTCGTGCTGCAGGCGCCTGCGGGCGCCGGCAAGAGCACGGTCGTGCCGCTCGCGCTGCTGGATGAGCCGTGGGTGGCTGGCCGGCGCATCCTCATGCTCGAGCCACGCCGGCTGGCCACGCGCGCGGTGGCGATGCGCATGGCGGCCACGCTCGGCGAGCGCGTCGGCGCGCGGGTCGGCTACCGCATGCGGCTCGATACGCGCATCTCCGCGGCGACGCGCGTCGAAGTGGTCACCGAGGGCGTGCTGACCCGCATGCTGCAGGAAGACGCAGCCCTCGAGGGCATCGCCGCGGTGATCTTCGACGAGTTCCACGAGCGCAGCCTGCAGGCGGATCTGGGTCTGGCGCTGACCCTGGACGCGCGCGCCCACCTGACACCGCAGCTGCGCGTCCTCGTGATGTCGGCGACGCTCGACGGGCAGGCGCTGGCGGGCCTCCTCGGTGATGCGCCGCTGATCAGCGCCCCCGGGCGGTTGTTTCCGGTGGAGACGCGCTATGCCGGGCGCGGTCTGCCACTGCTGACCCCGCCCGCAGCCGGCGAGCCCACGCTCGAGCAGGCACTGGCGCAGCTGGTGCGCCGCGCGCTGCGCGAGCAGCCGGGCGATCTGCTGGTGTTTCTGCCGGGGGCGCGCGAGATCCGTCGACTGCAGGCACAGCTGCAGGATCTGGCCGCCGAAGGCATCACCGTGCGGCCGCTGTTCGGTGAGCTCAGCGGCGAGCAGCAGGACGTGGCGCTCGCACCGGCTGCATCCGGCACCCGTAAGGTGATCCTGGCGACCAACATCGCCGAAACCAGCCTCACCATCCCCGGCGTGCGTGCCGTGGTCGACTGCGGGCTTACGCGCCGCGCGCGCTTCGATCCGAACACCGGCATGCAGCGCCTGGAGACGCAGCGCATCTCGCGCGCCTCGGCCGAGCAGCGCCGCGGGCGCGCCGGACGCACCGCGCCGGGGGTGTGCTACCGGCTGTGGAGCGAGGGCGCGCAGGCGACGCTCGCACCCTTTACTGCCGCCGAGATTCAGGACGCGGATCTTGCGCCGCTGGCGCTCGAGCTCGCCGGCTGGGGCGATGAGGCGGCGCTGCGCTGGCTGGATGCGCCGCCAGCGGCCACGCTCGCCAGCGCGCGCGAGCTGCTGCAGCGCCTGGGTGCACTCGATGCTGGAGGTCGCATCAGCGCCCACGGGCGCGCGATGGCCCGGCTTGGCGTGCACCCGCGGCTCGCACACATGCTGCTGAACGCGCGTGAGCTGGACGCCATGCCGCTGGCAGCCGAGCTCGCAGCGCTGCTATCGGAGCGCGATCTGCTGCGCGGCGGCGCCGGCGCGGCAGACGCGGATGTGCGCACGCGGCTCGAGATTCTGCGCGGCGAGAGCCACGGCGGCGCGGACCGTGCCACCGTGCAACGCGCGCAGCGCGGCGCGCGTGAGCTTGCACGGCGTCTGCCGCCGGCCGCGGGCGCGCACCCGCCGCGTGATGCGAGCGCCGGCGTGCTGCTGGCCTTCGCTTATCCGGATCGCATCGGCCGGCGGCGCCCGGGCGCCAGCGGGCGCTACACGCTCGCGAACGGCCGCGGCGCGGAGTTTGTCGGTGCCCAGGCGCTCGCACGCCAGGAATTCATCGTGGCCGTGGATCTGGATGACCGGGAGCGCGATGCGCGCATCCTGCTGGCCGCACCGCTGCAGCGCGCCGAGCTGTTGCAACACTTCGCTGCACAGCTGACGCAGCACGAACGTATCGAGTGGGACACGCGCGAACAGGCGGTGCTCGCGCGCCGCAGCGTGGAGCTCGGCGCGCTCGTGCTGGAGGAGGGTCCGCTCACCCCACTGCAGCCACAGGACACACAGGCCGCGATGCTCGCCGGCGTGCGCGCGCTCGGGCTGGACGCGCTGCCCTGGAGCGCCGAGACGCGCAACCTGCAGGCGCGCGTCGGCTTCGTGCGCAGCGGGCTGCCGGCCAGCGCGGCAGCCGCGTGGCCGGATCTGAGCGATGCCGCGCTGCTGGCCTCACTCGAGCTGTGGCTTGCCCCGTATCTCGACGGTGTCACGCGCCGCGATCACCTGGCGCGGCTGCCGCTCGCGGATGCGCTGCGCGCGCAGCTCGATTTCCAACAGCAGCGCCAGCTGGAGGAATGGGCACCCACCCATCTAGGCGTGCCGAGCGGCTCGCGCATACGCATCGATTGGCTGGACGAGAGTGCGCCGCTCGTGGCGGTGCGCCTGCAGGAGGTGTTCGGACTGACTGCGACGCCGCTGCTGGGACCGGCGCGCGCGCCGGTCACTTTCCGCCTGCTCTCGCCGGCACAGCGCCCGGTGCAGGTCACGCAGGATTTGGCGAGCTTCTGGCGCGCGGGTTACGCCGAAGTGCGCAAAGATCTGCGCGGCCGCTACCCGAAGCACTACTGGCCCGAGGATCCACTCGCAGCGCAGCCCACGCGCGCGGCACGGCGGCCGCGCTGAAGGCGCGGCAACGGCCGAACCGGGCGCGCGCTGATCAGGTATATTTTCCACATACCTGCCGGAGGAACCGCATCAGATGGTATCGGCACGCGCTGCACTGGCGGCCCTGCGCGAGGGCAACCGCCGCTTCGTCAATGATCTGGGCGCTGCCACCAGCTCCTCGACCGCGCAGCGCCGTGCCCTGCCGGAGCGCCAAGAGCCGCTCGCCATCATCCTAGGCTGTTCCGATGCGCGGGTGCCGGCCGAGATCGTCTTCGATCAGGGGCTCGGCGATCTGTTCGTGATCCGGGTCGCGGGCAACATCGTGGCACCCTCGCAGGTCGGCAGCGTCGAGTTTGCTGCCGAGGCCTTCGGCACGCGCCTGGTGGTGGTGCTCGGGCATTCCAGCTGCGGTGCCATCCACGCCACCCTCGAGCAGCTGGCGCGTCCCTCGCGCGAACAGTCGCGCAATCTGAGTTCCATCGTCAACCGCATCCGTCCGGCGGTCGAGAACCTGTTGGAGCACGGCCCGCCCCATGACCAGCGCACGCTCGAACAGCTGGCCGTGCGTGCCAACATCCGCATGTCAGCCGATCACCTGCGCCATGGATCGGAGGTGCTCGAGCAGCTGATACTGAAGGAAGGGCTGATGGTCGTCGGCGCGGAGTACTCGCTCGAGACCGGGGTGGTCGACTTTTTCGATGGCGTGCCGGTCGGCTGAGGCGAGCGCGCGCGGCAGTAAACAACAAACCCCGGTGCGCCGCCCGCAGGCGGCGCACCGGGGTACGGCGCGGATGCGGCAGCGCCGCACGCGCCAACGACCGGCTTACTTGCCGGAGTCGCTCTTCATCTTGGCTTTGGCAGCGTCGCAGTCCGCCTTGCTCATCTCCAGGAAGCCCTGCCCTTTGCAGGAGTTCTGGCCCTTGCAGGAGTTAGCGGCGCTCTTGCAGGCCGACTGGCCCTTGCAGCTGTTCACGCCCTTACAGTGAATGGTGCCGTCAGCCGCTGCGATCGAGCTCGCCATCAGACCGGTGCCGAACAGCATGGCCGCTGCCGTGGCGACGGCGATGCCGGAAGTATTTTTCAAACGCATAGTGCAACCCCTCGTTGTGTGAAAGAACCACCGGACCACGCGAGGCCCGGTTAGTGAGTAGACCGGCAACAGAGGCAAATTGTTACGCCACCGCGCTCCCGGCGCGGGGGCGTACCCCGGACACTCCGCTGCCGCCTCGTCCGAACCAACGCTCTATCCAGTGATCGACCGAAACCGTGCCAGCGCCGGCGATGGCGAGCCACAGGAACAGCGCAAGGTATTCGAACTCGTCGAAGCCTAGCAGGGTCTCCAGAGAATCGACATCCGCCCACTTGGCGGCGCGGATGGCCACGATCATGGTTACGCCGAGCGCCCCGGCGGAGATGCGTGTCAGGAAGCCGAAGAGCAGGAACAAGCCGCCGAAGAACTCGATGCCGGAGGTCAGCGGTGTCAGCAGGTGCGGGTGCGGGATCCCCCAGCCGATGAAGTTCTCGGTGACCTGCGCAAGGTTGTGCAGCTTGCCCCAGCCGCTCCACAGGAACACCCAGCCCACGGTGATGCGCGCGAACAGCGGCCCGAGCCAGATGAGGGGACCGGCGACGCGCCGGGGCCAGTCGATGAGCCATTGCACGAGAAACTTCACGGTTACACCTGTTTTTGTGGTTACGGGAACAGTTGGACGATAAGACCGGGCCCCTGGACGCGATATTGCCGGGCATCCCGGGGCGCATGCGTATAATCGCACCCCCTCGGCATGCGCAATTCTCCGCCCGAATCCCCGGTCTCCTCAATCAGCGAGCGTCTGTCCGGACCGGACCGGCGTTCGCCGGAGGGTCGGCTGTTCGAGTCGCTGCGGCCGGACCTGGTGCGCTTCGCGCACTGGCTGGCACGCGACCGTGCACTCGCGGAGGACATCGTGCAGGAGTCGCTGCTGCGGGCCTGGCGATCGCGCGACGCGCTCAAGGATCCCGGCGCGGCGCGGGCGTGGCTCCTGACCATTGTCCGGCGCGAGCACGCGCGCCTCTACGAGCGCAAACGCCTGGAGCTGGTGTCGCTCGACGAAGTGGCCGAGACCCAGGCCGGCGCGCAGCTGGGCGAGTCCGACGGCGAACTGTTTTCCTTGCGTCATGCGATCATGAGACTACCGATTGAGTATCGCGAGCCACTGCTGCTGCAGGTACTGGGCGGCTTCACCACCGAGGAGATCGCACGTGAGCTCGCACTGTCGTCCACGGCGGTGCTGACCCGTCTGTTCCGCGCCCGCAACAAGCTGCGCGTGATCTGTGGCATTCCTGCGGCGCCCGACGTTTCTGACAGCGAGGCCGCATCGTGACCTGCGACCAGGCTCGTTTGCTGATCGGCGCCCAGCCCGGCGCGAGTGACCCGGCGCTCGAAGAGCATCTGCGCACTTGTGGCGCGTGCCGGCAGTTCCGCGAGGAGATGCGCGCGCTGGATAGCAACATCCGCCGGGCACTGGAGCGGCCGCCGGCGCTCGCGGCACCGCGCGCGCCCGCGCGCTCGCCGTGGCGCGAGTGGGCTCTGGCTGCGGGCGTGCTGCTGGCGACGATGGCGGCTGTGAGTGTCTGGCTGCTGCGCCCGAGCGAGACACTCGCCCACGAGGTAGTCGCGCATGTGCAGGCCGAGCCTAACAGCTGGCTCGCGCAGCAGCATGTCAGCGCGGCGGAGATTGGCGATGCGCTCAAGGGCGCCGGCGTTGCGCTCCACGTCAACTCCGACAAGGTCATGTACGCCTCGAGCTGCTGGTTCCGCGGTCACTACGTGCCGCACCTGGTAGTGCAGACCGACGCAGGTCCGGCCACGGTCATGCTGCTGCGGCACGAGCACGTGCGCGCGCAGCAGAGTTTCAACGAGGACGGCCTGTCGGGCGTGATCGTGCCCTCGGGCGCAGGCAGCATCGCAGTGCTGACGCGCGGTGCCGGGAATCCGATGGCGATCGCCGGACAGATGCAGCAAGACGTGCAGTGGCTGCCGCAGGGAAAGTAGTGGAGCCGAAACTGACGACCCGACCGGAGGATCAGGGCGTGCTGGAGGAGCTCAGGCGCCGCGAACCGATTTTCCACCGGCCCGAGTTCTGCGCTTCACGCGCAGATCTCGAGGCGGTGACTGCGGAGGACTTCTGGGAAATCGGCGCCTCGGGGCGCCGCTACAGCCGTGCGTTCGTGCTCGACACGGTGGCGGCGCGACAGGAAGAGCCGGTCGCGGAGGATGACTGGCAAGCCACGGATTTTCACTGCCGCAGGCTCGCGCCCGAGTTGTATCTGCTCACCTATACGCTGCTGCAGGCCGGGGAGCGTCTCACGCGCCGCGCGTCCATCTGGCAACGCTCCGGTTCCGGCTGGCGGATCGTCTTCCACCAGGGGACTCTCGTCCAGGACTGAAGCTCTCAGACGCGCCTGGGGATGTTCACGGCGCGTACGACCGCCGGGCGTGCGACGAAGGTGGTCAGCACCCGTGTGACGTTCGGGTAGCTGCTGATACCCACCAGCTCGCCCGCCCCGTAGAAGCCCACAAGGTTGCGCACCCAGGGGAACACCGCCATGTCGGCGATGGTGTAGCTGTCCCCCATCAGCCAGCTGCGACCGCTGAGCCGCCCTTCGAGCACCCCGAGCAGGCGCTGGGCTTCGCCGACGTAACGGTCGCGGGGTCGCTTGTCCTCGAAATCCTTGCCGGCGAACTTGTGAAAAAACCCCACCTGGCCAAATGTCGGCCCGATACCGCCCATCTGAAACATCAGCCACTGGAGGGTTTCGTAGCGCGCCGCGCCGGCCGCGGGCAGGAACTGTGCGGTCTTGTCCGCCAGATAGATGAGGATCGCGCCCGACTCGAACAGCGGCAGCGGTTTGCCACCGGGGCCGTCGGGATCGAGGATCGCCGGAATTTTGCCGTAAGGATTCAGTGAGCGGAATTCCGTGGACGCCTGGTCGTGGGTGTCGAAGTTCACCAGATGCGGCTCGTACGGCAGGGCGGTCTCTTCGAGCATGACCGACACCTTGACGCCGTTCGGTGTGGGCAGGGAGTACAGCTGCAGGCGCTGCGGATGCTGGGCCGGCCATTTACGCGTAATGGGAAAGCTCGACAGGTCGCTCATACGCCGCTCCAGATGCTCGCTTCGCCGTGGGATTGCAGCAGTTTACACCCCCGGCAGCGCTCCTCTCCTTAGCGTGGTGCTTGACATGTCCGTAAGTGTTCACTTACCGTAAGTAATGACTTACGCCAAAGCACTGCACTGCCTGAGCGATCCGACGCGGCGGCGCGTGTTTGAACGGTTGCGTGGCAACCCGCAGCCCGTGGGCGTGCTCGCGCGGGGGTTGCCGGTCAGCCGCCCGGCGGTGTCACAGCATCTCAAAGCGCTGAAGGAGGCCGGCCTGGTCGCGGACCGCGCCGAAGGAGCCCGGCGCGTGTATTACATCGACCCCGACGGCCTGGGAGAGCTGCGGCGCTGGCTCGACCAGTTCTGGGATGAGGCGCTGGAGTCCTTTAAGGGCGAGATGGCACGGGTGACGACGCCACGCAACCGGAAGAAAACATGAACACGACGCTGCGCATTGCGCCGGTGAAGAAGTCGGTCCTGGTCGCCGGTACGCCACAGCAGGCGTTCGAGGTATTCACCGCAGGCATCGATCGCTGGTGGCCGAAGCAAACACACAGCCTCGGCAAAACCCCGGCGGTGGCTTCGGTGATCGAGCCGCGCCAGGGCGGGCGCTGGTACACGCGCCACGAGGACGGCAGCGAGTGTGTGGTCGGCCACGTACGGGTATGGGAACCAGGCGCGCGCCTGGTCATCGGCTGGGAGATCAGCCCGGACTGGAAGCCCGACGCGCGCACGGCATTCGCTTCGGCGGTGGAGGTGCGTTTCGTTGCGCAGGCCGGCGGCACGCGCGTCGAGCTCGAGCACCGCGACTTCGAGCGTCTGGGCGCGGAGGGTGGCGCGAAGTTGCGCCGGGACGTCGACGGCGGCTGGCCGACGATCCTGGAGCTCTACGCCAAACAATTCAACGCGGAGAGCAACAGGTCATGAGCGAATTCATCGTGCACAACATCCCGGGCAGCCCGTACGGTCGGGCGGTGTTGATGACCCTGGAAGAAAAGGGCGCGGCCTATCACGTCGCGGCCGTGCGGCCCAGCACGCTGCGCTCGCCCGAGCACCTCGCCCGCCATCCGTTTGGCCGCGTGCCGGTACTCGAACACGCGGATTTCCGCCTGTTCGAAACGCAGGCCATCCTGCGCTATCTCGAGCGGCTGTTGCCGCAGCCGGCGCTCACTCCGCAGGATACGCGCGCGGCTGCGCGCATGGACCAGCTGATGAATGTCAACGACTGGTATCTGTTCCAGGGTGTCAGCAGCGTCATCGGCTTTCACCGCGTGGTCGCGCCGCGCCTGTTCGGCACAGCGCAGGCGGATGAGGCCGCGATCGCCGCGGCCATGCCCAAGGCGCATCGGGTGATCGCGGCGCTCGCCGCGGAGCTGGATACGCAGCCGTTCTTTGCCGGCGCGACACCGACTCTGGCTGACATGCTGCTCGCCCCGCAGCTGGATTTTCTGCAGCAGACTCCCGAATGGCAGCCGCTCACCCGCCACCACGCGAATCTGCCGCGCTGGCTCGAGTGCATGCAGTCACGCTCCTGCATGGTCCGCACCACCTGGGATCGCGTCGCCGCCATGGCCTGCGCGGCCTGAGGGAGTCCGCGCCGCGGATCTACTGCTGCGGAGTCGCCGGCGGCGCGGTTTTGTTCTCCTCATGCGGGCCGTGCCAGCAGGCAAAAGATATCCTGACTCGCGCTGAAGACGTAAGTCATTGAAAAGGCTGAGCCTCGTGTCGGAGAACCACCAAATATCGTGTCTCCAACCGCTGTGCGACACAAGATCTAGTGGGCGCTGTCACAGAATCGTCGTATTCTTCTTTCCCGTCCTGAATAACTCATCTCTCTCGGGGCGGGGTAAGCCATGTCACACGAAGATTTAATGGCGCTGCTCAAGCGGGCGCGCGCCGTGCTCGACGGCTACATGTTTGAAGGCGACGGCGAGGCGATGCGGGATGACGTGGCGCAGGTGTGCATGGCGATCGACGATGCGCTGCCAGTCGAGGGGCGCGTGCTGCTGAAGAAGGCTGAGCTCGAGCGCTCGGCGGCCTGAAGGATGTGCGGCCGTTACATCCTGCGAATGCAGGACAAGTATCTGCGCGAATGGATGCTGCACGGTCCGCCGGCCTGGGTCACGGTGTCGTACAACATCGCGCCCTCCCAGCAGGTGCCGATCCTGCGCGAGATCAATGGTGTGCGTGAGGCGGCCATGGTGCGCTGGGGACTGATTCCGCACTTCGCCCGGGGTGTACCGGGCAAGTTCAGCACCATCAACGCGCGCCTGGAGACCTTCGAGACTTCTGCCTCCTACCGTCGGCCGTGGAAGCGCGCGCAGCGCTGCATCCAGCCGGCGTCCGGTTTCTACGAGTGGCATCTCGATGGGCAGGGACGCAAGACCCCGTACCTGATCACGCTGGTGGACCAGCCGCTGTTCGGCTTCGCCGGTCTCTGGGAGCGCAGCGAACGTGCCGATGGCAGTGTCGTGGAGAGCTGTGCGCACATCACCATGCCCGCGAATCCCTTGATCGCCGACATTCACAACAGCGGCAGCCATCCGCAGCGCATGCCGGCGATCCTGCGACCCGAGGATTACGCGGCGTGGCTGCGTGGCAGCCGTGAGGAAGCGCTGGCGGTGCTGCAGCCCTATGTCGCCGACATGATGCTCGCGCATCCGGTCAGCCCGCGTGTCAACTCGGTGCGCAATAACTCGCCGGAGCTGATCGAGCCGCTCGCGCCAGTCGCTGCCTGAGGCGGGCGCCAGACTGCGGCTTTTTCGGCCCCGAAACGCGTCATCGGATTCCTACAGGGCGCGTTGAACTTGCTGGCACGCTGTTTACGCCCTGCGCCGACAGGCTGAGCGCATAAAGCCTGTTGTCATGCCGGCCGGAGCTGCGCCGTGCGCTCCGCAAAGGGATTCCACGACCGTGCGCGCAGCGACGCCAACTCTTGCCCCGTTCAGACGGCTGATCCTGCCAGTCCTGGTGCTGTTGGCTGCCAGCAGCGCGGCCCGCTCCCAGACACCCTCACCCCTGCAGGAGTGGCAGTACTCGGGTGGCGTCATTCTGGCGCGGCTGTTCGAACCCAACCTGCCGCAGTGGCGCACCGTGGCCGGTGTGGGCTCCGACGTGCAGCCGGTATACGACGGCGCGCGCGCCTATCGCTTCAGCGGCGGACCGGACCTGTTGCTCTACTATCGGGACGCCGCCTTCATCTCCACCGGCGAAGGCATCGGTTACAACTTCCTGCGCGGCGATCATTATCAATTCGGTCTGGGCGTGACCTATGACCTCGGTCGCAAGGAAAAAGATGATCTGACCAACCTGCACGGCATGGGGGACATCTCCGCCGCGCCGGTCGCGAAGCTGTACGGCTCGGTGGTGCTGGCGCGCAAGTTTCCGCTGATTCTGCGGTTCGACGCCCGGCAGTTCATCGGCGGCGCCGAGGGCGCGGTCGGGGATGCGGCGGTGTATACGCCGCTGCCGGGCAGCTCGAAGAGATTCGTGATGTTCGCCGGACCCTCGATCACGCTCGCCGACCATCACTACCTGCAGACACTCTACGGGGTCAGCGCACAGCAGTCGCTCGCCTCGGGGCATCCGGAGTATCTCATCACTCACAACGGCACGGTCGCGGCCGGGGTCGGGTTCAGTGCCACCAAATTCCTGGGCAAGCACTGGCTCGTCAACCTGGACCTCGCCATCAGCCAGCTGCGCGGCGATCCGGTCGACAGCCCGATCCTGGAGCGCCGCACGCAGCGTGTCATCGCGCTGTCATTCGACTATCACCACGAGACGTCCAACCCACAGTGACGGCGGGTTGCGCGCGGGCGGCCCGCGGCCGACTTACGACTGCGCGCGCTTCTTGAGCAGCTGCACCCGGTAGACCGTGAGCACCACGCCGACGAGCGCGAGAATCCCCGCCATGACCATGTCACCGCGCTGATAGGCGCGCAATGCCACGGCGAACCAGAACAGAGCCAACACCACGGTGACCGCCAAACCCATGCACTCTCTCCGTTTCCCGCTGGCTGAGGGACTGATTATTCACCAAGCCGCCGCGCCGCGCATGCGCCGGGTCACGGTTTTGAGGCGGGACGCTTGCCGATGCCGACAGGGCGTGACCGCGGCAGGTCAGCGCAGCGCACTGCGCTATGCTCACGCGAGTTTTACCCGGTCACCGCTGTCAACTGTCAGCGCGGTGATCAATAGGGACACGCGCTACAGACAATGGGCCCGGTAGGATTCGAACCTACGACCAAGGGATTCACTTCGCCCCGGTGTTTCCGCCGGGAGTGGACTATCTCTTCACCCGCGCAGTTGCCATGCGTTGGGGTGCGGGATGCTCCAGCCTGTTATCAAGGGCACTGCAGCCCTCAGGTAGTCTCTGCACCTTCCGCCGGTGTACCGGCGGCTTGGCTCAGGATTGCCATGGGAGTCGACTCCCGAAGGTTTCCCTGAATTCATCCCGTCCACTTCGCGCGTTCTCCGCGCGAAGGCACCTTTTTCGATGAGTCCCCTGCACTAACCGCTGTGCTACAGGCCCAACCGGCGTGGATTGTAGCAGCCGGCTACGCTCAGAAGCGCAGCAGGCGGTGCTGCTCGCGGGCGTCGGGGTCGTCGAACGCCGGTTCCGGCGTCGCGTTTGGAAAGCCGGGTTCCGCGGGCGGATAGCGCGGCGTGTTTGCCGGCGGCGCTATGCGTGGCGCCGTGGCGGGGCGCAGTTCAGCGCGCATCCGCGCGGACTGCGGCGCCGGAACGGGCAGGGGTTTCCGGTGATGGCAGGCGGCCAGCACAGTCAATGCGCTTATGGTTACCAGCGTGATCAGAAGCGACCTCATGGCAACACCCCTTTGCCATCGCCGCAGGCAACGTTAGCATGGCGCTCCGCTCGCGGGTATGGCGGCC
>DATHMN010000021.1:0-19867 GCA_035487135.1 Steroidobacteraceae bacterium | reverse complement strand
AGCCGAAGACGCGCATTCCGCCGCACACCGGTTCGACTAATACGCGCCTGACGGTGCACATTCCGCTGATCGTGCCGCCGGGCTGCGGTTTCCGCGTGGGCAACGAAGTGCGCGAGTGGCAGCCCGGCACCGCGCTGATCTTCGATGACACCATCGAGCACGAGGCCTGGAACGACAGCGATCAGCCGCGCGTTATCCTGATCTTCGATATCTGGAACCCGCTCCTGACGGTGGCCGAGCGCGAACTCATGACGGTCGCGACCGCAGGCGTCGCCGAGTTCTTCGACCCCCTCTGAGGAGGGAGACCGCGGGCCGGTCAGCCCGGTTTCACATCGAAGGCAATGCTCAGGCGCGGCGCATCGCCGTGGATGGCCGTGGTGCCGTGCCACATGTAGGACGGGAACAGGACCAGCCGCCCGGGACGCGGTTGCACGAAGCGCTCCGCCTTGAGCCCCGGGACGGCATAGCGCGGCTCGCCGAACTTGATCCAGCCGGAGCGCGCCACCGCATCGACCGTCTCGGGCGGTGTCTCGACGTAGTAGGCTGAGCTCAGCCAGCCATCCGGATGGAAGTGGTTGACGTGGTAGCCGAGGCGACGCAGGCGCACCGACCAGGCGCCGGTGTAGCGCATCTCGCCGGAATTGCGCGCCGACAGCGGGTGATCCGGATCGACACCCAGCGCGCGGCGGTACTCGGCGATCGGACCCTGGAACGCCGCCAGAATCGCCCGCACCGCAGGATGGGTCTCGGCCAGCAGGCTGCGCGCGGTCTGGGTGCCGTTGCGCAGACTCTGATCGAGGGGGTGATTGCGGAGCCGATGGCGCGCGCCCAAAAGCTCTGCCAGGGCGCCGTTCAGCTCCTCCATGGACGACCAGCCGGCCGGCGGCTCGAGATCGAACACTCGCACCAGCCGGTCGTAATCGTAGAGGCGCGGGTACAGGTCCGTCCCCAGCAGGCGCGCGGCGGTGGCCTCGAAAGCAATCCAGGCCTGGGAGTCCGGCTGGCGCAGGCGCTGGGCGCTGATGAAGCGCATGGCATCGTCCGGCTGGCCGCGCGATAGCAGGATGGTCACCAGATTCTCGTTGATCACCCCGTCATCGGGCGCAGCGGCGGCGGCCTCCAGGGCGTGAACCTCCGCATCCTTCAGCCGTCCGGCCTCCAGCAGCACGCAGGCCAGGGTCGAGTGCACCTGCGGCCCGCCGGCCTTGCGATGGAGCACCTCCTGCAGCACCACCTCGGCGGCGTGCAGCTCGCCGGCGCGCCACAGCACTTCCCCGAGCAGCAGCTGCAGCGCACTGTCGCTCTGATTCGCATTCGCTGCGGTGGCGAGCGCACGCGCGAACTTCGGATCCCCCTGCAGATACCGTACCCGCGCGAGTTGTAGCTGCGCCTCGATGCTGGTGGGCTGAAACTGCACCGCCCGCTCAAATTCGCGCTCGGCCTCCTCGACCTCATTCATCTCGCACAGCGCCCGGCCGCGGTTGAAAGCGAGCTCGTAGCCGCCGGCGCCCAGGGCTTCGGCGCTCTTCAGCGAGGCGAGCGCGGCCTCCGGGCGGTCCAGCCTCATCAAGAGGGAGCCGAGGTTGTGATGCGCGATGCGGTTGCCCGGATCGAGCTCGAGTGCCCGCCGGTAGGCGGCCTCGGCTTCCGTGAGCCGGTCGAGTCGGCCGAGCGCCATGCCGAGCAGCACCCAGGCCTCCGCATCCTTCGGATCGCTGGCCACAAGCTCGCGGCAGACGGCCTCGGATTCCGCAAAGCGGCTGAGATCGATCAGGGTGAGCGCGAGGCTGCGCTGCGCCGGCCGATGCGCCGGGGCGAGGGTGAGCGCGCGCCGGTAGAAACGCTCCGCCTGGCGGAATTTCTGCCGGCGCCTGAGGAGGTTAGCGAGGTTCGCGTGAAACTCGGCGCGTTCCGGATCGAGCTCGACGCTCAGCCTCAGCCACTGTTCCCCCTGGGCCCAGTCGCCGCTTTCCTTGATGGCGAGGCCGAGAAGGTGAGTCGCCACAGCGTTCTTCGGCTCCTGCGCGACGATGGCCGCGCAAATTGCCGCACACTCAGGGAATTTTCCCTGGCTGAGGGCGGCCGATGCGCGTTCGATCTGCGCCTGTGAGGTCATGCCACCATTATGCCGCGCGCACACGAGGCCGACGGGGCCGAATCTGCCCTGTGGCGATCCTGCAACGGTTCTCGGGCGTGGGTATTCTCAGACCCCGTACCCCGCCTTTTAGCCCACGCAGAGGCTCTTTGGCCCCTGAAAGCATCTGTATCCTTTTCGCCAAGAAGCTTTTCATGGTGTTTCACTCTGTGTATCCTCGCCCCACCTTTGCAGAACCGAGAGAGCCCACCTCAGAGTTCCCGTAAGGGCCGAAATGGTTCGGCAACTAGAACACTTACTCGTCTTGCGCACCCATTTGGGAGGAAATAACTAATGGCTAAGAACGACGTTTTGCGTCGCGCTGTCCGTTGCGCGCTGTTTGCGAACGCCGCCGCTGTCGCGGCCGTTCCGATGGCGCACGCGGACGCGGAAGGCCCTGCTGCGCCGGCTGCTGAAGCCCCCGCCGCGGCACCGATCGCTGAGGTTGTGGTCACCGGCTCGCGCATTGTCGAGCCCGGTCTAACTTCGATCAGTCCGGTCACGACAGTGAGTGCCGATCAGATCAAACAATCTGGCGTCACGCGCATCGAGGACCTGCTCAACACGATGCCGCAGGTCATGGGCGACATGGGCGGCGATCTGTCGAACGGCGCCACCGGTGAGGCAACCGTCAACCTGCGCGGCCTGGGTGTGCAGCGCACGCTGGTGCTGATCAACGGCCGGCGCCTGATGCCTGGCGATCCGACTCCCGGCAGCTCATCGGCTTCGGACCTGAACAACATTCCCGCAGCGCTGGTGGAGCGCGTCGACGTGCTGACGGGCGGCGCCTCCTCGACCTACGGCGCTGATGCCGTGGCCGGTGTGGTCAACTTCGTGATGAACGATCATTTCGAAGGTTTCAAGATCGATGCCAACGGTTCGATCTACAACCATACCAACGACAATCCGATCGCTGCGTCTTTTGAAGCGCCGGGCCAGCCGGGCATTGCGCCGCCGCACACGGTGAACGACGGCGCGCAAACCGACGTCACCCTGATCTGGGGTCGCAATCTCGCCGACGGCGCGGGTAACTTCACCGCCTATGCCGGCTACCGCCACGTGGATGCGGTGCTCGGCGCCAGTCGCGACTTCAGTATCTGTACGCCGGATCCGGGTCCCTCGGCTTCGGGTCTGCCGTTCATTTGCGGTGGCTCGAGCACTTCCTTCCCGGGCCGTTTCATCCCGAATGCCAGCACCGGCAATCCGCTGACGTCGCCCGGCGACTACACGCTGGGCGCCAACGGTCAGTTCACTCCCTGGCTCGGTGCACCGGATAAGTACAACTACGCACCGAGCAACTTCTTCCAGCGGCCGGATGAGCGCTGGACTGCGGGTCAGTTCCTGCACCTCGACATCACCGACAGGATCCAGGTGTATGACGAGTTCATGTTCATGCGCGATAACTCGACGGCGCAGATCGCCCCGGGCGGTGCCTTCATCGGTCAGGGTGGCGCAGTCAATCTCACCGGTCCGTACGCGGGTCTGCCGGACGGCAACGTGCAGGTCAATTGCGCCAACCCGTTCCTCTCCGCGCAGCAGCTCGGCATTCTGTGCGGCGGCACCACTGCGGGCAGTGCGCAGTTCCTGCTCGGCCGTCGCGACGTTGAGGGCGGCGATCGTATCAACAGCCTGATCCACACCTCGTTCCGCATCGTCGCGGGCGTCAAGGGCGAGATCGCCGATGGCTGGAAGTTCGACACCTACGCGATGGAGGGACAGACCGGTTTCGAGACTTACGGCACCGGTAATTTCTCCAAGACCAACCTCGCCAATGCGCTGGATGTGGTGCTGAATTCCAAAGGCCAGCCGGTGTGCGCCAGCGGCGCCAACGGTTGCGTGCCCTACAACATCTTCTCGCTCGGCCAGGTGACGCAGGCGGCCCTGAACTATGTCGACATCCCGACGCTGATCACCGGTTCGACCGAGGAGCGCGTGTGGGACGGCAACATTACGGGCGACCTCGGCAAATACGGCCTCAAGGTGCCGGGCAACGCCGACGGCCTGCTGATCAACTTCGGCTCGCAGTACCGCTCGGAGGGCGCGATCCTGACTCCGGACGCCCCGGATCAGTCGTTCGACGTGCTGGGCTCCGGTGGTCCGACCCTGCCGCTGAATGCCGGCTTCCACGTGTGGGAAGGCTACATCGAAGGCGGTTTGCCGATCATCACCGACCAGCCCTTCGCCAAGGAGCTGTCGTTTGAGACCGGCTATCGCTATTCGTCCTACACCGAAGGCTTCACCACCAACACCTACAAGTTCGGCCTGAACTGGGCGCCGACCTCGGACGTGCGTTTCCGCGGCAGCTACCAGCGCGCGGTGCGCGCACCGAACCTGCAGGAGCTGTTCGTGGAGAAGGGACTGGTGCTGGAAGGT
Organism: Steroidobacteraceae bacterium; assembly: GCA_035487135.1. Lineage (GTDB taxonomy): Bacteria > Pseudomonadota > Gammaproteobacteria > Steroidobacterales > Steroidobacteraceae > 13-2-20CM-66-19. The sequence continues at coordinate 15,360 of DATHMN010000021.1, read as the reverse complement.
GCCACCGACCCGTGCGACAGCTCGACCTCGGCACCGGCCACCGCAGCACAGTGCGCTCACACCGGACTCACCGCTGCACAGACCGGCAAGGTGCTGTCGAGCCCGGCCGGACAGTACAACGGCCTGACCGGGGGCAACCCGCACCTCCAGCCGGAGACCGCGGACACGACCTCGTTCGGCTTCGTGCTGACGCCGCAGTTCCTGACGAACTTCAGCCTGTCGGTTGACTACTTCAACATCCGCATCAAGAACGTCATCAGCTCCTACGGCTACACACTGCAGCTGAACCAGTGTCTCGCCACGGGTAACCCGGTGTTCTGCGGCGATGTGCATCGCGACGGGGCCGGTACGTTGTGGGCATCGTCCGAGGGCTATATCAACGACCCGACGTTGAACCTCGGCGCACTGCAGAGTCGTGGTGTGGATATCACCCTCAACTACAAGTACGACCTGAACCGCTTCGGCCGGCTGACAATGCAGTACGCCGGTACCTATACGGCGCAGTTCATCACCGAGCCGGGTGGACAGCTCGGCGTGCAGTCGTACAACTGCGCGGGTTACTTCGGCAATACCTGCGGTGTGCCGCAACCGAAGTACAAGAGCGTGTTGAACCTGGGCTACGACACGCCGCTCGAGGGTCTGGGTTTCGGACTGCGGTGGCGCTACCTGTCGCAAGTGCTGCAGGACACCAACAGCCCGAACCCGCTGCTGAACGGCTTCGTGTTCCCGTTCCAGGGCTGGGGCCGCATCCCGAGCTACTCGTACTTCGACCTGACGGCCTCCTACGTCGTCAACAAGACGGTCGCCCTGCGCCTGGGTGTCAACAACGTGCTGGACAAGGATCCGCCGCTGCAGTCGACGGACTTCTTCTCCCCGCCGTTCCAGAACAACAACACCTATCCTTCGGTGTATGACGCCCTGGGACGCTACATGTTCGCCAACGTGACTCTGACCTTCTAAGCGTCACACCCAAGAAAGAACTGTTCGGTTCATCTCAGCGGGCCCTTCGGGGCCCGCTTTTTTTTGCCTGTATACTGCAGTGCATGATCGCCGCGGTGGATCCGCCTGCTTATTCTCGACTGATCACCGAGCTGAACCTCATTCGCGCACAGGCCCGCGGCGCACCCGCTGCCGCGCTGCCGCGCCTGGAGCTGCTGCAATCGCTCTACCCCGCCTCGGGACAACTGTTACAGGAGCTGGGTCGGGTGCAGCTCGCGCTCGGCCAGCGTGCGGCCGCTCTTGCCACTCTGCGTCGCGCGGTAGACCTCAATGACGCGCTGATCGAGAGCTGGGACGCGCTCCAGGGCCTCTATCAGGAGTCCGGGCAGACAGCCGCCGCGCAAGATGCGACCGGTCGCATTGAACAGCTGCGCGCGCTGGCGCCCGAGCTGCTGCAGGCTTCCTTCCTCCTCAACGAGGGCGAGGTCACGGCGGCCGATGATCTGACCCGACGCTACCTGCAACAGCATGGCCCGCATGCCCTCGGCATGCGTCTGTTGGCGCAGATCTGCGCCAAGGCCAACGTCATGGACGATGCCGAGCTGCTGCTGCAACACGTGCTGACCCTGGAACCCGACAACGCCGCTGTGCGCTTCGAATACGCCTCGGTGCTGGCACGGCGGCGCCTGTTTGTGCCGGCCGCGCAGACACTCGCTCCGCTGCTGCAGGCGCAGCCGCGCAATGCCGACTACCGCAAGCTGCAGGCCACCATCCATGACGGGGTGGGTGAGACGAGCCAGGCGCTCGCGATCTACCAGCAACTGGCCGCCGAGTCACCCACCGATCCGAACCTGCCGATGCTCATGGGGTTCGTCCTCAAGGCCACCGGCGCGACGGCGCAGGCCAGCCGACTGTTCGAGACCTCACTGGCAGCGCCGGAGACCTTCGCCCAGGCTTGTCTGGCGCTCGCGCACATCGAGGGTTTCGATTTCAGCGAGGCGCTGCTGGCACGGATGCGTGCGGCCGAGCGCGCGCCGACCGCCAAGGCGGAGGATCGCAAGCAGCTGTGCTTCGCGCTCGGCAGCATCCTCGAGGAGCGGCACGCCTACGCCGACTCATTCGAGTACTACGCGCGCGGCAACGCCCTGAAGCGCGCCGAGCTGCGGGTCGATCCGGAGTTCTGCATCCGCACGATGCAGCGCCAGCCGCAGGTGTGCACGCCGCAGTTCTTTGCGGCGCGCCGCGGCTTCGGCTGCCCGCAGCCTGATCCGATCTTCATCGTCGGCATGCCGCGTTCAGGCTCAACCCTCATCGAGCAGATTCTCGCCTCGCACTCGCAGGTCGACGGCACGCGCGAGCTCGCGGACCTCCCACGCCTGGTACACCAGTTCCGCGATCGCAAGGCGGGTGAGCCACCGCGCTACCCGGCGATACTCAGCGAGCTGACCGCGCGGGAATGCCGGCAGCTGGGCGAGACCTATCTCGAGGACACGCGCGTGCACCGGCGCGGCGCGCCCTATTTCCTCGACAAGATGCCCAACAACTTCCGCGACATCGGCTTCATCCACCTGATCCTGCCGAACGCGCGCATCATCGATGCGCGCCGCGAGCCGATGGCCTGCTGCTTCGGCAACTTCAAGCAGCTGTTCTCGCCCGGGATGGAGTTCATGTACACGCTGCCGGAGGTCGGCCGCTACTACTGCCAGTACGTGGCGCTGATGGAGCACTGGCAGACAGTGCTGCCGCAGAAAATCCTGCGGATGGATCACGAAGACGTGGTGAACGATCTGGAAGGCAGCGTGCGCCGCATGCTGCAGTTTCTCGGCCTGCCATTCGAGCCGGCGTGCCTGGAATTTCACCGCACGCACCGCGCGGTGCGCACCATGAGCGCCGGCCAGGTGCGCCGGCCGATCAACCGCGCAGGGCTCGCGCAATGGCGCCACTACGAGCCGTGGCTGGGTCCATTGAAAACAGCGCTCGCGCCGGTCCTGCCGAGCGGCGAGCTAGCGGATCCGTGAGACGCGAGTGTTGCGGTGCTTGCCGTATGACATGAAGTAGGAGCCCATCGAAGCCCGGCTGATCGTAATGCTGTCGCCTGCGTTCACGGTAAAGTGCGTGTCGAGCTCCACCTGGCGCCACACCTGACCGTTCTCCAGCGTGAATACCTGATGGCCGTTGCCATCGACGCTGATACTCTGGATCGCGATGGTCAGTGTTTGCGGGGGCGGCGGCGCACTCGCAGGCCGCTCCAGCTGCTGGATGCGCCCCGGAGTCAGGCCCATTTTTTGCTCCTCGGTGAGCGGCGCTGCAGGCGGCGCGGGTACCGCTGGCGGACTGGCGGTCGGCGCCGCGGCCGCCGCCGCCGGAGCGTGCTCGCGCGCCAGCACGGCGGCAACCTCGCGATCAAAGCAGGCGAGGCGCGCGCCGTCGTCGGCGATCTTGGTACAGGCCTCGAGGGCGGCATTGGATGCGGCCAGCAGTGGCAGCGGAGACAGTGTCGCAAGCGCCAGGCACACGACACGATTGGCTACAGAGCGCAGCAATTTGTATCTTTCGCAGTCCGACAGTGGGTTGAACGGCGTGCATTATATGGCGAATTCTGAGCGGTGCAGCGCTGACGCGCAGCGAGCGGGGCGATGAGAAATACCAACCCGGTACTCGCGCAGGCGCACGAGCTCGAGCAGCGCGGCCGTCTCAGCGAGGCGATCGCTGCGTACCGGCGCCTGCTGGTCCATGAGCCGGCCAACAGCGACGCGCTGCACCTGCTCGGCGTCGCGCTCGGCCGCACCGGCCAAGCGCAGGAGGCGTGCGCGACGCTCGCCGCCGCGGCGCGTCTGCAGGACGACAATCCCTACATCCACCTGAATCTCGGCAGCGCCCTGAGCAGCGTGGGGCGCGATGCCGAAGCGCTGAGCGCCTACGAGCGCGCGCTGGCGCTCAAAGCCGACCTCGCTCCGGCCTTGCAGGCACGCGGTCGCGCGCTACTGCGACTCGGGCAAGCGGCGGCGGCGGAGCGCAGCTTGAGTGAGGCGGCGCGGCTGATGCCGGCGAATTCGAGCGTGCAGAGCGATCTCGGCGTCGCCCTCGAGCAGCTCAACCGTCCCGCGGAAGCGCTCAGTCATTTCGAGCGCGCCACCATCCTCAATCCCAACTCGGCCGAGGCGCATCACAACCGTGGCATCCTGCAGGCGACCCAGGGACAGTTGCAGGAGGCGCTCGCCAGTTTGGCGCGGGCGCTGCAGCTGCAGCCGCGCCAAGCGGCCATTCATGCCAACCGCGGCAACGTGCTCGCCGATCTCGGTCGCAGCAGCGACGCGCTGGCGAGCTATGAGCAGGCGCTGGCGCTCGAGCCCCGTAGCGTGCGCGTGCTGCTCAGCCGTGGCCGGCTGTTGCTGCAGCGAGAGCCGGCGCAGGCCTTGGCCAGCTTCGATGGCGCGCTCGCCATCGAGCCGGACAACTACGTTGCCAACTTCCAGCGCGCCCTCGCCCTGACACTGCTCGAGCGTCCGGCCGAGGCCATCGCCAGCTTCGACCGCGCGCTCGCCATCCAGCCGGATGCCACCGAGGCGCTCAACAACCGCGGCGTCGCGCTGAGCGGTCTCGGCCGTCCTGCCGAGGCGCTCGTGAGTTTCCGCGGCGCACTGGCGCGCGAGCCGCACAACCTGCAGGCGCTCACCAACGGCGCCAACACCCTTGCCACCCTGCAGCAGCACGGCGAGGCGCTCGAATGGTTCGAGCGCGCGCTCGCGCTGCAGCCTGAGGATGCGGAGCTCGTCTGGGGCAAGAGCCGGCTGTTGCTCAGCCTGGGAAATTTCCGCGAGGGCCTGGCGCTGTACGAGGCACGGCTGCTGCTGCCGTACCTGCGGCCGCTGCAGCGGCACGTCGACCTGCCGCGCTGGACGCCGGGGCAGGCGATCGCCGGCAAGACGCTGCTGGTCCACGCCGAGCAGGGTCTGGGCGATACGCTGCAGTTCTGCCGCTTTGTGCCGCTGGTCGAGGCGCGCGGCGCGCAGGTCATCTTCGAAGTGCAGCCGGCGCTGCAGCAGCTGCTGCGCACGCTCGCCTTCAAGGGCGAGCTGCGTGCGGTCGGCGAGGAGCTGCCGTCGTTCGAGCTGCGTGCACCGCTCCTCAGCCTGCCGCGCCTGCTCGGTACCGAGCTCGGCAGCGTGCCGAACAGCGTGCCCTACCTGCACGCCGAGCCGCAGCGGGTGACAGCCTGGCGGCAACGTCTCGCGCAGTGGCCCGGACTCAAGGTCGGTATCGCCTGGCAGGGCAATGTCGAGACCGAGAAACAGGGCGGTTTCGCCGGCCGCTCCTTCCGCCTGGCCGCAGCCGCACCGCTCGCGGAGCTCGCCGGCGTGACGCTGGTGTCGCTGCAGAAAGGCGTGGGCTCCGAGCAGCTGGCGCAGGTGGATTTCGCGGCGCGCGTGCTCGAGCTCACCGATCCCTGGGTGATGGGCGCCGACGAGGTGCTGGATACCGCGGCGCTGATGTCGGCACTCGACCTGATCATCACCTCCGATACCGCGACGGCACACCTGGCCGGCGCGCTCGGGCTCCCGGCGTGGGTGGTGCTGGCAGCCAATGCCGACTGGCGCTGGCTGCTCGAGCGCAGCGACAGTCCGTGGTATCCGAGTCTGCGTCTGCTGCGCCAGCGGGTCGCCGGGGACTGGGACGAAGTCTTCGCACGCGTGGCGGGCGAGCTCGCCGCACGGCCGCAGTAAGGTGCCGCTGGCGCCCCCGGCACCCGGTGGACTGCTGCAGGCTCATGCAAAGTGGTCCTTGTCGCGCCCAGGGTGCACGGTGGACGATCTGCGGGTGAAGCGCATCGCAGCCATCCGTCGCCTCGGATACGGCAGCGTCCTGATATTGACGCTCGGCCCGTGGGGCGGCGCCGCGAGCCTTGAACCCGGCGGCACACCGGATGGCGTGCCGCCGGGCTTTTCCCTGGCGCGCAGCGGTGACGTTCATGATTTCGATTTCCTGCGCGGCGCCTGGACGACGCGGCAGCGCCGTCTGGCGCAGCGCGGTGTCGGCAGTGCAGCGTGGCAAGAGGCGCCTGCGAACCAGCACTGCGCGGCCGCGCTGCTCGATGGCGCGGCGCTCATTGAGGAGAGTCGCTTCCCGGACGGCAAACCCGCGGGACTGTTCCTCTATACCTTCAATGCGCAGAAGCACCAATGGTCGATCTTCTGGGTGAACCCCAGGACCGGCCGCCCCGATCCGGGAACGGTCGGAGGCTTCGAGGGCACGCGCGGCGAGTTCTACGGCGACGACGAAGACAACGGCCGCGCCGTGAAGGTACGCGTGACCTGGACCGCATCCGATCGGGATCACGCGCGCTGGGAGCAGGCCTTCTCGTTCGACAAGCGCACCTGGGAAACGAACTGGATTACCGACTTTACCCGCGGCGACTCCGCACGCCTGTGCCCTAAATCCTGAACTGAGCTCCGGCGCCGCTGCGACCTAGGAAAGCGTCGGGAAGGGCGCCGCATTCAGCAACATGATCCAGCGCTCTCGCGCCGGTGCCGAGGCGCCGGCGGCATCGCGCACCGTATCATCGCGCGTGACCAGGAGCGCATCGCTGAAAATTACGCCCTTGACGATCGTCGTGTAGCCGCGCCAGTGAGCCGTGCCCGCCGTCAGGGTCACCGACTCCTCCTTGCCGCCGCGCGTCAGCTGTCGCTGCGGCGTCTCACCTTCGCCGAACAGACCCTGCGATTCGCCTTCGCGTAGCAAGACGACCGTACCCGTCGCCGCATCGACACTCACTACCGTGACTTTCTGCACGCCTTCGGCGCCGCCCAGCTCCCAGGCCGGCTTGATGGTCACCGTCCAACTCATGCCGGATTTGAGTTGTCTGGGTGGCGAGCCCCACAGGAGCGGGTTGTAGACCAGGCCGCTGCCATCGAGGTACGGCTCGCAGTCCTCGGCGCCGTTGCGCTGGTGGCAGTTGGTCCTGCCGTTATCCACCACGCGCACTTCACCGTCTCCGCGCGGGCGGCCGTCGTAGCGATACTGCACGTGCAGCCGATAGCTCTGCGGATCGCTGGCCAGCACGGTGTAATCCGCCGAACCGCCATTACGGCGCGCGCTCTCGTCATACCCGTCTGCCGTGAGTGAATGCAGGATCGAGAATACGTTGCTGTAGGTCTGCCCCGGCGCGAACTGCGGTGTCAGCGCGGGCGCGGCGGCGCCCGCCTGTACCGTGGTCGTGGCAAGGCAAGCGGCGAACGCTGCCAGCAGCGCGGATGTTACTTGCATGGCGGATGACTCTTGCGGGGGTGTTAACCGGATTCTACGGTAGCCGGCGCGGGGCTCCGCCGCGCCCGCCGCCATTTGCGCACGCTTGGTCGCGTCGCGCCTCGCGCAGCGCGGCGTCTTCGCTAGGCTGTGCGGACAGTGCCCAGGAGATGTTCACTTGTCTTGCGCGCCGCGGCACTCGCCGCCGCGCTGCTGCAGCTCGCTGCCAGCGGCGCGCGCGCGGCGCCCGCGCCGCAGGTGTTCGCCCCGGGAATCATCTCCGGACCCGAGCACGACACGGCTCCGGCTTTCACGCCCGACGGCCGCACGGTGTACTTCAGTCGCAGCGATGGCGATGCCTCCACCATCCTCGTGTCGCGGCGCACCCAGGCAGGCTGGTCGATGCCGGCAGTCGCGCCATTCTCGGGAGAGTGGCGCGACATGGAGCCGGTGATGGCGCCGGATGGGCGCTATCTCGTGTTCGTCTCCAACCGGCCGCCGCAGCCGGGCGCGGCACCGCTGGATGGCTTCTTCAACGCCAAGCATTTACCCGGACGCGGTGGCAATCTGTGGCGCGTCGATTGGAGCGCGGCCGGCTGGAGTGAGCCACAGCACCTGCCGCAGACCGTCAACGGCGATGCCTCGACGTTCGCGCCGGCGCTGGCAGCCGACGGTACGCTGTTTTTCATGCATCCGGCGGCAGATCGCGGCCGCTTCCACCTCTTCTATGCGGCACGGGTGCGTGGTGAGTACCAGGCGCCGCAGCCGCTGCCCTTCAGCGCCGACACGGTGACCGACGTCGATCCTGCGGTGGCGCCCGACCAGTCATTCATGGTGTTTGCCTCGAGCCGCGCGCCGGCGCGGGAGCTGGAGCTCTTCATCGTCTTCCGTCGCCATGGAGAGTGGCAGACGCCGCAACATCTCGACGGCGGTATTGCCGCCCCGGGCTCGAACGCCGAGGCGCGACTCGGGCCCGATGGGCGCACGCTGTATTTCTCCAGCGAGCGGCTGGCAGCAGATGCACCGCCGGGCGCGGACTGGAACAACGGCAAGTACAACATCTGGCGCGTCTCGCTCGCGCCCTGGCTGCGCGCCAGCGGCCACTGAGCCGGCGCTGCGTCCGTCAGGCGGGGCGTGCGCCTGCGGGCGCCGCGCTCAGCTGCGCCGGCAGGAGCGCTCCCAGTCCTGTGGCTTGGCGCCGGGATTGTGCCAGCCGCACGGTCCCTGGATGAGCTGCGCGGCGCGCGCCGGGCCCCAGCTGCCGGGGAGGTATTCGTCTGGCGCGCTGCCCTCATCGAGCACCGGATCGACGATCGCCCAGGCCGCTTCGACCTCGTCCTCGCGCGCGAAATGCGAGGTATCGCCGATCAGCGCCGCGCTGATCAGCACCTCGTAGGCATCCATGTCATCGCCTTCCTGCTGCGCAACGTACAGCTCGGTGTCCTCGCCGGTCATCACCGGACCCGGCCTCTTGATGTGCGCGCCGAGCGCGATGGCGACATCGGGACCGACCCGGAAGCGCAGGTGGTTCGGCTCCTCCGGGGCGGTGTCGCCGAACACGTTGTGCGGCGGCTGCTTCAGCTCCACCACCACCTCCGTGGCGGTCACCGGCAGGCGTTTGCCCGCGCGCAGGTACACCGGCACGCCACTCCAGCGCCAGGAATCGATCGACAGCGCCAACGCCGCGTAGGTCTCGACCTTGGAGTCGGCCGCGACACCGGGCTCCTGCCGGTAGCCCTTGAACTGACCGCGCACCAGCTGTGCCGGCTTGAGCGGCTGTACGGCCTTCAGCAGCTTCACTTTCTCATCGCGCAGCGACTCGCCTTCGGTGTTGACCGGCGGCTCCATCGTGAGCAGTGCCACGATCTGCAGCAGGTGATTCTGGATGACGTCGCGAATCGCGCCGGTCTCCTCGTAGAACTTGCCGCGCCCGGCGACGCCGAGCGTCTCCGCCATGGTGACCTGCACGCTGGCGACGTAGTTGCGGTTCCACACCGGCTCGAGGAAGGAGTTGGCGAAGCGGAAGAACAACAGGTTCTGCACCGCTTCCTTGCCGAGGTAATGGTCGATGCGGAAGATGCTCGACTCGGCAAAATGCCGGTGCAGGATCTGATTGAGCTCGCGCGCGCTCGCGAGGTTGTGGCCGAACGGCTTCTCCACCACGATGCGCGCGCCCTCGGCGCTCTTCGACTGGCTCAGGTGGTCGATCACCACCGGGAACATGCTCGGCGGAATCGCCAGATAATGCAGTGGCCGCTGCGCGCTGCCGAGCGCCTTGCGCAACGCATCGAAGGTGCTGCGCTCGTTGTAGTCGCCATCGACGTAGCGCAGCAGCCCGGTGAGCTGCGCCACCGCTGCCGGGTCCGCATCTTTGACGAACGCCTTGAGGCTTTCCTGTACCCGCTTGATGAGCCATTGCACGTCGCACCCCTGGCGCGCGACGCCGATCACCGGGATGGTGAGCAGGCCGCGCCGCACCAGGTGATAGAGCGCGGGATAGATCTTGCGGTAACACAAGTCACCGGTGGCGCCGAACAGCACCATCGCGTCGCAGTCACGCCGTTCCATGCGAGTCTCCTTGCCTCAATTGCGCGCGCCGCCGCTCACGGCGAGCGTTCGACGTGACCCCCGAAGCCGAGCCGCATCGCCGACAACACCTTATTGGCGAACTCATCCCGACCGCGCGACTGAAAGCGGTCGTAAAGCGCCGCGCTCAGCACGTGTGCGGGCACGCCGACGTCGATCGCCGCCTCGACCGTCCAGCGGCCCTCGCCGGAATCGGCCACGTGACCGGCGAATTTCTCCAGCCGGCCGTCCCGGGCGAGCGCCGCCGCGGTGAGATCGAGCAGACGTGAGGCGATGATGCTGCCGTGGCGCCACACCTCGGCGATCGCGCCGAGGTCGAACTCATACTGATAGAAGCGCGCATCCGCCAGCGGTGCGGTCTCCGCATCGGCAGCCGCCGCGGTGCGGCCGGCATCGGCGTGCGCGAGGATGTTGAGGCCCTCGGCGTAGGCGGCCATCAGCCCGTACTCGATGCCGTTGTGCACCATCTTGACGAAGTGGCCAGCGCCGGACGGGCCACAGTGCAGGTAGCCGAGCGCCGCCGCGGCGTGGCTGGCCGCAGTGTTGCCGCCGCCAGCGGGCATCTTGCCACCGGGCGCGAGCGTCGCCAGTGCCGGCTCCACCTGCGCCACCGCGGCGCGCTCACCGCCGATCATGAGACAGTAACCCTGCTCGAAGCCGAGCACGCCGCCGCTGGTGCCGACATCCAGATAGCGGATGCCAGAAGCCTTCAGCTCATCGGCGCGGCGGATGTCATCGCGGTAGTTGGAGTTGCCACCGTCGATCAGCACATCGCCGGCGGCGAGCAGTGGCTTGAGCTCGCCCAGCACGCTGTCGACGATCGCCGCCGGCACCATGATCCACAGCGCGCGCGGCGCCGGCAGTGCCTGCACCAGTTCGGCGAGGCTCGCGGCCGGCTGCGCTCCATAGCCCTTGGCCGCGGCGACCGCTTCGGCCGAGCGGTCGTAGGCCACACACTGATGGCCACCCTGCTGCAGGCGCCGCACCATGTTGGCGCCCATCCGTCCCAGTCCGATCATGCCGATGCGCATTGTGGCTTCCTCCGTAATCGGCTAAGGCGCGCTAGTGGGGGACGCGCCGGATCTGTGCTCCGAGCTGCGCCAGCTTCTCCTCGATCGCCTCGTAGCCGCGATCGATGTGATAGATACGCTCGACGTCGGTGCGTCCCTCGGCCACCAGGCCTGCCAGCACCAGGCTGGCCGAAGCGCGCAGGTCCGTCGCCATCACCGGCGCGGCGGTCAGCTTGTGCACGCCGTGGATAATGGCGGTGTTGCCTTCCAGGCGGATCTCCGCCCCCAGGCGCCGCATCTCCAGCATGTGCATGAAGCGGTTCTCGAAGATGGTCTCGGTAATCGTGCCGACGCCCTCGGACACGGTGTTGAGCGCTGCGAACTGCGCCTGCATGTCGGTCGGGAACGCCGGGTAGGGTGCGGTGCGCACGTCGACGGCTTTCAACTTGCGCCCGCGCATCTCCACCTCGACCCAGTTGTCGCCGCTGCTGACCTGCGCGCCCGCCTCCTGCAGCTTGGCGAGCACCGCGTCGAGATGGTCGGGACGCGTGTTCTTGATGCGCACGTGGCCGCGGGTGATGGCGCCGGCGACCAGGTAGGTGCCGCTTTCGATACGGTCGGGTAACACCTCGTAGGTGGTACCACGCAGTCGTTGCACTCCCGTGACCACGATCTTGTCGGTGCCGGCGCCCTGGATGCGCGCGCCCATCGCGATGAGGAAGTTGGCGAGGTCCACCACCTCGGGCTCGCGCGCCGCGTTCTCGATCACCGTCTCGCCATCGGCGAGCGTCGCGGCCATCATCAGGTTTTCGGTGCCGGTCACGGTGACGGTCTCCAGCACCAGGCGCGCGCCCTTCAGGCGCTGGGCGCGCGCGCGGATGTAGCCGCCCTCGATAGTGATGTCGGCGCCCATCGCCTGCAGGCCCGCCACGTGAATGTTCACCGGCCGCGCGCCGATCGCACAGCCTCCCGGCAGCGACACATCCGCACGCCCGAAGCGTGCCACCAGCGGCCCGAGCACCAGGATGGATGCACGCATGGTCTTGACCAGCTCGTAGGGCGCGAAGCACTCCTTGACCGTGGAGGCATCCACCTCGATGCGCATGCGCTCATCGATGGTGACAGTCGCACCCATGCGCCCGAGCAGCTCGACGGTGGTGGTGACGTCCTTGAGGTGCGGCACGTTGGCGACCACCACCGGGTCGTCCGCCAACAGCGCGCCGGCGAGTATCGGCAGGGAGGCGTTCTTGGCGCCGGAGATGCGCACCTCGCCCTCGAGGGGCACGCCGCCCTGGATCTGCAGCTTGTCCACGCTACGCCTGAGCCGACTCTTCGGGAGTCAGCGCCTCGATCGACATGGCGTGGATCTCGCGCCCCATCAGCTCGCCGAGCGTGCGATAGATGAGCTGATGGCGCTGCAGCGCACGCTTGCCGCTGAACTCGCGCGCCACCACGCGCGCGCTGAAATGGGTGCGATCCTCCGAGGCAACGTGTACCTCGGCGCCGGGAAGTCCGGCGCGGATCAGCCGGGCAACTGCTTCGGGGTCCATGGGAGCGATATTACATGGGCGGCCCGCGCGCGCGCCTATAATGAGCTGTATGGATTTGCACCCGGCAGCAAGTGCTGCGCAGGTTGATGAGCAGGCGCTGCTGGCCACGGCGCGGCGCGCGCTGACGCTGGAGGCGCGCGCCCTGGAGGCGCTGGTACCGCGGCTCGGAGCGGCCTTCGCGCACGCCTGCCGCATCTGTCTGGAGTGTCGCGGCCGCGTGGTCGTGACCGGCATGGGCAAGTCAGGCCACATCGCCGGCAAGATCGCCGCCACGCTCGCCAGCACCGGCACGCCCGCCTTCTTCCTGCATCCGGCCGAGGCCGGTCACGGCGACCTCGGCATGATCACGCGCCAGGACGCGGTGCTGGCACTGTCCAACTCAGGCGAGACGCCGGAGCTCGTGCTGCTGCTGCCGCAGCTGAAGCGCCTGGCAGTGCCGCTGATTGTCATGAGCGGTAACGCCGAGTCGACGCTGGCGCGCGCCGCCAGCGTGACGCTGGACGTTGCCGTGGCCGAGGAAGCCTGTCCGCTCAATCTCGCGCCGACCGCCAGCACCACTGCCACCCTCGCCATGGGTGATGCGCTCGCGGTGGCGGTGCTGGAAGCGCGCGGTTTCACCCGCGCCGACTTCGCGCGCTCGCATCCGGGCGGCGCGCTCGGTCGGCGCCTGCTGCTGCACGTGGACGATCTGATGCGCAGCGGCGAGGCGCTGCCGCGCGTGGCGGCAGATGCGCCGCTCTCGGCCGGGGTGCTGGAAATGTCCCGCAAGGGTCTCGGCATGACGGTGGTGGTGGATGCTGAGGAGCGCATCCTCGGCGTGTTCACCGACGGTGATCTGCGGCGCGCGCTCGGTGCGCAGCTCGACGTGCACAGCACACTCATGCGCACCGTCATGAACTCGCCCGGCAAGCGCATCGGACCGCGCGAGCTGGCCGCCGCGGCGGTGCACCTGATGGAGGTTCACCGCATCACCGCCCTGCCGGTGGAAGATGCCAATGGGCGCCTGGTGGGCGCACTCAACGTGCACGATCTGATGCGCGCCGGCGTCGTGTGAGGCGCGCGCGCGTGGCGCCGATCCGGCTGCTGGTGCTCGACGTTGATGGCGTGCTGACCGACGGGCGCCTGTACTTCGGCGCGCGCGGTGAGGCACTCAAGGTGTTCGACGTCAGGGACGGCCTCGGTATCGTGCAGCTGCTGCGTGCCGGTGTCGCGGTCGCGGTGATTTCCGGGCGGCGCTCGCCCATGGTGAGCGCACGCTGCCGCGAGCTCGGTGTCAGCCATGTGTATCAGGGGGTCACCGACAAGCTCGCCGTGCTGCAGCGGCTGTGCGCACAGCTGCGGCTGACACCGGCCGCCTGTGCCTGCGTCGGCGATGATCTGCCGGATGTGCCGCTGATGCGCATCGCCGGCCTCGCCTACGCGGTGCGTGATGCGCACGCGCAGGTGCGCCGCGCCGCCGACCGCGTGACGCGCCTGCCGGGCGGCCGCGGTGCGGTACGCGAGGTGTGCGATCAGCTGCTGGCGCGCCGCGCCCGCGCAGCGACCCGGCGATGATTTATCGCCTGGTGGCGCTGCTCGCGCTCACCGCGCTCGTGGTCGGTGTGGTGCTCCTCTCGGGCCCGGCGCGCGAGGGCAGCGCGGTTGTGGTCAGCGGCCCCACGCATGACCCCGGTTATTCCGCGGTCAAGGCGCGTCTGGTGCAGACCGGCACTGATGGCCAGCCGCTCTACACCCTCGACGCCGCGACGATCCAGCAGCTGCCCAACAACGGCCTGGTGGAACTCGAGCAGGTGCAGCTCGGCTTTCGCGACGCCAGCGGCAATCAGTGGACCGCACGCGCCGCCCACGGCGAACTCGCGCAGAACAGCGGCGTGGTGCAGCTCTCCGGTGACGTGCATGTCTTCGGGCTGCTGCCGGGAACGAACGATCCGGCACAGATCATCAGCGAGCACCTCGCCTACGACACCAACACCCAGATCGTCTCGACGCGCGATCCGGTCACGCTGGTGATGTCGGGTCGCGAGCTGAACGCCACGGGCCTCACTGCCAGCTTGAAGGAGCGTCACCTGCGGCTAGAATCGGCGGTCCATGGCACGTATCGCCCCTAAGGTTCTGCTGCTGCTCGCCTGCGCGGGCGCCGCCGCGGTCGTGGCGGCGCCGCCTGCCAAGACGCCGGCCACGCCGCTCTCGCCGCTCGGCGACGCGCCGATCGTGGTCGATGCGGCCTCGAGCGAAGCGGACCTCAACAAGGGCACCGGCTCGTTCAAGACGATCACCATTACCCAGGGGGGCGTGAAACTCACGGCCGACAGCGCCCACGGCAGCTACCCGGTGGATTTCAAAAACAGTCACTGGACCTTCGAGGGCCACGTGCACATCGAGGACAGCGACCGGCACGGCAGCCTGCGCGCCGATGAGGCGGTGGTGAACTTCAGGAACGGGCGCATCGAGCACGCCACCGTGACCGGCAAGCCCGCCGAGTTCGAGCAGCAGCGGTCCGAATCGCACCAGCTCGCCCGCGGCCACGCCCAGCAGATCGAATACGACATCAACGATGGCAGCGTGCGTCTGTCCGATGACGCCTGGCTGTCGGACGGCCAGAACGAGATTTCCGGGCCGCTGCTGGTCTACAACATCAACGCGCAGAAGGTGCAGGCGGCGACTGCCCCGGGAGCCGACCAGCGCGTGCACATCGTCATTACCCCGCAGGGCACGTCCACCAAGACCGCCCCGGTGCAGCCGCAGACCAACACCCCGCCATGACGGTACTCAAAGCCACGGGCCTGGCCAAAAGCTATAAATCGCGCCAGGTCGTGCGGGAGCTGTCGCTCGAGCTGGCCAGCGGTGAGGTCGTCGGGCTGCTCGGTCCAAACGGTGCCGGCAAAACCACCGCCTTCTACATGATCGTCGGACTGGTGCCCTGCGATGCCGGGCGCATCGTGCTCGGCGACATCGACCTGACACTGCTGCCGATGCACCGGCGCGCGCGCCTGGGTCTCGGCTATCTGCCGCAGGAGGCGTCGGTGTTCCGC
>DATHMN010000020.1:0-24662 GCA_035487135.1 Steroidobacteraceae bacterium | reverse complement strand
GTAGTGCCGGTTCTTGCTCTGGTACTCCACGTGCGCCGTCGAAATCGTAATGCCGCGCGCCTTCTCCTCGGGAGCCTTGTCAATCTGGTCGTACGCCATGAAAGTCCCGCCGTAGGTCTCCGCCATCACCTTGGTGAGCGCCGCTGTCAAAGTCGTCTTGCCGTGGTCCACATGACCAATCGTGCCCACATTGACGTGCGGCTTGGAGCGCTCAAACTTCTCTTTGGACATGACGTGTTTCCTCGAATGGGCGCGCTAGCTGAGCGCCGCCGAAAATCCCAACACCTAACTTCCAACTCAACACCGGCTCCCGGTCGACTGGAGCCCACGACCGGGATTGAACCGGTGACCTCGTCCTTACCAAGGACGTGCTCTACCAACTGAGCTACATGGGCTCAACGTCGGCTACTGGCGCGGACCTAACTTGGAGCGGGTAGTGGGAATCGAACCCACGTCATCAGCTTGGAAGGCTGAGGTTCTACCATTGAACTACACCCGCTGATGACGCCCATCTGCCGGCCGCACCCGCAGTCCGCGTCCATCCCGCCTCAGGTGGTGGAGGGGGAAGGATTCGAACCTTCGAAGGCGTAAGCCGGCAGATTTACAGTCTGCTCCCGTTGGCCGCTTGGGTACCCCTCCGCAAAACGAGCCGCGTATTGTGATTTCGACCCTTCAGGGTGTCAATGCGTCTTTGGCCCGGTATTTGCTAGGCGGAAGGCCTGCGCGGTCTGGGCTTCGGTCCCTCCCGGGCGTCGGCGTCCGCCGTGCCGGTCGCCGGCCGGGCGGACGGCTGCGGAGAGTCGCCGCCGGCTGCCCGCCGCAGCGCCTGCCGCTCCGCCGGCGCGGCCTTGCGGCTCATACCCGGGCGTAGATCGCGCGGCAGCACCAGCGGTCCGTAGCGGATCCGCAGCAGCCGGCTGACCTCGAATCCGACCGCCGACCAGAGGCGCCGTACCTCGCGGTTGCGCCCCTCATGCAGCACCACCCGATAGCTGGCATGACTTCCCGGGCCCGCATCGCTCTGCGGGTCGGCCGTGATGCGGTCGAACCGGGCCGGGCCGTCTTCGAGCGGCACCCCGGCGAGCAGCCGCGTGAGAATCTCGGGCCCCGGGCGGCCGCGGATGCGTACCAGATACTCACGCTCGACTTCGCTCGAGGGGTGCATCAGGTGGTGGGCGAGCTCCCCGTCGGTCGTGAACAGCAGCAGCCCCGCGGTATTCACGTCCAGCCGCCCGACCGTAATCCAGCGGCCCGCCGCCGGCTTCGGCAGGCGCTCGAATACGGTAGGCCGCCCCTGCGGGTCGTGCCGGGCGGTGACCTCGCCCAAGGGCTTGTAATAGAGGAGTAGCTCCGCTTGCCCCGCCGTACGGTCCAGCTCAAGCTTGCGACCGTCCAGGCGAACATCATCCCCCGCGGCAGCGCGGTCGCCCAGCTGGGCGGTGCGTCCGGCGATCGTGATGCGCCCGGCCCGGATCCAATCCTCGACCGTGCGGCGCGAGCCGAGGCCCGCTGCGGCCAGAAGCTTCTGCAATCTGATCATGCCATCATAACGAGACGGTCTCAGTCGCCGGCTACGCCTTCTTGTGGCCGCCGCCACCGCAAGCGTAGAAGGACATCATGATCTACGACAGCATCCTGGGCACGATCGGCAAAACCCCGATTGTGCGTATCCAACGTCTCGGACCCAAGCACGTCACGCTGTACGTGAAATGCGAGTTCTTCAACCCGCTCTCCTCCGTCAAGGACCGACTCGCGATCGGCATCATCGAGGACGCCGAGCGGCGCGGCACTCTCAAGCCCGGCCAGACCGTGGTGGAGGCGACCTCCGGCAATACCGGCATCGCGCTCGCCATGGTGTGTGCCGCCAAGGGCTACCCCTTCGTCGCGGTGATGGTCGAGACCTTCTCGGTCGAGCGCCGCAAGATCATGCGCATGCTCGGTGCCCGGGTGATCCTCACCCCTGCGGCCGAGCGCGGCACTGGCATGGTGAAGAAGGCTGCGGAGCTGGCGCAGAAGCATGGCTGGTTCCTCGCCCGGCAATTTGAGAACGAGGCGAATCCTGCCTACCACCGCCAGACCACCGGTCCCGAGATCGTCGAGGACTTCGTCGGCCGGCGGCTCGACTACTTCGTCACGGGCTGGGGCACGGGCGGCACGCTGACCGGCGCCGGCCAGATCATCCGCCTGGCGCGGCCCGAGGTGAAGATCATCGCCGCCGAACCCGAGGCGGCGGCGCTGCTGTCCGGCAAGCCGTTCACCCCGCACAAGATCCAGGGCTGGACCCCGGACTTCGTGCCGGCGGTGCTGGACCGCGAGGTCGCCCACCAAATCGTGACGGTGACGGACGCAGAGGCCGTGGCCAATGCGCGCGCGCTCGCCCGGAGTGAAGGCATCTTCTGCGGCATCTCCTCGGGCGGCACGTTCGCTGCCGCCCTGAAAGTGGCCGCTGAGGCGCCCCAGGGTGCGGTGCTGCTCGCCATGCTGCCCGACACCGGGGAGCGCTATCTGTCGACGGTACTGTTCGAGGGGATCGCCGAGGGCAGCGATCCCGAGCCTTAGATCAGCCAGCTTCACCCCAGCAGCCGCTCCATGGATGCGCGTCGATACGCAGCGTTGCCCGATCCTTTTCCCATGTGGAAAGGCGGCGTTCTGCATGGTGCGCGCATCGCCTACGAGACCTGGGGCACGCTGAACGCGGCGCGCGACAACGCCATCCTGCTCTTTACCGGCCTCTCGCCGTCGGCGCACGCCGCGGCTTCGGCCGCGGACCCGGCCGAGGGCTGGTGGCAGGGGATGATCGGGCCCGGGCTCGCGATCGACACCGGGCGTTTCTTTGTCATCTGCGTGAATTCGCTCGGCTCGTGTTTCGGCTCCTCGGGGCCGGCATCGCCCGACCCGGCCACCGGCCAGCCCTACCGGCTGAGCTTCCCCGATCTTTCCATCGAGGACATCGCGCGCGCCGGCCACGCGACCGTGCGCGCGCTCGGCATCGGATGCCTCGACACGGTCATGGGACCCTCGCTTGGCGGCATGGTCGTGCTGGCCTACGCGGCGCTCGCCCCGCAGGGCGCGCGGCGCCTCCTCTGCATCTCCGGCACCGAAGCGGCCGCTCCGTTCGCCATTGCGCTGCGTTCGATCCAGCGCGAGATCATCACCTCCGACCCCGCCTGGGCACAGGGCAACTACCCCTCAGAGCAGCCGCCAGCGCTCGGCCAGCGCCTGGCGCGCAAACTCGGCACGGTGACCTACCGCTCGGCGGCGGAATGGCAGCAGCGCTTCGGCCGTGAGCCGATCCGCGCCGACATGCGCCACGCGGGACCGTTCGCCTCGGAATTCGCGGTGCAGGGGTACCTCGAGACCCTCGCACAGCGCTTCGTCAGCGCCTTCGACGCCAACTGCTACCTGTACCTCTCGCGCGCCATGGACCGCTTCGATCTCGCCGCGCACGGTGATCCGGTGGGCATCTTCCGCCGCGCAGAGCTCGCGAGCGCCCTGGTGATCGGCGTGCAGTCGGATCTCTTGTTTTCCGTCTCCGAGCAGCAGGCGGTCGCCGCTCACCTGAGCGCCGCGGGGGTCGCGACCCGCTTCGCGCCGCTCGCGTGCATCGAGGGACACGACGCATTCCTGGTGGATCTGGCGACCTTCGGGCGCGAGATCGGCGGATTCCTGCAGCAGAGTGCGCCACCGACGCACAGGCATTAAGTTTACTGGACCCAGCGCAGGTCTCGGCGCGAGGCATAATGTGACGGGATCGACAGACAATAACGAAGAGCTGAAGGGTCGCCGTGGAACGCCGACTGCATACCAGGCATCGCGCAAGGACTGTCGTGTACATCACGGTGCCCGGTGGCAGGCGCAAGTTGTGCAAAGCGGTAAACCTGAGCGCCACCGGGGTTTTCATCGAGACCTCCAACCTCGGCTTGCGCAAGGGCCAGCATGTGGTGCTGGCCTTCGCCATCAATCTCGGCACCATCACCAAGCTCCACCGGCGCACCGCCGTAGTCGCGCACGTCTCGCGCGGCGGCACCGGGCTGATGATGGAGAGCTTCGCCCAGTCTTCGAGTTGAGCGGCCCGCGCCCTTCAACCCTCGTACGCGCGTGCTCGCCACGCTCTAGAATCCCCCCATGAGGGAGTCTGACCGTGGCCACTGAGTCCGCTGCTAGCGTGCGGTTCGGTGCGGGCTTCGAACTGGATGCGCGCGCCTGGGAGCTGCGCCACGACGGCGTGCCGGTGCGCCTCGAGCGCATCCCCATGCAGATTCTGCTGTTCATGGCCGAGCAGCACGGCCAGCTCGTGACGCGCGAGGCGCTGGTCGAGCGCATCTGGGGTAAGAGTGCCTTCCTCGACACGGACAACAGCATCAACGGCGCGATCCGCAAGATCCGCGCGGCGCTGCATGACGACTCCGAGAATCCGCAGTTCATTCAGACCGTCACCGGCTGTGGCTACCGCTTCATCGCGCCGGTGACGCCGCTCGTCCCGGCGCCTGTCACGCCCGCCGTGGCGCCGCACGCCGCGCGCCCGCCGCCGCTGACTGCACCTGCCGGCGCCGACTCGCCGGCGGCGCGCTCGAGCGCCAAGTGGTGGGCCATCGGTGCCCTCGCGGTCGCTGCGCTCGGCGGCGAGATCGCCTGGTTCCTGCACTTCAGCCACCCGGGTAGTCCCGCGCGTCCGCACGAAGTGATGCTCGCCGTACTGCCGCTCGCCAATATGACCGGCGACCCGAGTCAGGAGTACTTCAGCGACGGGCTCACCGAGGAACTGATCGCACAGCTCGGCAACGCCGACCCCAAGCGCCTGGGAGTGATCGCGCGCACCTCGGTGATGCGCTACAAGAACAGCCACGAAGACGTGGGACAGATCGCACGCGAGCTGCAGGCGCAGTACGTGCTCGAGGGCAGCGTGCGGCGCGACGATGGCAGCGTGCGCGTCACCGCGCAGCTGGTGCGCGCCAGCGATCAGGCGCACGTCTGGGCGCAGCAGTACGACCGGACCATGACCTCGGTGCTCACGGTACAGAGCGAGATCGCGCGGCGCATAGCCGAGGAGATTCGCGGCACGATCGGCGAGCCCGTGCCGGCGGCCGTGGCGACAGCCGCCAAGGTGGCACAGGCCGCGGTGCCGGCGCGCCCCGCGGCGAGCGAGCTCTATCAGCAGGGTCGCTATTTCTGGAACAAGCGCAGCGCGGCGGGCTTCCAGCGTGCGCTGGTGTATTTCCAGCGGGCGATCGATGAGGACGCGCGCTTCGCGCCCGCGCACGCCGGCCTCGCCGATACCTACCTGACCATGAGCAAATACGGGCTGGCGCCGCCGCGGCAGCTCATGCCGCGCGCCCGCACCGCCGCCCTGCGCGCGCTCGAGCTGGACGCTAATTCCGCAGAAGGGCACAGCGCGCTCGGCAGCATCGCCCAGGATTTCGACTACGACTGGAAGAGTGCCGAGCGCGAGTACCGGCGCGCCCTCGAGCTCAACCCCAACTATGCGACGGCCCACCAGTGGTACGCCGAATACCTGGCCGCGCAGGGACACTTCCCCGAGGCGCTCGCCGAGAGCGAGCGCGCGCTGACGCTCGATCCGCAGTCGATCGTGATGCGCGCCGATCATGCCGCACTCTTGTACTTCGCCCGCCAGCCGGCGCGCGCGCTGGATGCCTTCCGTGCAGTGCTGGCGATGGACCCGGCCAACCGGCGCGCGTACTTAATGATCCAGCCGCTGGTGCAGCAAGGGCATTTCGCGGACGCTCTGACGCAGCTCGCCGAGTGGCGCAGGATCGACCCGAATCCCTGGCAGTCGGCCGCCGAGGCCTACGTCTACGGGCGCGCGGGTGATGCCACGCGCGCCAGCGCGGCGCTCGAGGAGATGGAGCGTGCCAACACCGACAAAGGCTGGGACGCGCTGCCGATGCGCGCGCTCGCCTATCTCGGCCTCGGCGACAAAGAGCGGCTGTTGGACACGCTCGAGACCGCGTACACCGAGCGCGCCAGTTTCATCACCCTGCTGAGCGTCGACCCCGCCTACGACAGCGTGCGCGACGAGCCGCGCTTCCAGAACCTGCTTCAGCGCGTCGGCACGCGCTGAGCCGCCGCGGCCGCGCGCCGCTTGCTGAACGGGATCAGCATTGGCACCCGCTCGCGGTAGCTGCGGTAGGACTCACCGAACAGGCGCAGCAGGTCGCGTTCCTCGCAGCGGATACCGATGAGGATGTAACCGCTGGTCGCGAGCGCAAACAGCAGATGGCCCTGCGTCATGCGCGGTGTCGCCCAAAAAGCGAACAGGAACCCAAGATAGATCGGGTGGCGCACGAACTGGTAAATGCCTGGCGTCAGAAACCCTTCGGGGCGGTACGGGATGCGAAACACGTAGCACAGCACCTGCTTGAGACCGAACAGATCGAAGTGGTTGATGAGAAACGTGCTCAAGAGCACCGTGAGCCAGCCGCCCCAGAACAGCGCCCACAGCACTCCCTGGGCAAAGTCGTTCTGTACGTCCCAGACGATCCCGGTCATCGGACGCCACTGCCAGAAGAGCAGGATCAGGCACAGGCTGGCGAACAGCACGTAGGTGCTGCGCTCGACCGGCTCGGGGACGATCTGCGTCCAGGCGCGCTTGAACCAGGGACGCGCCATCACACTGTGCTGCAGGGCGAACAGCCCGAGCAGCAGCAGATCGACGCTCAGTGCGCCGAGCGAGAAGCCGCCGGTGCCCGAATCGATCGTCTTGCGCACCATCACGTTGCCGACGAAATCGACGGCGTAAAGAAAAGTAACAAAAAAGATAAGGTAGGCGATCAGTCCGTAGATCAGTGCGGCGATCCGGGGCATGGCGTCTCCTGCGCTGAACGCACGCGAAGTGCGCCAGTCGTGCCAGATGCCCGGAATTGCTCAACACGGCAATAGCGAACGTCTGTCGGTGCACTGTCTTTTTCGTGACAGCTGCAACGAGCGCAGCCCCGGCTTGCTCGCCGCGACTGACTGCTACGAATTGTGCGCTGGCGGACTCAGCTCGAAGACAGCACGAACTGGTTGCCGTCAGGATCCTTGAACGTGGCGAACGTGCCCCACGGCTGCTTCTGCGGCGCGCTGCTGAACTCGACGCCGCGCTCCTTCAGCTGGCGATAGGTCGCCTCGACGTCATCGCAGGCGATGGAGCCGTTAAAGAAGGTGCCGATGCGGTCGGCGTGACCTTCGGGGGTGAACAGCACCACGCGCGTGGGCGAGTTGCCGATGCGCAGCTCGATCCAGCGCTGCTGCTCGTCGAATGGCTGATCGGTCGCGATCGCGAACCCGAGCTGCTCGGTGTAGAACTTGAGCGCACGCGCCTGGTCGCGCGTGGGGATGCCGACGAACTTGACGTGGGTGATCATGCTGCTCCCCCGCTACGGATGCCAGCCATTATGACCGGCGCCCGCTGGGTCCCCGCGGCGTTAATCGCTATAGTAATAACTACTATGCAGCGCGTGACACTCGACGCCTACGTCATCGACGTACTGATGCCGGACCTGGTGGGCCACGACCGGCGTCCGGCGACGTTCATCGTCTATCTGTTCCTGCTGCGTCACACGCGCGCCGGGAGCGACCGGGTGGGTGTAAGCCTGCAGAGCATCGCGACCCGCACCGGACTATCCAAGTCGACCGTGCAGAGCGCCATCCGTCTGCTCAAACGCCGTCGCTTACTCGATCCGGAACTGAACGCCAGCGTGAGCGCACCGCTGCAGCGCGTGCTGCGTCCGTGGCGTCGCTCAGGCAATTGAGGCGGCCGGCGCGCAAACTCTGTTGAAGATGCCTGGAGAAGGAGTTCCGATGAAACAGTCCTCTGTCTCACGCCGGCTACTGCTGCAGCGGCTGGCCCTCGCTGGCGCGCTGGTGCCACTCGGATTTGCGCCGCGGCGCGCACCGGCAGCCCCCATGCCGGCCTTGTCTCCCGCTGCACCCGAAGCCAAAGCGGTGCACTACGTCGAGAGTGCCCGGGATGCCAAGGAGGCCGGCGCCGGCAGTAGCTGCGCGAACTGTGCGCTCTACCAGGGTGCCAGCGGCTCGATGCAGGGACCCTGCCAGATCTTCCCGGGAAAGAATGTGAAGGCTGCGGGCTGGTGCAGCTCGTGGGCCGCGCAGATGTAGCCCTCGTGACTACTCCGGACACGACGGCAGCGTCCGGTACGCTGCGGCGCAATATGCGCCAGCTCCGGAAAAATCAACGGATCTTTCAGGTGCTTGTCCACGCCACCTCGGCGCCGGCGCAGCAAGCACGTTCAGGTACCTGAATTCACGTCATGCGGCGCCGCGGCCGCCACTCATGCTAGCGTGGGCGGGCGGGCTCACGGAGCTGCCCGCGGGGGTCATTCAAGCCAAACAATAGCGCGCGGCCAGCGCCGAGGGCCTTCCATTGCCGGGCGAGCTCACGATGGAAATCGTTTCCACGCTCGAGGGTATCCGCGCCCTCCTGCCGGACTATGAGCGCCTCTACCAGATCACCCGCAACACCCTGCCGTTCGCGCGCCAGGAATGGCACCTCGCCTGGTGTCACCACTTTCTCAACCGTAACCCGCGCATCCGTGACGAGCCGTTGTTCTGCGTGCTGCGCAATGCTCGCGCCGAGTGTGTGGCGCTGATCCCGCTGATTCTCAGTCGCCGCCGCGTCGGTCCACTCAGGCTCGGTACGGTAGCTCTGATCGGCGGTGATCCCGCGCTCACCGAGATCCGCAGCCCGATGGTCGAGCGCGGTTACGAGCGTGCCGCGATGGCCGCTACACACGAGGGCCTCGGCCGCGTGCCCGGCTGGGACTGGATCCTGTGGAGCGGAATCAGTGGCGAGCTGGCAGCCGCGATGCAGCAGGAGGTTGCCCCACAGTGGCGTGCGCCTACGCACGACTACATTCTCGAACTGCCGGAAAGCTGGCAGCAGTTCCGCGCGGGTCTGCGTCGTAACATCCGCGAGTCGCTGCGTCACTGTTACAACTCACTGAAGCGTGACGGCCTGACGTTCGAGTTCGTGGTCGCGCGCGAACGCCGCGCCGTGCGAGCAGCGCTCACTCGCTTCTTCGAGCTGCATGCGCTGCGCGCCGCCTGGAACCACGGACCCAAGCACCCCAACTGGTTCGCCGGCCGGCCACTGCAGGATTTTCTGGTCGACGTCTGTGACCGCCTCGCGCAACGCGACATCGTGCGCATCTTCCAGCTGCAGATCAAAGACGAAATCGTCGCCGCGCGCGTGGCCTTCCGCGTGGGCGACAGCGTCTATCTCTATTACTCGGGCTTCGATCCGCACTGGGCGCGCCACAGCGTGATGACCACCACGGTGGCCGAGGGGTTGAAGTACGCCATCGCCGAGGGCGTGCGCTCGGTCAACCTCTCGCTCACCGGTGAGCAATCCAAGCTGCGCTGGAGCCCGCGCGAGATCCTGCTGCACTCAGCGTTCGTGCACCGCGAAGCGCTGCGCTCGCGCATCGCCTGCCGTGCCTATCAGGTCGCGCTGGCCGGCAACGGCGTCTCGGCGCGCCTGCTGAAGAGCGTGTTCTCCGCTCGCCGCTGGCACTAGCCGGGCTAGCAAGGACCGAGCTCGCGTACCTCGACGGTGGCCCACTCGGCTGCCGGGCAGCGCCCGGCGATGGCGAGCGCCTCGGCTCGCGTCTGGCAGCTGAGCAGGAAAAACCCGCCAATCATCTCGCGCGCCTCGGTGAACGGACCATCGAGCACCACCGGCTTGCCGCCGCTCAAGCGTACCCGCACCGCGTCTTCGCGCAGTGAGTTGGTCGCGACCAGCTGGCGCGCGCGCTGCAGCTGCTCGGCGAACTCGAGCATGCGCTGATAGGCATGCCGCAGCTCCTGCGCGCTGCGCTCGCGACGCTGGCCCTGTGGTTCGACGATCAGCAGCATGTAGGACATCAGACTTCTCCGCGCTCGCAGGCGGCCGCACGTGCCCGAAGCAACCCCTGCTCGCGCCGGTTCTGGGTGAGTTCCGCGGCGCGCTCGAACTCACCGCGCGCCTCGTCGTAGCGACCGAGGCGCGCGAGCAGATCGCCGCGCACGCTCGGCAGCAGATGGTAGCTGGTGAGCGTGCCCTGCTCCTCCAGCTGGTCGGCGAGCTCGAGCCCGGCCGCCGGTCCGTAGGCCATACCCACCGCCACCGCACGATTGAGTTCGATGACCGGCGAAGGCCTGACACGCGCCAGCTCGTCATACAGCGCCGTGATGAGCACCCAGTCGGTGTCCGCCGGTGCGTGCGCGCGGGCGTGGCAGGCGGCGATCGCCGCCTGCAGCAGATAGGGACCGCGGGCCTCGCCGAGCGCCTCGCCGCGGGCGAGCGCGCTCAGCCCGCGCTGGATGAGCAGGCGGTCCCACAACGTGCGGTTCTGCTCCATGAGCAGCACCGGCTCGCCGTTCGCGCCGAGACGCGCGTGCAGGCGCGAGGCCTGGATCTCCAGCAGCGCCACCAGGCCGTGCACCTCCGCCTCCGCGGGCGCGAGTTCGGCGAGGATCCGCCCGAGACGCAGAGCTTCCTCGCACAGCAGTGGGCGCATCCAGTCATCGCCGCTGGTCGCGGCATAACCTTCATTGAATACCAGGTAGATGACTTCGAGGACCGAGCACAGGCGCGCACCGAGCTCCTCGCGCCGCGGGATCGCGAATGGCACCCGTGCCTCGGACAGGACGCGCTTGGCGCGCACGATGCGCTGGGCAACGGTCGCCTCGGGGACGAGGAACGCACGCGCAATCTCCGCCGTGGTGAGTCCGGCGAGCAGCTTCAGGGTCAGTGCGGTGCGCGCCTCGGTGCTCAGCAGCGGATGGCAGGCGGTGAATATCAGCTTGAGCAGATCATCGCCGATGTCATCGTCGGCGGCGGCTTCCGGATTGCCGTCGGCGCGCTCCTCCATCTCAAGCTCGTAGCCGAGCGCATCGAGCTTGCGCCTGCGCATGCGCTCGTGCCGGGCCTGGTCGATGGCGCGATTCTTCGCCGTGGTCATGAGCCAGGCGCCCGGATTGTCGGGGATGCCCGCACGCGGCCACTGCTGCAGGGCCGCCACCAGCGCGTCCTGCGCGAGTTCCTCCGCGCGGCCGACGTCGCGCGTGAAGCGGGCGAGACCTGCGATCAGCCGCGGGGACTCGATCCGCCACAGTGCATCGATGGTGCGCGTGACAGCCGTGGTCGTCATGACCACGGATGACACCATTGGGCGCAGGGCAGTGCAAGCCAAGGTCGGTTAAGTGTTGGGACAAAGCGACGAATGCGGGGTTGCCTTCACCATCACCATGACGCGCATGTGCTGACTCCTTAAACGTACGCCGGGGGTATTTCCCCCGCTGTTGCTACGACGAGTCGCGCGGCCGGGAATCGACGGACCGCGGCGGCCTTTTCGCCTACACTAGAAGCGAGAGGCTCCAGAGGTGGTGATGAGCGCCCCGCACGCCCCACACGCGACGTTGTGGCCGCTGCGCTTTATCAGCGTGGAGGCCGCGAGCGGCGTGGTGCTCTTGATCGCCGCCGCGGTCGCACTCGGATGGGCCAACTCGCCCCTAGCCTACGCCTATGAGGCGCTCTGGCATCTGCAGCTTGGCTTTGGGCTGACGCAGTTCCTGCCACACGTCGACCTGCACTTCTGGGTCAACGACGGGCTGATGACCCTCTTCTTTCTCGTGGTCGGCCTGGAGATCCGGCGCGAGATGCACGATGGCGCGCTGTCTGACCCCAGGGTGGCGACGCTGCCGATCATCGCGGCGGCGGGCGGTGTGGTCATCCCGGCACTCATCTATATAGTACTCAACTCCGATCCGGCGGCGCGGCGCGGCTGGGCGATCCCGACCGCTACCGACATCGCCTTCGCCGTCGGAGTACTGTCGCTCATCGGCCGCGTGCCGGCGGCGCTGCGCATGCTGCTGCTGACGCTGGCGATCATCGATGACATCGCCGCCATCCTGGTGATCGCGTTCTTCTATTCCAGTGGCATCGCGGTTGCGGGACTGGCGCTGGTCGCGGTGGGGGTGTTGCTGGTGCTGCTGCTGCAGTGGCTGTCGGTGCGCTCGGCGCTCGCGTACATCGTGCCGGGCATCATCGTCTGGTACGGCATGCTGACCGCGGGGATGCATCCGACGCTCGCGGGCGTCATTCTCGGACTGCTCACTCCGGCCAAGGCCAGCTTCGGCCGCAAAGCGCGCCAGGCGCCGGCGGCCGCGGAGGTACCCGCACCGGTGACACAGCTGGAATCGGCACTGCATCCCTACGTCGCGTTCGCGATCATGCCGGTGTTCGCGCTCGCCAATGCCGGTGTCAGTCTGGCGGGACTCGACCTCACCGACCCCGCGCCACTGTCAGTCGGCCTGGGTGTGGTCGCGGGCCTGGTCGTCGGTAAGCCGGTCGGCATCGTGCTCGCCGCGCTCCTGGCAGTGCGTCTCAAGTTCTGCACGCTGCCCACAGGCGTCAGCTGGCGGCACATTGTCATGCTCGGCCTGTTGGGTGGCATTGGCTTCACCATGGCAATCTTCATCTCCAATCTCGCCTTCGATGATCCGGTGCTGCTCGCCGCAGCCAAGTTCGCCGTGCTGATCGCCTCGGGACTGGCGGCGGTGATCGGTTTCATCCTCGGCCGCTTGCCGGCGGCGCGCGCGCGCGCCGCCACGCGCACCGGCCTCAGCGGTGGCTGATCGCCCAGACGTAAGCGGCTACCGCTGACACCTGCTCGTCACTGAGCTGCGCCCCGCCCATCGGCGGCATCGGCGTGGAGAATTTCTTCGGCTGCGGCACGTCCTGGCGCACGATCCGCTTGAGGTCGCGAAGCGACGGATCAGATCCGCACGGCCACTGCCGCGGCTCCTGCAGCGCCACCAGGGAGCCGCTCATCATCGGCGGCCTGTTGCCGTAATAGCGTCCGCTCCAGGTGTTGACATAGACGATGCCGGCGGGCGAAACCACCAGGTGGCGCGCGCGGCCCAGATCGTCGGCAAACACCGACGCGCAGAAGCCGCGGGAAGCTTGAGCCCGGCGCTGGGGCACACCGGCTGTGCGCCAGCTGCGCCCGCGGGCAGCAGCGCAACCAGCGCCAGCAGCTGAAGAAATTTCATATGCCGCGTGTCGGGGCAAGTGAGCACTGACTATACGCGCGGCTACGCCTTGCCCGTATGACGCTACTGCCAAGTTTGCTCAAGTTGGAAGTTGGACGCGCCACGCCGCGGCTTCTACTATCGCTCTGCCGACAGGGAACGTGAAAGGACGGCCGTGCGAGCGCCAGTTGCGAACGAAGCCATGGACCAGCGTCCGATCCGCGCGATCTGGCCAGGGCATGCCTATCCGCGCGGCGCCACCTGGGACGGCGAAGGCGTGAACTTCTCGCTGTTTTCCGAGAACGCCGAAAGGGTCGAGCTGTGCATCTTCGATGCGAGCGGGCGGCACGAGGTGCAGCGCATCGAGGTACGCGAGCGCACCGACGGCAGCTGGCACTGTTATCTTCCCGAGGCACGCCCGGGACTGCTGTACGGCTACCGGGTTTACGGGCCATACGATCCGGAGCGCGGTCACCGCTTCAATCCGCACAAGCTGTTGATCGAGCCGTATGCCAAGCACCTGCAGGGGCCACTGGTTTGGAGCGATGCGCATTTCGGTTATCGCACCGGGCACCCCAAGGCGGACCTCTCCTTCGACCGGCGCGACAGCGCGGCCGGCACGCCCAAATGCCGGGTGATCGATCCGGCCTTTACCTGGGGCGAAGACCGCGCGCCGCGCATTCCCTGGCACGACACGGTCATTTATGAGGCGCACGTGCGCGGCATCTCCATGCAGCACCCGCAGGTGCCGGCGCCGCTGCGTGGTACCTACGCCGGCCTCGCCACCGCACCCATCGTCGACCACCTGGTACGCCTTGGGGTCACCGCCATCGAACTGATGCCGGTGCACTCCTTCGTCGATGACCGTTACCTGGTGGACCGGGGGCTGCGCAACTACTGGGGCTACAACACGCTCGGCTTCTTCGCGCCCGAACTGCGCTATTCCTCCACCGGGCGCGTGTCGGAATTCAAGACCATGGTGAAGGTGCTGCACTCCGCCGGCATCGAAGTGCTGCTCGATGTGGTCTACAACCACACCGCCGAAGGCAACCAGCTGGGGCCGACCCTGTCGTTCCGCGGGATCGACAACGCCAGTTATTACCGCCTGTCGGCGGAGAATGCGCGCTACTACATGGATTTCACCGGCACCGGCAACACCCTCAACCTGCAGCACCCGCGCGTGCTGCAGCTGCTCATGGACAGCCTGCGCTACTGGGTCACCGAGATGCACGTCGACGGCTTCCGCTTCGATCTGGCCTCCGCGCTGGCGCGCGAACTGCACGACGTCGATCGGCTCGGTTCGTTCTTCGACACCATCGGCCAGGACCCGGTGCTCTCGCAGGTGAAGCTCATTGCCGAGCCCTGGGATACCGGCAGCGGCGGCTACCAGGTGGGCAACTTCCCGCCCGGCTGGAACGAGTGGAACGACAAGTACCGCGACACGCTGCGCGGCTGGTGGAAGGGCGACGGCGGTCTGGTCGGCGAGTTCGCGCAGCGCTTCACCGGCTCTGCGGACCTGTACGAGGCGAGCGGCCGCAAACCGAATGCGAGCGTGAACTTCGTCACCGCCCACGATGGCTTCACGCTCGAGGACCTGGTGAGCTACAACAGTAAGCACAACGAGGCCAATGGCGAGGACAACCGCGACGGCCACAACGACAACCGCTCCTGGAATTGCGGTGTCGAGGGGCCGAGCGATGATGCCGCGGTGCTGCGGCTGCGCGAGCGCCAGAAGCGCAACCTCATCGCCGCGCTGCTGTTCTCGCAGGGCGTGCCGATGCTGCTGGGCGGTGATGAGCTGTCGCGCAGCCAGCAGGGTAACAACAACGCCTATTGCCAGGACAACCCGCTGTCGTGGTACGACTGGGCGCTGCCCGCGGAGCACCAGCGCTTCCTGCGCTTCGTGGAGCGCATCATCCGGCTGCGGCGCGAGCACGCGGTGTTCAGTCGACGACGCTACGTGCGCGCCGAGGCCACCACCGAGGGGCTGAAGGAGATCATCTGGCTCAATCCCGACGGCAACGAGATGACCGAGAGCGACTGGCATCAGGAGTTTGCCCGCTGCCTCGGGGTCTATCTGGCAGGCGGCGCCATCGCGCGCCGCGGACCCCGCGGCGAGCCGATCCGCGACGCCAATTTCCTGCTACTCTTCAATGCGCATCACGAGGCCCTGCCGTTCCGGATCGCGCAGATGTTGTCCACCAAGCCGTGGCTGACGGTGCTGGATACCGCACTCGAGGATCCATTCGCGGGCAAGCCGTTGAGCGGTGGCGCGCAGTACATGTTGGAAGCCCGTTCGCTGGTGCTGTTACAGGAAACGCCCGATAGCTGACCTTGCGGATCGTCACTTACAACGTCAACGGCATCGGTGCGCGTCTGCCGAATCTCGAGCGCTGGCTGCAGCAAACCCAGCCGGACGTCGTCTGCCTGCAGGAGCTGAAGGCGCCGCAGCAGAAGTTTCCCGAGCTGGTGATCCGCGCGGCCGGCTATGAGTCGATCTGGCACGGCCAGAAGAGCTGGAACGGTGTAGCGATCCTTGCCCGCGGCACGCGGCCGCAGGAAGTGCGCCGCGTGCTGCCCGGAGACCCTGAGGACCTGCACAGCCGTTACATCGAAGCGAACGTGCACGGCGTCGTGATTGGCTGTCTCTACCTGCCCAACGGCAACCCGGCCCCGGGGCCCAAATTCGATTACAAACTGCGCTGGATCGAGCGCTTTACCAAGCTCGCCGCGGAGCTGGTCAACCAGGACGTGCCGGTCGTGCTGGCCGGCGATTACAACATCATTCCGACCGAGCAGGATGTCTACAAGCCCGAGCGCTGGGTCGACGATGCGCTGTTCCGGGTTGAAGTGCGCGAAGCCTTCAAGACGATCATGCAGCAGGGTTGGACGGACGCGCTGCGCAAATTGCACCCCGGACAGACGATCTATACGTTCTGGGATTACTTCCGCAATGCCTATCAGCGCGATGCCGGTTTGCGCATCGACCATCTGCTGCTGAACCCGAAGGCCGCCGCGCGGCTGGTGAGCGCCCAGGTGGACCGCGACGTGCGCGGCTGGGAGAAGGCGAGTGACCACGCCCCCACCTGGATAGAGCTGAAGTAACCGCCCCGCACGGCACCGCGCCGTTGCATGCCGCCCTGCTGGCCCACGCGCCGCTGAGCTGCGACGCTTGTTCTGACACACGCATCTGCTATATGCACGGAAGAGATCGAAGCGCTCACTAGGGACGGACGCGCATGGCCAAAAGCAGGAAATCGCAGCGCACCACCCCCCCGTCGCCGCTGCGGCGTCACAGCAGCGTGACGCCACCGATCGATTGCATCGTCGTGCTCATGCTCGAGAACCGCTCGCTCGATCACCTGTTCGGCAAGTGGCCCGGTGTGGCCGGCATTGGCAGCGGCACTTTCGCCAACCGGGCCAACCCGGCGGCACCGGTGAGTGCCGCCAACCCGGCCATCGCGGCTGGCCAGCCGGCGCTCTTCACGGTGACCCAGGGACAGGGTCCGGGTCACTCGCTGGCGGCGACCAACGTGCAGCTCTTCGGCAGCAGCACGGTTGCCGCGAACGCTGCACTCAAGGCGGTGAACGATCGCGGCTTCGTCGCGAACTACCGCAGCGAGCTTGCGGTGGACGGCTTCGGCGGCGCCGACGTCAACTTAAGTGCCGTGATGCAGACCTTCGTGGCGGGGCAGCTGCCGGCACTGAGCGCGCTGGCGCAGAACTTCGTGCTGTGCGACCAGTGGTACTCGGAAGTTCCGGGGCCGACGATGCCCAACCGGCTGTACATGCACGCGGCAACCTCCGCCGGCTGGGCGTGGGACGACTGGAGCGTGCAGCTGAATTCGGTGACCTTCTACGAGCAGCTGCAACAGAGCGCACGCACCTGGGCGGTCTACTACAGCGATCAGAACGAAGTCGCACAATACAGCCGCATCAACGGCGAGCGCGCCAACTTCAAGCTGTACGAGTCGGCTTTTGCCGCCGACGCCGCCGCCGGCAGGCTGGCGAACTACAACTTCATCATTCCGCGTTTTGCAGGCTCAGTGACCGACGGACCGGTGACTTCGATGCACGCCCCCCAAGATGTGCGCCCGGCAGATGCGCTGGTGGCGCAGATCTACGCGGCCCTGCGCAGCAGTCCGCAGTGGGGCCAGAGTCTCTATGTCGTGAACTTCGATGAGCACGGCGGCTATTTCGATCATGCCAATCCCGGCGCGGCGGTCAATCCGGATGGCATCAACTCGCCCGCCCCGGGTGACACGGCCTCATTCGCACCGCGGTTCTCCTTCAACCGCATAGGTCTGCGGGCGCCGGCCCTGCTCGCGTCCCCTTATCTGCCCCGGGGTGTCGTGTGCTCGCTGCCGCTGCAGCACACCTCGGTGCTGGTCACGGCGCGCAAGCTCCTCGGCATGAGCGGCTCGCTCACGCGCCGTGATGCCGCGGCCGTGGACTTCGGCAGCCTGTTCCTCGCGACAGCGCGTACGGATGTGCCCGCGACGCTGACGACGTCCGCAGCCGCCCTGCCGGCGCCGATCGATGCCGCCACGGCCGCCCCGGATGACGTCATGAGCCGCATGGCGCGCGACTGGCGACGCGCCACCGGAGCGCTCCCGTGTGCCCTCAAGAACGTGAGTGCCCCGACCTCGCAGGATGCGGTGCACCGCTTTCTGCGCAATCAGATCGAGGCCTTCCTCGACTACCGTGCGCGCAGCGCACGCAAGGCGGCTCGGCCGTCCACCTCTGTGCGGGGACGGCGACCGCCAAAGACGCGCCGCCGGCATTAGAAGCCCGCAAGTGCGTGTCAGTTCAGCAGGCCGAACACCGCCAACCCGGTCGGCGTGCCGACGAACACCTTGCCATCAGCGACGATCGGGTTGATGAACTTGTTGCCATCGCCGAACTGGTCGCGGCCGTTGGCGGCCTGCGAGCTGTTGTAGAGCTCGTGCGCAAGCAGGCTCGCATCGAAGGCGTGCAGCACCGCCGGGCTCGAGTTCTCGTGCGCCCAGACGATGCCATTGCTGCTGCCGTTGGCCGAAACCACTGGCGCGGTGCCCGGATAAGGAAAGCTCACGGTGGTCGTCCCGCTCAATGTGAGCTTGGCGTTCGCGATGCTGAAGGCGGCGAGCGCGCTGCCTACCGGCCCGTAATAGACCGTGTGGTTGAAATAGGCGGGCGTCGACCAGATGCCGCCGGGCAGATCGCCGCTAACCACCTGCCAGATGTTATTCGCGCTCGGGCTGAACTTGCCGAGCGCGCTGCGACTGACCACGTACAGGTTCTGATCCTTGCCGGCGCCCACGGCGAGATATTGCGTCGTGCCGTTCGCGTCCAGCAGATCGGGCAGCAGCATGATGCCGCCGGAGCCGAGATCGGTGTCGCTGGCCGACTCGGCGACTTCGTTCGCCATGGCGAAATAGTCGATGACCGCGAGCGTCGTGCCGTTCAGCTTGAGGAAACTGTTGCCGTAGTCACCCGCGCTCGGAAAGCCATTGGCGTCGAGTGTCGTCTCGAAAGCGCCGTTGGCAGTCAGCAGGTAGAGATTGCCGGCGGAATCCGCCGCGGGTCCACCGCCTGCCATCCAGATTGCCGGGCCGCCGCCGCCGCTGTTGGGAGCAGCGTTGAAGGCTGCCGTCTGCGCCAGCGTCTGCTCGCTGTAGGCCAGCACCCAGCCGGAGTACGGCGGACTGTCGCAGTGCGAGGTGAAGCTCAGGTAAAGCGTACCCTGGGACAGCAGCAGCGCAGCGCGCTCGGCGTACTGCTGGGCATCGAAACTCATGCTGCCCCCCATGACGGGGTAAGTCGCTGCGATCGTCACCGGTCCGTTCAGCAGTTCAGCACCGCTGGTGACGTCGAGCGCGTGCAGACGTTGGTAGTAATTGCCGGAAGTATCCTTCGACATCGCGACGGCAAACAGCGTGCCGTGCGCGCCCGCGGATGGATCGATCACCGGGGTGGCGGTGATGCCGATCTGCGGCACGATCTGGCTGCAGCCGAGTGGATCGCTCGGTGTCTCACCACCGCCGAGCAGCGAGACGTGCCACAGCGTTGCGCCACTGTCGGAGTCGAAGGCGTACACCGAGTCGTTCTCGGTGGCGACGTAGACCACGTTGTGGGTGCCGCCCTGCACGCTGAGCCCGGACAGGTACAACGGCTGCGCGTCCACCTTGCCATCGGCACTGAGGAAGCGCAGCAACCCAAAGCTGCTGGGGTTGACGTTCGCCGTCGTCAGCACCGATTCAGTGAGATTCTGACCTGAGCGGCTGATGTCGTACTTGTAAGTCGTGATGCTGGTGGGCTGGCTGGGCGTCGGCGGCGGACCGCTGCTACCCCCCGGCGGCGGCTGCGACGCCGTCGGACCCATGCTGCCGCCGCCGCTGCCGCAGGCTGCCAGCGTCGCTAGCAGCGGCACTGCGAGGAGAACGCGATGATTTGCGTGAGCGCGCGGCATATTGCGGCTTCAAGTTTACGCCCCGGTCACACGGGTAGCGTGACGGATCACTCTAGTGCCGCAATGCGCCGGATCGCCAGTCGGCGAATGCCGACGTAGCCCAGTGGCAACACCTGACGCAGGGCTCGCGCGCGTGCTGCAGTCACGAGCAAGCTGGCCGCAATCGCGCAACAAGCCGCCTATGCAAGCCGCCGCGCCGATTGCTAGTGAGGCGGCCCCTGAGCCCCACCCTCTTGGCGTGCCTGAACCGTTCCCGGAATTCCTGTGTGGTGGCTGATGCGCACGACGACCAGGTCCACGATTGGGCCTTTGACGGCGTTGGTCACGTAGAAGAGCCGTACGGTGTTATAAGCCACGTGACCCTTGTCCAGATACGGAATCACTGCCTCGAGCCGCTCGGTCTGCGAATTGTCCAGTGACTTTGCGCTGTTAATCAGCTTGCGGTAAGTGTCGCGGTGCGATGCATCCCACGCCGGTAGTCCGCCGATGTCGGATACCGCCTTCGATCCCATGGGTGTGAAGGTGATGTTGTGCCAGCCGTCGGCGAGGAAGCCCGAGGAGAACTCGAGAGTCAAATGAGCCGGGTGGCGCTTGCCGTGGTTGTCGCGCAGGTAGCGTGCCCGCAAAGAGAATTCGGGCAGACAGCCCAGCGGATTGGTGAGACTGTGCTGCGCGCCCGGTCCCCAGGTGTCATTGAGTGTCACGGTCTTATCGATCCAGCTCTTCACGTTTTGCTCCTCAGGGCCCTGGCTGGCGGCCTGTCTTGCTCTGCGTCGGGCGACGCTCGGCCGGGCCGAGCGTCGCGATGTAAGTCTGGTATGCAGCCCACAGCGACGGATCGGCGGATCCGTCGCGCCTCAGCACTGTCTGCATGGCGTCCCCGAGCGCTTGCGGTGCGCTCATCGAGTCATGCACCAGGTGCCGGTAGAACTCTGTCATGAGCTCAGCGCTCATCTCATCGGACACCGGCCAGAGCGAAGCGACCACCGCGCGCGCTCCACGTGCCAGCACAGTCGAGCTGATACCAACCAGGCCCTCACTCGGCACCTGCTTGCCGAGCGCCGTGTCGCAGCCACTGAACACGGCCACGTCCGCGGTCAGACGCTGCAATGACAGGTCGGCGACGCGCACGGCGCCGTCGAGGGTATTCCCGGATGCATCATAGCTGCCGAGAATCAGGGCCGAGAGCTGTGGCACCTGTGCGTCAACGATGCCGTGGGTCGCGACATGGATATAACGGTAACGGGACAGATCGAGCGCAAGGAAACGCGTGCGCGTGGCATCCAGCCCCGTCAGCTCATCAACTTCGCCGCGGGGAAACTGCGCACTCACACCTGCTGCCTCCTGCTGCGCGAAGGCGAGCCGCGGGTAGTCATCAGGCGCGCGTCCGGCTACCGCCGCCGTAGCGCTCGGCCGCAGCTGAGCTTGCATGACCGCGCTAAGCCGCGGATCGCTGCGCTGATAGACCGGATCGGCGACCAGCAGCAGCGCGCGTCCGGGCGGCAGGTTGCCCGGGGACTCCGCCCGCTGCAGCATCCACACCGCAGGAGTTAGCGCCACATCGTGATGCGCAGCGATGAAGCCGTCCGCACCCCGCAGCGCCGCGAACGGCACATAGTCGAGCGCACCGTCTGGGACCACGATCCAATGAGTTGCGCTTGCAGGCGCCGGGCCGAGCGGCTCCACGATGAGACCATAGAGCGCGCGGGCAGCCTCGAGCCGCCGCTCCTTGGGCGTGTCGACGAAACGCGCGAGGGACTGGTGAAATGTGGCTGCACTCGAGCCGATCGACTGCGGTGATTGCAGGCGCTGCCACACGATCCCCTTTGGCGTCACAACCCACGCATAGGCGGAGGCGGCTCCGAGCCAATAGGTGATGAGCGCAGTGTCCGCCGGCAAGCGTGACAGTCGCGGGGTCAATTCCGGCCGCGCCAGCCCTGCGGGCAGCGTGTGCAACGCGATGTCGGTATTGATGATGTCGATCTGGCGCTCGAACTCGGCGATGTCGCCGATCAGCTGCCGCGCCACCGCATCATCCGCGCCCGCGCGCTCCAGCCTCCCCTCCAAAGCGAAGCGCCGCGAGGCGAGTTCACGGTAAAGCCCCTCGCGCCGTTGCAACGCGGGAGCGAGTTCGCCTCGCAGGGCCGGCGGGTATTGTTCCGCGGCGACCTCGGCGAGCGAATGCGCACGCGACGTGTCGGCGGTGACGAAGGCCGCAGTAGCGAGGCGCGCGGCTTCGGCCGTGCGTCCCGCCGCCTGCGCGCCCTCGTACTGCTCGCGCAGCAGCTCGATCTTGAGGTCGTAACCGGCGCGCAGCGGTGCCTGCAGCTCGGAGCGCAGCTCTGGATTTGCGCTCTGCACCCGCACCGCGTCCGCCAGCCGCAGGGCCTGCTCGACTGCCGCAAGCGCGGCCGCGCTCTTGCGCTGCAGAGTCAGGATGCGCGCGAGCTCAAGATCGATCGCGAATTCCTCATTGAGACTGCCGTAGCGATGCAAGCTGGCGCGTGCGGCGCCAAGATCCGCCCGAGCGGCGTTGAGCTGACCCAGCTGACGCCGCAGCACCGCGCGCTGCAGCAATGCCTCGCCCCGGATGAGCGGGCGCGTCTGTTCATCCTGCACGATCTCATCAAGCGCCTGCTGCGCCTCGGCGGTATGACCCGCGGCTGCCGTGTGGACCGCGAGCTGTATGCGGATGCGCTCCTTCACCGGCGCACTGACCGCAAGCAGCAGGGCCTCGCGGTCGGCGGCAAGCGCCTGCTGCACCCTCCCCTGATCGCCGTCGATGGTTGCGAGCGCCCGCAGCGTCGCCATGCGCCCGCGGCCGTCCACCGTCACGCTGCGCAGCGCGAGCGAGCGTTCGAGGTAAGGCCGGGCGCGCTCGACATCCCCGAGCGCGTAGTAGTCCTCACCGATGCCGTACAGTGCGTAGCCCTCCTGGCGCGGCGACTGGATCTGGTGCGCCATGACGAGGGCCTTATCGTGCAGCCGCAGCGATTCGTCGTAGCGACCGAGTGCGTAGTCAGACAGGGCCGCATTGTTGATCAGATTGATATAGATGATCGGCAAGGGCTCGGGCCCGATGTCCACCAGTGCGCGTTGCGACCAGCGCAGTGCCTCCTGCATGCGTCCCAGCCCCCAGTAACACAGCGCGGCGTTTTGCCACGCCTGAGCGCGGCGCTGCACCTCGTGCAGTTCGGTGAACAGCGTGCTCACCTCGAAGAACTCTGGAATGGCCTCGTGGTAATGACCGGCGTAGTAATCGACCACCCCGATATTGTTCATCTGCAGGGCCGCGTCGTAGCGCTCGCCTCGGGCGAGGTGGAAGCGGCGCAGCCACTCGAGCTGCCGGCGCGCGCGTGCGAGCGGCGCGGCAGAACCTGCAACGACGGACGGCGTCTGCGTCGCCTGCTTGCCGATCTCGATCCATGCCCAAGCCTCGAGTGCCGCGGCGCGGGCGTTGCGATAGCGATCGGTACTGCCCAGAGTCTGGGAAGCGGCCTCCGACCACTCAACCGTCTTCGGGTAGTCCTGCAGGTCGGAGTATTCGATGCCGGCCAGCGCGAGCTGCGTCTCCCCGCACAACTGCCGGTCGGCGCCCGCGCCGAAAGTACGCTCGGCCGTCGCGTAACCCGCGGCAGCCCGGGCGAACACGTCGCGGGCGCTTTGCCCCCCATTCGGGACCAAGCCCCGGGAGATCTTCTGGCCCGCGGCATAATCCGCATCCGCCATCGCCAGCGAGCGCATGCCGGAGAGGCATTCGGGGCGGTCCGCCAATGCCTCAAGGTCAAAAGCCCGCACCGTCGCGTCGCCGGAGGCGTCGGCGTGCTCCTTGCCTGTGATCCGGATGGTGAGAGGCGTGCCTGTCGGCTCGACCAGCGCGCGCCGTGTCCCGCTGCGCCGCTCCGGGTGATCGGCGCGCGCTACAACCTGTTGGTTTGAATTAAGAATTTCGACCAGTACGTCGTTGTCGCGCTCGCTGACTTCGATCAGATAACGATGGCCCGCAAGAACGGCGAGATCGGCTGTCAGCGCCTGCACGCCGCGGGTTTTGAGCGGACCGGTGCTCGAGTAGGGCGCCCCCAGGACCTCACTGCAGGAGCGGGCGAAGAGTGCATCCGGAGCAATGCTCACTAGCAGGGTGGTCACCGCCAGAGCCCGCAGCTGCAGCCGCGAGCCGGTGCGCGGCTGCGCGCACCGCGGGCCGCGGCTTATACTCTTCTTATGGCCGGCGTCGAGGATCAAGCAGCACCCGTGGCACTTCCCGCGGAGCCGGAAATGCCCGTCGCGGATCCTGTCTCCCACCTCTCGGGAGTCTATCGTGACTATCCGGGTCTGCGCGCGCTCATCTTGCGGCGCGTGCGCGATCCGGAGCTGGCGGCGGACATCCTGCAGGATGCAGCCGTCACCACGCTCGAGAAACTGCGTAACGGCGAGATCGCTCACCCGGAGAATGTCGGCGGCTATCTGTTCCGCGTGGCGATCAACCACCTGCGCAACTACCGCCGCAAGGACCGCACCGCGCTCTCGAGTTCTGAAGCGCTCGAGGAGCTGAAGGACAGCGAAAGCGATCCCGACTGGGAGCGTGTGGGCCGGCCGCAGTGGGCCGCCGCCGCGCGCAAAATGCTGGAGGAGATGCCGGCGGCCCGCGACCGCGAGTTGCTGATCCGCTTCTATCTCAATGATGAGGACAAGGAGCACATCTGCCGCGAGCTGAGCCTGACCCAGGAACACTTCAACCGTGTCATCTTTCGCGCGCGCAACCGCTTCCGCGAAGTGCTGCAACGCCGCGGCCTCTTCAAGGCTGATCTTCTGGGGCTGGTGGCGCTCGGCTTGTGCCTCACGAGTTTTACGGGCTCTCTGCCAGGGGCTAGTGTCGCGCCCGCGCAGCAGCACACACCGCCGGCGCCGACAGGCACGCCATGATCGACGTCGAGCACGATTTTCAGCGCATGCAGGATTACATCGTCGGGCGGCTGTCCGAAGACGAAGATCGGCTTTTCGAAGATCGCCTGACACGCGATCCGGAGCTGGTGCGCGAGTTCGAGCAGTCGCTGCGACTGCGCGCCGGGCTGGAGCAGCTGCGCGAACAGAAGCAGCGCGCCAAGGCCGCGCCGTTTCGCACCAGCCTGCTGGTCGCTCTGCCACTGCTCGCGGCCGCCGCCCTGGCGGCGATCGCGCT
>DATHMN010000019.1:0-29659 GCA_035487135.1 Steroidobacteraceae bacterium | reverse complement strand
CTTGCCTGGTTCCACGGTAAGCCGCTCACGCTCGAGGAGCACCAGCAGTCGCGCTGGATCATGGAGCCGGTGCTGCGGCTGTTCGATTGCTGCCAGGAGAGCGACGGCGGTGTCGCGCTGGTGGTCACCAGCATGGCGCGCGCGCGTGATCTCAAACGCCGTCCGGCGCGCATCGTGGCCTCCGCGCAATCGATTCCGCGCGAAGTGGAAGTCATCTCCAACTATTACCATGCGGACCTCACCATGATGCCGGAGGCGCGCGGTGTGGCCGCACGGCTCTACAGCCAGTCAGGCCTGACGCCCCATGACATGCAGCTCGCCATGCTCTACGACGCCTTCACCCCGCAGGTGCTCAAGCAGCTCGAGGGCTTCGGCTTCTGCGGCCGTGGTGAAGCGAAGGACTTCGTCAAGAACGGCAACATCGAGCTCGGCGGCAGCCTGCCGGTCAACACCAACGGTGGCTTGATCGGGGAGGCGTATATTCACGGCATGAACAACATCACCGAGGCGGTGCGCCAGCTGCGCGGCACCGCCTCCAACCAGGTGCCGCATCTCACCCACGCGCTGGTGTCCTGCGGCATGGCCGGCGCCATCCTCTCGAACGACTGACGGAGGACGCGGCGGCGTGAAACTACTCAAGCCTGGTGTGCGGCTGAAGAGCGCGGTATGCGGCACCGAGATCATGGTGATCCGCTCGCCGGGTATCGAGGCGCTACTCGCCTGTGGAGGCGCGGAAATGCTCGCGCTCACGGACTCGCCGGCCGCTGCCGTGCAACTCGATCCGCAGCTGTCACAGGGCTCACTCATCGGCAAGCGCTACGTTGATGCCGAAGACCGGCTCGAGCTCTTGTGCACCAAGGGGGGCGAGGGCGCGCTCACCCTGAATGGAAGCGCGCTCAGCGTGAAGCAGGCCAAGGCGCTGCCGTCCTCGGACTGAAGTCGATGAATTTCGCGATGCTGCTCGATATGGCAGCCGAGGCCTTCGGCCCGCGCGTCGCGGTGAGCTGCGCCGGGCGGCAGCTGAATTACCTGCAGCTGCGCGCGGCGGCACTGGTGGCGGCGCGGCGCGCGCGCGCCTTTGCGCATCTGGCGCTGATCGACGGCAACGGTCTGGCTGGCCCGGTGGCGTTGTTCGCCGCAGCGCATGCCGGCGTGCCGTTCGTGCCGCTCAACTACCGTCTGACCGCCACCGAACTGTCCGAGCTGCTGCAGCGCATCGCACCGGCGTGGCTGGTCGGACCGCGGCAGTATCTCGAACCGCTCGCGCTGCCCACGCTGATCGAATGCGCCGATTACGAGGCGCTGGCGCAGGCCGCGCTTCCGGCTGCCGCGGCCGAAGAACTCGCCGCCGACCCGGAGGCGATCGCGGTGCAGCTGTTCACCAGCGGTACCACCGGCAAGCCGAAGGCCGCGGTGCTGCGGCACGGCCATCTCATGTCCTACATCCTCGCCACGGTCGAGTTCGGTCACGCCGCAGCGGAGGAGGCCGCGCTCATCGCCGTGCCGCCCTATCACATTGCCGGAATCAGCGCGGTCCTGAGTTGCACCTACGCCGGACGACGCCTGGTGATGCTGCCCTCGTTCGCGCCGGCGGAATGGGTGAGGCTCGCGCTCGCCGAGCGTGTGACTCAGGCATTCGTGGTGCCCACCATGCTGGTGCGCATCATGGATTATCTGGCGGAGCACGGCGCAGCGCGTGAGTTTCCGGCACTGCGCGCCATCGCCTACGGTGGCGGCAAGATGCCACCAGCGGTGATCGAGCGTGCGCTGCAGGTGTTTCCCGGTGTCGATTTCACCAACGCCTATGGTCTCACCGAGACCAGCGCCACGGTCTGCCTGCTGACCCCAGAGGATCACCGCGCAGCGCTCGCAAGCTCCGATCCCGCCGTGCGCCGCCGCCTGGCCTCGGTCGGCCGGCCGCTGCCGGGCGTCGAGCTCGAGGTGCGCGCCGCCGACGGCCGCGTGCTGGCAGCGCGCGAGCCGGGCCTGCTGTTCGTCCGCGGCGCGCAGGTGAGCGGCGAGTATCGCGAGTCCGGCAGTCTCCTCGACGAGGCTGGCTGGTTCGCCACGCAGGACTGCGGCTGGCTCGATGCCGCGGGCTACGTGTTCCTCGAGGGTCGCGCCGATGATGTCATCGTGCGCGGCGGAGAGAACATTTCCCCCGGGGAAATTGAAGCAGCGCTGCTGGCGCACGTCGCCGTCGCCGATGCGGTGGTGGTAGCGATCGCGAGTGAACAGTGGGGCGAGGCGGTTGCGGCTGCGGTGGTGCTGCGCGCGGGTGCTGAGGCGAGCAGCGAGACGCTGCAGCAGTGGGTGCGCGGCCGGCTGCGCTCCTCGCGCGTTCCCGAACGCATCGTGTTCCGCCAGGAGCTGCCGTACAACGAAATGGGCAAAGTGCTCAGGCGTATCGTGCGCGGCGAGCTCGAGCACGGCTAGAGCGCGCGCGCGATCAGCTCCTTCATGATCTCGTTGGTACCGCCGTAGATGCGCGTCACGCGCGCATCGGCGTACAGCCGTGCGACCAGGTATTCGTTCATGTAGCCGTAGCCGCCATGCAGCTGTACGCACTCATCCAGCACGCGCTGCTGCATGTCCGTCAGCCACCACTTGGCCATGGAAGCGGTGGCCGCATCCAGCGTGCCGTCGAGCACCTGCTGGATGCAGCGATCGAGGAAAACGCGGCCGATGTGCACCTGCGTCGCCGCTTCGGCCAGCCGAAAGCGCGTGTTCTGGAACTCGAGCAGCGCCTTGCCGAAGGCGCGGCGCGTCTTGCTGTAGCTCACCGTCTCGGCCAGCGCGCCTTCCATGGCCGCTTGCGCCTGTACAGCAACAATCACACGCTCGTATGGCAGGTCACTCATGAGCTGCGCGAAGCCATGACCCGCCGTACCCCCGAGTACACTGTGGCCGGGCACGCGCACCTGGTCGAAGAACAACTCGGCCGTGTCCTGCGCCTGCTGCCCGATCTTCTCGAGCAGGCGCCCCACGCGGTAGCCGGGCAGTTCGCGGGTTTCAATGAGGAGGAGCGAGATGCCCTTGGAGCCCTGCGACGGGTCGGTCTTCGCCACCAGCACAACGAGGCCGGCGAGATAACCATTGGTGATGAAGGTCTTGGAGCCGCTGATGAGGTAGTCATCCCCTGAGCGCTCGGCCCGCGTGCGGATCCCCTGCAGGTCGGAGCCTGCGCCTGGCTCGGACATCGCGATGGCGCCGACCAGTTCGCCGCTGGCCAGCCGCGGCAGGTAGCGGCGCTTCTGCGCTTCAGTGCCATGATTCAGCAGGTAATGTGCGGCGATGCTGTGCACGCCCTGGCCGAAGCCGTTCAGCGCGCGCCGCGCCAGCTCCTCGTAGAGCACGACCTCGTGGCGAAAATCCCCGCCGGCGCCGCCATACTCGGCCGGTATATCCATGCACAGCAGGCCGAGCTCACCGGCCTTGCGCCAGATCTCATGACCGACGTGATGTTGCGC
Source organism: Steroidobacteraceae bacterium (assembly GCA_035487135.1). Classification (GTDB taxonomy): domain Bacteria; phylum Pseudomonadota; class Gammaproteobacteria; order Steroidobacterales; family Steroidobacteraceae; genus 13-2-20CM-66-19. The sequence goes on along the minus strand of DATHMN010000019.1, from coordinate 26,189 downwards.
GCGCCAGGCGGCATCGTGCGGCAGCATTTCGTGGCTGACGAAGCGCTGCACGCCTGCGCGGTGCAGCGCCAGTTCGTCGTTCATCCAGGGTGAGGCCGGCGCGCTCATCACCCTCAAGGCTCCTGCCAGGCGCGGCTCGCGTCAACAAACCAGCTGGGTTTGCCGGCGGTCCAGGTCTCACCCCACAGGTCGGCGCCGCCATTGACGTGCAGGGTCTGGCCGGTGATGAAGCCGGCCGCCGGACTGCCGATGAACAGTGCGGCTTCGGCGATCTCCCAGGGGGATCCTGCGCGGCGCAGCGGACACGCTTCGTGGTAGCGGCGGTAGATCTCAGGTGGATAAACCGCCCAGCCTTCGGAGGCGACCGCGCCGGGAGCCACGCAGTTGAGGCGGATCGACAGCGGCGCCCATTCGACCGCGAGCGCAGCGCTCAGCGCCATGACACCGGCGCGTGCGGCAACGCTATGCGCCACCTGGTGCAGGCCGCGCGCGGAAACCACGATGCTGACGATGCTGCCCGCCTGACTGACGCTGCGCCAGTGGCGCCCCGCCGCCTGCATCATGCCGAAGGTGCCGGTGAGATTGGTGTCAATGACCGCCTGCCAGCCGCGCTCGCTGAGCTCGAGCGCATCCGTGGGGAACTGCCCGCCGGCGCTGTTGATCAGCAGGTCGAGGCGACCGAAGCGGCTGACGACCGAGGTGAAGAACGGCTCGATGGCGCCACGCTGGCGGATGTCGAGCGGCAGGGCGGCGCACTTGAGCCGCTGGGCGCTGATGGCAGCCGCTACTGCGTCGAGTTTGTCCTGCCGGCGGCCGCAGATCACCACCTGCGCGCCGAGGCGCGCTGCCAGCCAGGCGGTGGTGCGGCCGATGCCGCTGCCGCCGCCGGAGACCACCACGACGCGGTTGGCGAGCAGTCCGTGGGCCAGTGCACTCGGCCGCGTGGCCAGTTCGGCGTCCGTCATGCCCAAAGCCGCTGCCGGGTCGCTCATGTGTTCAGTCGAGCAGTTCGCCGCAGATGATGAGCTTGCGCACTTCGGTCGTGCCGGCACCGATCTCGAGCAGCTTGGTGGCGCGGAACAGCCGGTTGATCTCGGCTTCAAAGATGTAGCCGCTGCCGCCATGAATCTGCACCGCCTCCGACAGTACCCGGTGCAGGGTCTCGGCGGCGTACATGACGGATGCCGCGGTGAGTGCGTGGATGCGCCCGCGACCGCCGGCGCCGATCGCAAGATCGTTGGCGGCCGCGAGCACCCGATAAGTGAAGGTGCGCATGGTCTCGATCGCCACATACATCTCGGCGAGTTTCGACTGGATCATCTGGAACTCGGCGATCTTGCGGCCAAACTGCTCGCGCGACTGCGCATACTGCAGCGCGAGCTCGAAGGCGCGCTCGGCGATGCCGAGGCAGATGGGCGCGATCATCGCGCGTTCCAGGTCGAGTCCGCCCATCACCACCGCGAGGCCGCCGTTCTCCGTGCCGACGAGGTTGGCAGCCGGTACGCGGCACTCATCGAACACCAGCTCCGCCGTCTGGCTGCCGCGGAAGCCCATCTTGGTCAGTTTCTGCGCGACCTGGAAACCGGCAAAGCTCTTCTCGACGATGAAAGCCGAGATACCCTGCGGACCGCGCTCGGGCGCAGTCTTGGCGTACACCAGCAGCACGTCGGCCACCGGCCCATTGGTAATGTAGATCTTGCGGCCGGTGAGCAGGAAGTCATCACCGTCACGGCGCGCCGTGGTCCGCATGGAGCCGAGCGCATCGGACCCGGCGCCGGGCTCGGTGAGGCCGAGGGCGCCGACCAGCGTTCCGGCGCACAGGCCGGGCAGATAGCGGCGGCGCTGCGCTGCGCTCGCGTGGCGCGCCAGGTTGTTGACGCACAGATTGTCGTGCGCGACCCAGGCGAGGCCGAGCGCGTGGTTCCAGCGTGAGAAGGCCTGCAGTACCAGTCCACTGGTGAACAGATCGGCATCACCGCCGCCGTACTCCTGCGTCACGGTGACGCCGAGGTAACCGGCACGCCCGAGCTGCGCGAACGCCTCCGCCGGCCACCATTCCTCGGCGTCCATGCGCGCGGCGAGCGGGTAGAGCTCGCGGCGGGCGTACTGGTCGGCGGCGTCCAGCGCCGCCTGCTGGTCAGCCGTCAGCTCGAAGGCGCTGCGCTCGGACATGGAACCACGCCTCTGGCATATGGGGCCGCTCCCTCACGAAGCTTAATGAGTGAAACTCATCCCCGCCATCTTAGATGCATTGGATTGACTTTAATAGTCAAGTGAGTTGCACTCATTAAATGCGAAACAAGCGCCTGCGCATCGGTTGCGGCTGTGGCTTCTGGGGCGACAGCGCCCAGGCTCCCGCGCAGCTGGTGCGCCACGGCGACATCGACGTGCTGGTACTGGATTACCTGTCCGAGATCACCCTCTCGCTGCTGGCGCGCGCCCGTGCCAGACGCGCCGAGCTTGGCTACACCACCGACTTCGTCACTGAGGTGATGCGGCCGCTGGCCGCAGAAATCGCCGCGCGTGGCATCAAGGTCGTGGCCAACGCCGGCGGTGTGAACCCGGGTGGCTGTGCCACGGCGCTGCGGGCGGTGCTGCAGGAACTGGGCGTACCACTCTCGCTGGCCGTGGTGCACGGCGATGACATCCGCGCGCAGCTGCCGGCCCTACGAGCGGCGGGTCTGACCGACATGGCGGGCGCGCCGCTGCCTGAGCAGCTGCAGAGTGCCAACGTATATCTGGGCGCGGTGCCGGTAGCGCAGGCCCTGGCCGCGGGTGCCGACGTGGTCATCACCGGTCGCTGCGCCGACAGCGCGCTCGCGCTCGGACCCCTCATGCACGCCTTCGGCTGGAGTCTTCACGACCTCGACCGCCTGGCGATGGGAAGCCTCGCCGGACACATCATCGAATGCGGAGCGCAGGCCACCGGCGGCATCTTCACCGACTGGCGCGCGATCGCATCCGGCTGGCACGACATGGGCTACCCGATCGTGGAGTGCGCTGCTGATGGCAGCTTCATCGTGAGCAAACCCCCCGGCAGCGGTGGCCAGGTGTCCCCGGCCACGGTCGCCGAGCAGATCACCTACGAAGTACACGACCCGGAGTGCTACGTCCTGCCAGACGTGGTGTGCGACTTCAGCGCAGTCACGCTGCAGGATCTGGGCGAGGATCGGGTGCGGGTGAGCGGCGCGCGCGGGCGTCCGGCGACCGCGAGCTATAAGGCGAGCCTCACCTGCGCGGACGGCTACCGCTGCACTGCGACGCTCATGATCGTCGGACCAGAGGCGGTGGCGCGGGCCGAGCAGGTGGCGGAATCGATCCTGCAGCGCACGCGGCGCCTGCTGCATGCCGGCGGGTTCGCCGATTATCAGGCAGTCTCAGTCGAAGTGCTGGGCGCGGAGTCGCTGTACGGTCCGCACGCACGCAACCGCGCGACACGCGAAGTGATTCTCAAGCTCGCCGTGGCGCACAGCGCGGAACCCGCGCTCGAGCTGTTCGCGCGCGAGATTTACCCGGCCGCGACCTCGATGGCGCAGGGGATCACCGGTTTCGCAGCCGGCAGGCCTGCGGTCCAGCCGCTCGTGCGGCTGGTGTCCTGCCTGGTGCCGAAGTCACAGATCCGCGTCGCAGTCGAGATCGACGGCCGGCCGGTGCTGCTGCCCGATGTCGTGAGTGCGCCACCGGCTGCCGCTACCGTCTCCGGCGCGGCGACGTTGCCGCAGGCGCCGTTGTCCGCCGACGGGCCACGAATCAGCGTGCCGCTGCTGCGATTGGCGCACGGCCGCAGCGGCGACAAGGGCGATACCGCCAACATCGGCGTGCTGGCGCGCCGCGCCGAGTTCATGCCGGCACTCTCGCAGGCGCTGAGCGCGCAGGCCGTGCGCCGCTATCTTGCCCACCTCGTCGAAGGCGAGGTCGTCCGCTACGAGTGGCCCGGCCTCAACGGCTGGAATTTCGTGCTGCAGCGCGCGCTCGGTGGCGGGGGCACCGCTTCGCTGCGCTACGACCCCCAGGGCAAGAGCTACGCGCAGATTCTCATGGACTTCCCGGTGCCGGTGCCGCGCGCCTGGCTCGAGCGCGGCGGACTGCTGGCGGAGGCCGGGTGAGGAGGCGGGCAGCGAGCCCACGTCCGCGCGCACGGCTGCCGCGCGCGCAGCGCGTCGCGCAGATCATGCGCTGCGCGCGCACCTTGTTCTGCGAGCGGGGGTTCGCGGCGACTTCGACCGCCGACATCGCCGCCGCCGCGGGGGTGGTCGAGGGCACCCTGTACCGCTATTTTCCGAGCAAACGCGACCTGTTGGTCAAGGTCATCGAGAACTTCTACGAGCACATCCTGGCCGATTATGAACGGCAGCTGCAGGGTGTGCGCGGCACGTGGAACCGGCTGCGGTTCCTCATCTGGAAGCACCTGAGCGTCATGCACGACGAGCCGGAGATGTGTCGTCTGATCGTGCACGAGCTGCGCCCGTCGCCGCAGTACCGGCGCTCGCGCGTTTTTAACCTCAACCGACGCTACACCGAACGCACGCTCGCGGTGGTCAAGGAGGGCATGGACGCCGGTGAGCTGCGCCGTGACATCCCTCTGCATGTGCTGCGCGATCTCATTTTCGGCTGCGCCGAGCATCACACCTGGGCCTACCTGCGCGGTGAGGGTCAGTTCTCGCCGGATGTCTCTGCGGACGCCATTACCGATCTTATCTATCGCGGCCTGACGCGCGCGTCCAGTGCGGCTGCGGTCGCAGGTCCGGTGCAGCGACTGGAACAGGCGGTCGAGCGCCTCGAGGGTCTGACCACCTCGCGGCGCACACGACGCGCCGCGGTGTCGTGATGCTCCGCCGGGTGCTGATCGCGAACCGCGGCGAGATTGCCTGCCGCGTATTGCGTACTCTCAAAGCGCTGGGCATCGGCAGCGTCGCCGTGTACACCTTCGAGGAGCGCAACGCGCCGCACGTGGCGCTCGCCGATGAGGCCGTGCTGTTGCGCGGTGCTCCGCCGACGGCGGCCTACCTCGATGCCGCCCAGCTGGTCGAGGCGGCGCAGCGCAGCGGCGCAGACGCGATTCATCCCGGCTACGGCTTCCTGGCCGAGAACGCAGCGTTTGCACAGCGCGTGGCCGAGGCAGGTCTCATCTTCATCGGCCCCGATGCTGCGGTGATGCGGCTGATGGGCGACAAGATCCGCGCGCGCGAGTTCGCCCGCGCACAGGGCGTGCCGGTCGCGCCGAGCGTGCTGGCCGGGGCGGATGCCGCTGAGTTTGCCGCGTCCGCCGCGGCGATCGGCTTTCCGCTCCTGATCAAGGCGGCGGCTGGCGGCGGTGGCAAAGGCATGCGCCTGGTGCGTGCGACGGCGCAGTTCGCTGAGAGTGCACAGCTCGCGGCCGCCGAAGCTCTGCGGTATTTCGGCGACGGCCGTATCTACGCCGAGCGCTACATCGAGCGGCCGCGGCACATCGAAGTGCAGGTGCTGGGGGATGGCAGCGGCAGAGCAGTGCATCTGTTCGAGCGCGAGTGCTCGCTGCAGCGTCGCTATCAGAAGATCATCGAGGAGTCGCCCGCGCCGCATCTGTCAGCGGCGACCCGCGCGGCACTGTGCGCGGCGGCGGTACGGCTTGCTGCGGCAGCGCGCTATCGCAACGCCGGCACGGTGGAGTTCGTACTGGCGCCCGACGGGACCTTCTACTTCCTCGAAATGAACACTCGCCTGCAGGTCGAGCATCCGGTCACTGAGTCCGTGCTGGGACTCGATCTGGTCGCGCTGCAACTGGAGCTCGCGGGCGGGGCAGCCTTGTCACTGCGGCAGGAGGACTTGGTGCCGCGCGGCCACGCCATCGAATGCCGCATCTGCGCCGAGGAGCCGGCACACGATTTTCGCCCCGCCACCGGACGCATCGGCGTGCTGCGGGTCCCGGCCGCCCCAGGGGTGCGCTTCGACGGCGGCATTGCCGAGGGTCAGGCGGTGACGCCGGCGTTCGATTCGCTGTTGGCGAAGCTCATCGCGTGCGCCGATACGCGCCCGGCCGCTGCGGCGCGCCTGCAGCGCGCCCTGCAGGAGCTGGTATTGCTGGGGGTACCGAGCAACATCGATTACCTGGCGCGCCTGCTGGCGCTGCCGGCGTTCCTGGCCGGCGAGCTGCACACGGGCTTTCTCGCCGAGCACGCCGCTGAGCTGCTGCCGTCCGCCGACACTCCGCACGCCGCGGCGGCAGTGCTCGCGGCACTACTCGGCGATGACGACTTCCGGCGCACGGCCTGGGCCGTGCCCGAACCGCACGCCAGCATCGGCGCCTGGCGCAATTGAGTGCCCCCATGCTCAGCCGCGTATACGTCGATGAGCGGGAGGTCGAGGTCGGGATCCGCGCGCGCCGGCCACAACTCTTGGTGCGGCTGGGCGAGCGGGATTATGCGGTCGATGACTTCGTCATTGCCGGCGCGGAGTTCTCGCTGCGCGTGGACGGGCAGCCGCTGTCCGGCTGGTGGTATCGGCGGGGCGAAGAGCTGCAGATACGCCTTGCCGGCCGCACCTACAGCGTGCAGTTCACCAGTCACGCCAAGAGTGCCGCGGCCACGGCGCGCGCGGATGAGGTGCGCGCGAGCATGCCGGGTGTCGTGGTCGCTGTGCATCGGGCGGTGGGCGATGTGGTCGCCGCAGGCGATGCCCTGTTGACCCTCGAAAGCATGAAATTGCAGGCGACGCTGGTGGCTTCACATGCAGCCCGGGTGGCCGTGCTGCACGTTGCTGCGCAGTCGGTGTTCGAGCGCGGCGCCCTGCTGGTCAGCTTGGCCGCCGCGGAGGACGCATGAGACCGCTGCAATCTGCGATCAACACGGGGTCGGCGGAGTTTCATCGCCGCTATGTGCACAACAAAGCGCTGGCCGCACAACTGCACGAACGGCAGCGCGCGGCGCGCCACCAGCGGCCGGCGCGCGATCTCGAGCGTCTGGCGTCCCAGGGCAAACTGTTGCCGCGTCAGCGGCTCGAGCGGCTGCTCGATGCGGGCACGCCATTCCTCGAGCTGTCGACGCTCGCGGCCGGCATGGCTTACGGCGGCGAGTCACCCGCGGCGAGCTGCATCACCGGAATTGGCGTGGTCTCCGGCCGCGAGGTGATGATTCACGCCGACGATCCGACCGTCAAAGGCGGCGCCTGGTACCCGCTGACCATCAAGAAAATGGTCCGCGCGCTCGACATCGCCATCGAGAATCGTCTACCGGTGGTGCACCTGTGCGACTCTGCCGGCGGGCAGCTGCAGCTGCAGTCCGCACTGTTCCCCGACCGCTATATGGCCGGGCGCATCTTCCGCAATCAGTGCGTCCTGTCCAAGGCCGGTGTGCCGCAGCTGGCGCTGGTGTTTGGTCATTGCACCGCCGGCGGCGCCTACATACCCGCGCTCAGCGACTACAACGTCATCGTGCGCGGCACCGGCGCGGTGTTTCTCGGTGGGCCACCGCTGGTCAAGGCCGCTACCGGGGAGCTCGTGTCGGCCGATGAGCTGGGTGGCTGTGACCTGCACACCCGCACCAGCGGCACTTGCGATTACCCGGCCGTGGACGAGCTCGAGGCGCTCGCGATCGGGCGCGAGATCGTGGCGCAGTGGCAGCGGCCGCAGAAGCTGTGGTCTCCCGAGCAGCCCACCGAGGCGCCGCTGCTCGATGCGGATGAGCTGTACGGCATTATCCCCGATGACATCAAGCAAACGTTCGACATGCATGAGGTGATCGCACGGATCGTCGATGGCAGCCGCTTCCACGAATATAAGCCGGCCTACGGCACCACGCTGGTGTGCGGATTTGCGCATCTGTTTGGTTACCGCATCGGCATCCTCGCCAACAACGGCATCCTGTTTAACGACAGCGCGATCAAGGGCGCGCATTTCATCGAGCTGTGCAACCAGAACGACACACCGCTCCTGTTCCTGCAGAACATCACCGGCTTCATGGTCGGGCGGGAGTACGAGGCGGCGGGCATCACCAAGGACGGCGCCAAGATGATCATGGCGCAAAGCTGCAGCCATGTACCGAAGCTCACCGTCATGTGTCACGGCTCGTTCGGCGCCGGTAACTACGGCATGTGCGGCCGCGCCTTCGACGGGCGGCTGCTGTTCACCTGGCCCAATCACCAGATCGCGGTCATGGGCGGCGAGCAGGCGGCCGGCACGCTGGTCGAGGTCAAGCTGCGGCAGTTGCAGCGCGACGGCGCCAGCGCCGATCCCGGCGCGCTCGCACAGCTGCGCGCCGCGACGCTCGCCGCGTACGAGGAGCAGACCTCGGCCTACTACTCGACCTCCGAGCTGTGGGATGACGGCATCCTCGACCCGGTGGATACGCGCAATGCGCTCGGCATCGCGCTGGCGGCGGCGCTCAATTCGGCACCGCTCGCCCGCGGTAACGGCGTGTATCGTTTCTGAAGAAGCGGGTGACTCACCTGCCGCGCCACACCGGGGCACGCTTCTCCGCAAAGGCGCGCGGCCCCTCCTGCGCGTCCTCACTCAGATAGACCGGCTCAAACAACCGGTCGCCGGCGCGCAGCGCCTCGCTGCGACCGCTCTCCGTGGCGGCGTATACCAAGGCGCGACAGGCTCTGACGGTGAGCGGCGCGTTGGCGGCGATGCGCTGCGCGAGTTCCAGGCTGCGCGCCAGCAGTTCGCTGCCCGGCACTACATGGTTGACGTAGCCGAGCTGGCAGAGGCGCGCGGCGCTCATGGGCTCGCCGCTCAGCAGCAGCTCCATCATGATCCGCTGCGGCAGCATGTGAATAAGCGGTGCCGCCCAGGGCGTGCCGCGGCCGACGCGTGCCTCGGTCACCGCGAACGTGGCATGCTCGGCGGCCACGCACAGATCGCACATCTGCGCGAACAGCCAGCCGCCGGCCATCGCCAGGCCATTGACGGCCGCGATGGTGGGCTTGCTCACCTGAATCGCATCGCCGAGCGTCGGAATGAAGCCACGCGGCGGCACCTTCAGTCCCATGGCGCTGGCCTCCTTGAGGTCCATGCCGGCACAGAACGCCCGCTCTCCCGCGCCGGTGAGGATCGCCACCTGGGCCGAGGCGTCGGCTTCGAAACGCCGCCAGGCGGCAAACAGGCCCTCGCGCACCGCGGTGTTGATGGCGTTGCGGGCTTCCGGACGGTTGATGGTGATGACCGCCACCGGGCCATGCATTGCGTAGAGAATCGCCTCGTTCATCACTGCAGCTCCAGGGTTGACAGATGCGCGCGACCACCGCTAGCGTACCAAAACGGTACCGGCGGTACCGTGGGCGCGGTTGGCGTGGAGGCGGGGGAGCCTACGGGACCCGACGGATGCAGTGGATACCTCATCGATGCTGAGCGCCGCTACGCTCTTGGCTAGCGCGTTGAGCGCGGATGCGAGTGCGCCAGCGTCAGCATTCAGCGGCTGCTCCGCGCTCGTCGTGGACCTGGAGCGCCCCACGCCGCTCACTGCGGCAGAAACTGCGGTGCTCGCGCTGTGGCTGCGGCGCCAGGCTGCGCCGGTCATTGGCATCGCCGCCGAAGGCAGCGATCATCCGTTCGGCTGCGCCTGTGATGCGGTGGCGAGGAGTCACGCGGACGCGCAGGAGCTGCTGCACAACATTGCGGCCGCACCGCGTGCCGCGATGGTGCTGGTGCAGGTGCTGCGCGCCACCGAGCATCTGGACATCGAGCGCGCCCTGCTGGTCGAGTCGCTCGGCTATGCGACATTACAGGCAGGCGGTGAGTTTCAGCGCTGGCTGGGGTCCGCCGTGCGCCCGCAACCTGCGACGGCCCGCGAGGCGGGGGCCGCGGTACTGCTGCAGCGCTACGGCGCGCAGCTGCGGGTGCGTCTCAACCGGCCGGCGCGCCGCAATGCGCTGTCGGTGGAGATGCGCGACGCGCTGATCGAGGCTCTGGCGCTGGTGCTGGCGGACGACAGCATCGGCAGTGTGGTCATCAGCGGCGAGGGTGAGTGCTTCAGCGCCGGCGGCGATCTCGCCGAATTCGGCAGCGCGACCGATAGCGCCCTCGCGCATGCGGTGCGTTCGGTGCAATCGGTGCCGCAATTACTCGCGCGCTGCGCCAGCCGGCTCACTTTCCGCGTGCACGGTGCCGCGGTCGGTGCGGGTATCGAGATGGCGGCGTTCGGCGCACGGGTCGAGGCGAGCGCCGGGGCGTTTTTCCAACTGCCGGAGATCCGCTACGGCCTGATTCCTGGCTCGGGCGGCTGCGTCAGCATTCCGCGGCGCATCGGCCGGCTGCGCACCGGTTACCTGGCGCTGTCGGCGCGGCGCGTGGATGCCGGGCGTGCACTCGAGTGGGGACTGGTCGATGCCGTGTACGAGCTGCCGGTCGCGGCGCCGGTCGCATAAGTGCGCAAATTCAGCAGCCGTCTGAAGCAGGAGCGGAAGCCATGAGCCGATCAGCAGTCGTAACCGGCGCGGCGATGGGCATGGGGATGCTCATGGCGCGCAAGCTGGCACAGCGCGGCTGGCGCGTGTTTGCCGGCGTGATGCCCGGCCTCGACACGACTGAGCTCACCCGCGACATTGCGCTCACGGTGATCGAGCAGAATGTGACTGACGAGGCGATGGTGCGCGCCGGGGCCGAGCGGGTGGCGCAAGCCCTCGGCGGTGCCGGGCTCGATCTGCTCATCAACAACGCCGGCATCGCTGATATCGCCACCGGGCCGGTCGAGGGCGTCAACCTCGAGGAAGGCCAACGGCTGTTCGATGTGAACGTCTTCGGACAGGTGCGCGTGGTCAAGGCATTCCTGCCGTTGCTGCACCAAAGCCGCCAATCGCCGCGCATCCTCAACTTCGCCTCCGGTGCCGTGCGCGTGCCGCTGCCGTGTTCGGCGATGTACAACATGTCCAAGTACGCGGTCGAGGGCCTGAGCAACACGCTGCGTTACGAGCTTGCCAAGTTCGGCATCCAGTGCGCCTCGATCGAGCCGGGCGCAGTCAAGACGCACATGACGGCCGATCCGGTCAATTCCACCGCGCGTATCTGGGAGCGTTCGAGCGCAGACATCCGGGCACGCTATGAAGCCAAGCTGCGCCCGATCACCGACCACCTGGGACGCATGCTGTTGAGTGCCAATGAGCCGGATGCCGTGACCGACGAGGTGCTCAAGCTGCTCGACGTACCCAGGCTCAAACCACGTTACATGGTGGGCAAGGAAGTGCGCCTGCTGCCGCTGCTGCAGGCATTGACCTCCGAGTCCGCATTTGAGCGCATCATCGCCCGGCAGTTCCACATCTAGGCGCGCGCCCGAGGAGATTTGCAGTGGTCGACACCAAGACACGATTCGCACAACTGCGCCAGGGCAGCCGTACTCTGGCGGCAGCAAGTGGTGCACAGCGGGCCGAGCGCCTGCGCGCCATGCTGGCGGCGGTGCTCGCCAACAAGCAGCGCTTCTACGACGCTGCCCATACCGAGATGAAGGCCTGTGACCTGGACGTGGCCGCACAACTGGTCATGGTCAAGAGCGAGGTGGATTTCGTGGCCAAGCGCGTCGCCGGCTGGATGAAGCCGCGGCGTGTGCGCAACTCGGCCGCGACGCTCGGCAAGAAGTGCTACATCCTGCACGAGCCCAAGGGCGTGGTGCTGAACCTGTCCACCTGGAACGCGCCGATTGCGATCGCGCTGGTTCCGGCGATCGCGGCCATTTCCGCCGGCAACTCCTTCGCGCTCAAGCCCTCGGAACTGGCGCCGCACAGCGCGCGCGTGCTGCGCGAGGTGCTGGAAGCGGTCATGCCGGCCGATGAATTCGCGGTGTTTGAGGGCGGACCGGAGCTGGCGCAGGAGCTGCTGACCCTGCCGTTCAATCATATCTACTACACCGGCGGCCAGCGCGTCGGCAGGCTGGTGATGAAGGCGGCGGCGGACAACTTCGCGGCGGTCACGCTCGAGATGGGCGGCAAGAACCCGGCGATCGTCGCGGAGTCGGCCGCGATCGACAACGCGGCGCGCAAGATCGCCTGGGGACGCGTCGCCAACGCCGGCCAGGTATGCGTGGCGCCAGATTACGTGCTGGCGCACGAATCGGTGTTCGAGGCCTTCGTGCAGGCGCTGGTCAAGGCGATGAGTGCCATGTACAACGCTGACGGCGCAGGCTTCGAGCGCTCACCCGAGCTGATGCGCATCATCACCGATCAGCACTTTGCGCGCGTCACGCGGCTGCTGGAGGATGCGCGCGCCAAGGGCGCCAAGTTCGCGCTCGGCGGTCAGACGCAGGCGGCCGATCGTTACGTGGCGCCCACGGTGCTCACCGAGGTGCGCGAGGACATGCTGGTCATGCAGGAGGAAATCTTTGCACCGGTGCTGCCGGTGATTCCCTATCGCGAGCGCAGCGAGGCACTCGAGATCATCGGCCGGCGCACCAAGCCGCTTGCGCTTTACATTTACGCCAAGGACCGCGGCAGCATCGATTATTTCCTGGCGCACACCAGCGCCGGCAGTACCGTCGTGAACCACAACCTGATCCAATCGGGCACCAATCCGCGCCTGCCGTTCGGCGGCGTCAATCACTCCGGCATCGGCCGCATTGGGGGCGAGCAGGGATTCATGGAGATGTCCAACCCGCGCTCGGTGGTCGAGCAGCCGCTGGGACTGCTCGATCTGACCTTCAACCTGCCGCCGTACTCGAAAACCTATCGCAAACTGATCGAGAAGGCGCTCAAGGCCTGACGGGGCGCTGCCGTCAGTGGCGGCGACCCTTCACGCGCACCTTGAATTTCATGCTCGGTCCCGGAGTGGGCAGCACCTTGGTCTTGAGCACATAGTCGGGTGACTCGAGTTCGAGGTCGAGCAGGTAAAACAGCCGCGCCATGCTCAGCGACATCTGCACTTCGGCGAGCGTCTTGCCGAGGCAGGTATGGGTGCCGCGGCCATAGGGCGAGTAGACGCCCGGTTTCAGGTGCTCGGCGCGCGGCTTGGCGTAGCGATCGATGTCGAATTTGTCCGGGTTCGGGTAGTACTCCTCCATATAGTGTGGCACGGCCGTCGCCACATAGAGGAGCTCACCCTCGCGGATCTGATGGCCGGCGAAGGCGAAATCGCGCGTGGCGGTGCGCATCTGCGCCACCGCGATCGGGTACATGCGCATCGCTTCCATGATCGCGCCGTCAATCGCCGGTATGCGCTTCAGGTCGGGTTCGTCGATGTCGCCCTGGGCGAACAGCGCGTCCGCCTCCTGGCGCACGCGCGCGTGTACTTCCGGGTGCTTGAGCACACCGTAGATGAAGGCGGCGGTGGTGTTGGCCACGGTGTCGAGGCCGGCCACGAACGGTCCGGTGAGGCTCAGGATCAGATCGCTCGCCGGGATCAGATCCGGATCCTTCTCGTGCGCCTCCATGATGTCGTCCACGAGATTGCGCCGCGCCGGGTCACGCTGATCCTTGGTCTCGCGATATTCGGCAATCATGCGCCGCCCAAGCTCGGAGACGCGCTCCTTGGCGTGCCGGTAGCGCGGATCCTTCAGCATGAATCGCGGGCGCTGCCGCGTGACCAGGATGTTGAGGATGTAGAGAATCGTGGTGCGAATGTCGCCGACGTACTCGCGCGGCGAGGTGCCGGTGAGCATGGCCCCGAGCTGCTCGGTGACGATGTACTGCATGTTCTGCAGCACCGGTGCCATCGTGCCGACCGGCCAGTCGCGCGCGATCACGGAATCAGTGATCGCCACCAGCTCCGGATAGCGGCCACGAACTGATTCACGCGAGTAGCCGTGCCGCATGACGCTGCGCAGCTTCTGGTGAGTCTCGCCGTCCTCGCCGGTCAGCGTGCGTTTGGCGCCCCATTCGTTCACCAGTCCCTGCCAGAACTCCTTCGAGCGCAGCGAATCGCGGCCTTCGCGCGTGCCCATGAAGTTCGCGGCTTCCACCCCTGCCAGCACGGTATAGGTGTTGTTCATCACCTTGAGGCGATACACCGAGCCGTACTTGCGGTAGCACTCGTAGAAGAACCGCCCCGGGTCCTTGGCCATCGACAGGGCGTTGCCGATGATCGGGATCCCGCTCACCTGTCGTGGCTGTTTGAGGGCCTCTGCTGCGACCGTGGCCATGGGAGCCTCGCGATGCGACGGAGTCTGAGTGGGGTGATGGTATACGCATTCCGATGAATACGGAACCACTGGTACCTATTGGACCGGCGCCACGGCGGTGTGCGATAGTTTCCCCATGAACAGTCAGCCGCCAGGGTCTGCAGTCCCACTGAAACGCAAGCCCGGCCGGCCGCGCAGCAAGCGCTCGGAGGAGGCCATCATCCGTGCCACCACGGCGCTGCTGGCCGATGAACGCTATGCCAGTCTCACCGTCAGCAAAGTGGCCGCGCGCGCCCGCGCCAGCAAGTCGACGATCTACCGGCGCTGGCCCACCAAGGAGCACCTGGTCATCGAGGCGTTCAACCGCTGGCCGGCGCTCACGCCGCACGATCGCGGCGATGTCATGTCGGACCTGCTGAATCTGTTCCGCCAGTTCTTGCGTATTCTCCATCGGCCGCCCTCGAACGCGATCATGCCGACGCTGGTCGCCGAGCGCGCGCACAACCCGGCACTCGCCGCCGTGTTCGATCCGCTGATGCAGCGCCGCCGCGAGCCGCTGCGGGTCGTGCTGGAGCGCGCCATGGAGCGTGGTGAGCTGCCACGCGACAGCAACGTAGAGCTGGCGGTCGATGCCATCATGGGGATGACCGTGCTGCGCATGTACTTCATTCCCGGCGATCTCGGCATTCCCGCGATCCGCGAATTTCTTGCCGTGCTGCTGCGCGGAATGAAAGCGCGCGGTTACTGACCGCCGGCGGCCGCTTGCGCGCGCCTCAGCCGCTTGAGCGGCGCATCGACGTTGGCGAGCTGCTACCTGGCGCAGGTCCACTGTGCGTGGCGTGCGACGTGTTCGTTCCTGGCCGCCTGCATACCCCGGCGACGGTGCTGTTCTGTACGCCCGGCGGCGCCATGAACCGGCGCTATTTCGACCTGCACACCGAGGCTGCGCCATCCGAGTTCAGTTTTGCCGCGCACATGACGGCGCGCGGCTTTATCGTCGTCACCCTCGATCCACTCGGTATCGGCACGAGCACGCGGCCCGCGGATGGGTTTGAACTGACGCCGGACGTGCTCACCCTGGCTGGCGCGCGCGCGATTGCAGTTGTGCGCCACGAGCTACTCGCCGGAACACTCACCGGCAGCGCGATCGCGGCGCTGCGCAGCATCGGCGTCGGCCACTCGATGGGCGCCATGCTCACCGCCATGCAGCAGGCGCAGCATGGCAGCCACGATGCACTCATGCTGTTCGGGTTCGGCACCCAGGGACTGCCAGTGGCGCTGACGCCAGAGGAGCTCGGCTACGCCAACAACCCGGTTGCGACTCGCGCCGCCCTCGTGCGGCTGGCGCGCGCGCGCAGTCCCGAGCCCTATGCGGAGATCGGGCGCACGCCGCAGGGCAAGGAGCTGTTCGCCGGTGACAAGGCCGATCGCCGCGGCGTGGACGCGCTGCAGGCCGCGCGCGCGCCGCTGCTGGTCACGCCCGGCCTCTTCTCCATGATTCCAGGCAGCAGCGCGCCGGAGTGCGCGCAGATCGCCGTGCCGCTGCTGCTCGGGGTCGGCGATCGCGATATCGCCGGGCCGCCGCAGCAGATCCCGGCGAGCTTTGCGCACAGCAGCGACATCACGCTGTGGGTGCTGCCCGGTACGGGCCACTGCCATTTCCTGTTCGCTTCCCGCCAGCAGCTGTTTGCGCGCGCCGGCGAGTGGTGCGAGGCGCTGCGCGCGTATTGCTGACATGGGCGAGGCGCAGCGCTGCTGGGCAGGCGACTATGGCAATGCACTGCTGCGCGACCTGGGCGCCGGCGTCAGCGTCGCATCGCGCGCTGAACTGCATCCCGCACTGCGCTGGGCGCACAGCGGCTGTATGGCGTTGACGGGTGAGCGCGGCGGGCCGCCGCAGATGTGTCCCGTGCCGCTGGCCGCCTACGCCGATGGGCTGCTTGCGGCACTCGCGGCGCTGCAACCCGACGCGCGGCTGGCGCAGCTCGACGGCGCGGCACTGCTCGGTGAGCGCGCCGCGCTTGCGCAGCTGCAGCGCGCGGGGGCGGTGTCCGCCGGCGGAGCGTGCCGCCTGCTGCCGGCTGCCGATGGCTGGCTCGCCGTCAATCTGGCGCGCGTGCACGACTGGGAGCTGTTACCGGCCTGGCTCGAGTGTGACGCCAGTCTGGCATGGCCGGATGTCGCGGCGGTGATCGCGACGCGCGCGGTCGAGGAGTGCGTCGTGCGGGGTCGGCTGCTGGGTTTGGCCGTGACCGCGCTGTCAGCCCCGCAACGCAGCTCATCGGGATGGTTCCACGAGTTCGGCCGCGGACCGCAGGCGGCGAAGCGCCGGCAGGCCGCGCGCGTGGTCGATCTGTCCTCGTTGTGGGCCGGCCCGCTGTGCTCGCACCTGTTGCTGCAGTTGGGCGCAGAGGTCATCAAGGTGGAAAGTGCGCTGCGTCCGGACGGACTGCGAGTGGACCGCAGCGGCTTCTTCGATCTGCTCAATGCCGGCAAGGCGAGCGTCGCACTCGATCTCACACAGCCGGCAGCACGTGCGCAACTGCGCCGCCTGCTGCTGTCGGCCGACATCGTTATCGAAGGCTCACGGCCGCGGGCGCTGCGCCAGCTGGGCATCGTGGCCGAGGATTTCCTCGCGCAGAATCCCGGCCTTACCTGGCTCGCGATCAGTGGTTACGGCCGCGACGAGCCACAGGCCAACTGGATCGCTTACGGCGACGATGCCGCGGTAGCGGCGGGACTGGCGCAGATTCTGCGTGACTGCAGCGGTCGCCCGCTGTTCTGTGCCGATGCCATCGCGGATCCCCTGACCGGGCTGCACGCGGCGCTGGCGGCCTGGAGCAGCTATTTACATGGCGGTGGCCGCGGCATTGCACTCGCGCTGCGCGAGGTGGTCGCACACGGCGTGGCGTTCGCGTGGCTGGCAGATGCCACATCACGCCGCGCACGGGCCGCGGCCTGGGAGCGCTGTGTTTCGCCGCAGGCAATTCAGGCGCCACGTGCGCGGCCGCTGAGCGGCGCAGCGCGCGCCCTCGGCGCCGATACTGCCGCCGTTCTGGACGGGCTGGGTCGCTAACGCCGCCCGGCGGCGCGCCTGCCGGCCTCACGCCCGAAGAAGGTCGCATCGGCCAGCGACATCCCCGAGCTGTAGCCTTCTCCCCAGCGCGGCAGCCCGCATGCCGTGCGTCCGGCCGCGAACAGCCCGCCAATCGCGCGGCGCTCGCCATCGAGCACTTCGCCCGTCGGCAGGGTGTCGAGCCCGCCGAGCGTGAATGAGGCGTAAAAGCAATGGTCGATGCGGCAGTCGAGCGCTACGAAAGGCGGCTGATCGAGGGGCTTCAGCCACTTGCGCGCTTTGTGGAACAGCGGGTCGATCCCCTGGGCGGCGTTGCGATTGTAGAGCCGCACGGTCTCGACCAGTGCCCCCTGTGGCAGTTGCAGTTCCGCTTCGATCTCCTCCCAGCTGTCAGCAGCCGCGCCGATTTCAATCTTGGCGAGCTGCTGCATGTCACCGGTGGCGTAAGTGTCATGGTCCTGGAGCAGCCAGATGCGATCGCCGCTCTGGCGCATGATGTAGTTGGAAACCCGCCCGTGATAGCAATCTTCGTTGATGAACCGCTGCCCCTGGCTGTTGACGAAAATGCCCTGGACCAGTGAGCCCGGCGGGTACCAGGGAATGGTCGCGAAGCCCTCGCTCATATTGATAGTGGCGCCGCCGATGCTGGCGCCGAGCAGGATGCCGGAGCCATCGTCCACGGTGCCGAGCGGAAACTGCGAGCGCAGCAGCACAGGCGCGTGCTGCTTGACCATCTCGCGGTTCATGACGAAACCGCCGGCGCACAGCACCACCGCGCGCCGCGCGCGTGCGTAGCGCGCCTCACCGTCGATGCGCACCACGAGACCGTGTACCTGACGCTCGTCTGTGGCGATCAGCGCCAGCGCGCGCGCCTCGTAGCGCACTTGCACGCCCGCGCTGCTCACCTGGCGCGCCAGCGCATCCATGACATAACGCCCGCCGCCCATGCCGACGAACTTCGGGCAGTGACCACGCGGGGCCGGTTTCGCCTGCGTGGCGAACGGCCACGCCTCCTCGCTCCCCGACCAGATGAGACAGTCATCGGTTGCCGGCTCGATGCAGCGCTCCGCGATGTAGGAGTTCTTGTACTCGACACCCTGCGCCTGCAGCCACTCGAAGTGCGCCAGCGCATGGTCGGCGTACAGCCGCGCTTTGGCGTGGTCGGCGTTGGGGCCACCGACCATGACCAGGTAGCGGTACAGGTCCTCGGTGTCATCGCTGAATCCGGCGGCGCGCTGGATGGGCGTGCCACCGCCGCCGCCCAGATAGATCTCTCCGCCGGAGAGTGCCGAGGTGCCGCCATTGCCACCCGTTCCCTCGAACAGCAGCACGCCAGCGCCGGCGCGGGCGGCCTCAAGCGCCGCGCAGGCGCCGGCAGCGCCGAACCCGAGCACGATCACGTCGGTCTCAAAGTCCCAGCGCGGCACCTGCGCCAGCGGCAGCGGGCGGCTGAGCGAATAGGCGGCAGAATCAATCACAGCGGATACTCTGTTTTGGCGATGTACGGAACCAAGGATAAGGTAGATTTCTGCGCGACTGTACACCGCACGCTGGCCGTGGTGCGCCGCCGCGCCAGCACACCGAGGGGGCATCCGTTATGTCGCTACGTCTGGAAGACATCGAGCTGATCCGTCAGCTCAAATACCGCTACTGGCGCTGCCTGGACACCGGCGACATCGCCGGCATGCGCGACGTGTTCACCGAGGACGTCAAGGTCGACTACATTGGCGGCAGCTACCGCTGGCAGATGCAGGGCCGCGAGAAAATACTCGAGTCGGTGGCCAACTCGTTCAATGCCAACGCGGTGGCCTGTCACACCGGACATCATCCGGAGATCACGGTGGTCAGCGACACGAATGCCACCGGCATCTGGTATCTCACCGACGTATTCATCAATCTCGCCGAGAAGGTGCGCACCACCGGCAGCGCGCTGTATCGCGACAAGTACCTGAAGCAGGGCGGACAGTGGCGCATCGCCGAGTCGGTCTATGAGCGGCTGTACGAGGAAGTCGAGCCATTCACCGAGGCACCCAAGCTCACCGCCCACTGGCTCGCGCGCGTGCCGCCGCCCAAGCCGGTGAAGGCGCAGGCGCATGGGTAATCTCAGCGGCAAGGTCGCGCTCGTCACGGGGGCCGGACAGGGCGTCGGACGGGGAATCGCGCTGGCGCTCGCCGCGGCCGGGGCGGCCGTGGCGGTGGCCGGGCGCACCGAGTCGAAGGTCGTCGACACCGCCGCGGCCATCGAAGCGCGCGGCGCACGCGCGCTCGCCGTGGTGTGCGACGTGTTCAAAGCCGATGACATTACGCGCACGGTGGCGCAGACCGTCGCGCAGCTGGGCGGCGTCGATATCCTGGTGAACAATGCCTACGACGGCGCCTTCGGTCCGCTGTTGTCACTCGATGATGCCGCGTTCATGCGCGGCATCGAGTCCGGGCCGCTCGCCTCGTTTCGCTTCATGCGCGCCGTGCATCCGCATATGAAGGCGCGCGGTGGCGGCAATATCGTCAATCTGGCCACCTCCGCCGCGGTGCGCTGGGACTCCAGCAACTACGGCGCCTACGCGGTCGCCAAGCAGGGCGTGCGGGCGCTGACCCGGGCGGCGGCAAGCGAGTGGGGACGTGACAACATCCGTGTCAATACCGTGGCGCCGCTCGCCTCATCGCCGGCGCTGGCCAACTGGATCGCACACGACCCGGAGGCGAAGACCTTCTTCGAGACCGTGGCGCTGAAGCGGGTCGGCGACTGTGAGGCGGATATCGGACGCGCGGTCGCCGCGCTCGTCGGCGGTGAGCTCAGCTACCTGACCGGCGCCACCATCCCGCTGGATGGCGGTCAGGCCTACTTCGCGTGAATGCGACTGCGGCGGCGCGCGCCGCTACAGCGCGGGCTCTGGGTCCTGATGGAGCGGGTACTCGCTGGTCGCGATGACATCGATACGGTCGAAGTCGATGAACTTCGCACAGCTCTCCATCATGAGCTGCAGGTGCCGCTGATGCTTCACCTCGTCTCCCACCGCGGCATAGAACGCCTGCGAATCACGCAGCGCCTCGGGCGGGAAACCTTCCTCGACGATCGCGCGCCAGGGCGGTGCCGCAGGGGTGAGCGGCATGACGACGATATTCTGCACATAGCGGAAGTTGGCCTGGGTGGCGATGCCGACCGGCGTGTGCTCCTCGAACCACACCTTGCGCCAGGCATCGAAGCTGAGCCGCGGCGGCACCTGCAGGAAGGTGACCTGACTGAAGCCGTAGGTGCGCTGATCCTCGCGCGCCGGGTGGCGCTCATTGGGCAGGATGGTCGACTCGCTGACCTCATAACCGGCGATGCGCGCAAAGGTTTTTCGCAGCAGCGTCTCGACCGGCTCGCGCCGCCAGGCACTCGTCAGCCAGCAGCTGACGATGCCGTCGGGCGGCGGGCGGGTGCTGTGCAGACTGAAGTTAACCAGCGCGCCGCTCAGGTCGGCAAAGTCGGCGATGTTGAACTGCAGCCGCGCCGCGCCGAGTGCCGTGAGATGCGGTTTGACCTCGGCGATGAAGCGGTGGCGCAGCTGCTGCGGGTCCTCGTTGTCGCGCCAGAAGGCGTACAGCAGTTTTTCCATCGTCCCTCCGCCAACGGTGCGCCAGGCGCCGCGCGGCAGTGTAGCCTGAGCGACTTATGACGATGCAGTCCTTTGGTCCGATCCGGCAGATCGCCTGGGTGGTCGCCAATCTGGAGGAGAGCGTGCAGAGCTGGCTGCGCGTGAGTGGCGTCGGCCCGTGGACCTGCTTCCGCAACGTCACGCTGTTCGGGCGGCACCATGGCAAAACGACGCGCGTGCGCATGCACGTGGCGCTCGGTTATCAGCAGGATATGGAGATCGAGCTGATCGAGGATCTCGGGGCGGGCGCATCCCCTTACCGTGCGGCCGATGGCACAGCGCTCATCGGCATGCATCACGTCGCCTGGTTCAGCCACGACGTGACCGCGGATATCGTGCGCGCGCGCGAGCGCGGCATGTCCTTGAACTTCGAGGCGGCCAACGAGGTGACGCGGGTCGCCTACCTCGAGGATGCGCGCGAGCCGCGTCTGTTGTTCGAGTTCATCGAGATGAATCCGACCATGCGCGCGGGTTTCGAGGCGCGACTGGCGGCGGCGCGTGCCTGGCAGGGCGCCACGCCCGTGCAGGTCATCGATCTGGGGGGATGAAAGCGTGAGCAACTGGCCGAACATCCGTTACGACTACCGCGGCGCCCAGGTGCTGGTGACCGGGGGAACCTCGGGGATCGGTGCCGGCATCGCCGCGGCCTACCGCGAGGCCGGTGCCGAAGTCACGGTCACCGGAACGCGCAAAGATGCCGGCGAGTACGACCTGGATCTGAAAGGGTACCGCTACCTGCCGCTGAGTCTCACCGATAAGGCGCAGATTGCCGCGGTGGCCGCCGCGCTCACGCGTCTCGACATTCTGGTGAACAATGCCGGCGCGAACTTCATGTTGCAGAACGAGTACGACCCGGAGATTTTCGAGAAGGGCCTGCAGGTGAATCTCGCCAGCGCCTATCGCCTGGCGCACGCGTGCAAGGGACTGCTGAGTGCCAGCAAGCTCCCTGGCGGGGCCAGCCTCATTGGTCTCGCCTCGCTCACCTCGTTCTTCGGACTGGAAGTGGTGCCGGCCTACGGTGCCGCGAAGGCCGGACTGGTGCAGCTCACCAAGACACTCGCGATCGCCTGGGCCAAGGACAACGTGCGGGTCAACGCCGTGGCCGCAGGCGTCACCGAAAGCCGCATGACTGCGCAGATGCTCAAGATCCCGGCCATGATGGCACCAGTGCTGGCGCGCACACCGCTCAAGCGCCCGGGCCAGCCCGCGGATGTGGCAGGTGCCGTGCTGTTCCTCACCAGTGCCGCCGCGGCCTTCATCACCGGACAGACTCTGCTGGTCGACGGCGGCTACTCGGTGGTCGGCTAGCGCCCCGCGCCGCCGTGACCGCCGACATCCGGATCAATGACCTGGCGGCGCCGCAGCTCAATGAGGCGCAGCGCGCCGCGCTCGCCTGGGGCGAGACCGTGCAGCTGGACTTCACCCCGCAGGGAGTGCTTGCTGCAGCGCGCGCGCGCACCGGACTCAGCGACTTCGGCGCGCCCGACTTTCACGAGCGCCTGGCGCTTCTGTGCAGCGAGTGGGGCGGTGACAGTGCGCTCACCGCCATGCACCGCGCAGTGCTGTTCGGCTACCTGTCGCGCTACGCCAGCAACCGACTGCTGATCGAGGACACGCTCAAGCGTCAGCCCGAAATCCTCAGCGAGCGCCTCGAGCGCCCGGTGATTGTCACCGGGCTGCCGCGCTCGGGCACCACCCATCTGGTCAACCTGCTGGCTGCGGATGAGCGCTTTCACTCGCT
The DNA here is from genome assembly GCA_035487135.1 of Steroidobacteraceae bacterium. Classification (GTDB taxonomy): domain Bacteria; phylum Pseudomonadota; class Gammaproteobacteria; order Steroidobacterales; family Steroidobacteraceae; genus 13-2-20CM-66-19. The sequence goes on along the minus strand of DATHMN010000019.1, from coordinate 3,719 downwards.
GCCGCTGTGGGAATCGTACGAACCGGTGCCGCTGCCGGGAGAGCCGCGGCTCGCCGATGGCACCGACCCGCGCTATGCGCGCTGCGCGGCCGCCTGGGAGGGCATGCGCCAGGTCACCCCGCTGCTGGCAGCGATGCATCCGATGGAGCCGGACCACATTCACGAGGAACTCGAGCTGATGGGGCCGGACTACGCCTCCTACAACTTCGAGTGGCTGTCGATGTCGCCGCGCTGGCGCGATCACTACTACGCCAGCGACCAGACACCGCACTACCAGTACCTGCGGCGTGTGCTGCAGCTGCTGCAATGGCAGCGGCAGACACCCGGCAAGCGCTGGGTGCTCAAATGTCCGCAGCATCTGGAGCAGCTGCCGAGCCTGCTGCAGGTGTTTCCGGATGCGACCGTGGTGTTCACCCACCGCGACCCGGTCGCGGTGATTCAGTCGACCGTGACCATGCAGGCTTACACGCAGCGGATGCAGCGTCCGCGAGTCGAGATGCGCTGGTTGCGGGACTATTGGGTCGCGCGTATCGAGCGACTGCTGCGCGCCTGCGTGCGCGATCGTGACCGCGTGGCGGCGCAGCACAGCGTGGACAGCACGTTTCACCTGTTCATGCGCGATCCGTGGAGCGTGCTGCAGGAGGTCTATGCCAGAGCGCAGCTGCCGGTCACCGCGGCGGTGCGCGCGCGTCTGGATCAGTACCTTGCGGCGCATCCGCGTGGCAAGGCGGGCCAGGTGCGCTACGACCTGCAGGGTGACTTCGGCCTCGCGCCGCGCGAGCTGCGCGAGCGCTTTCGCTTCTACAGCAGTCGTTTCGCGGTCGAGGACGAGCGCGGCTGATCAGCCGCCGAGCTGCGCGACACTGCGCAGGATGGCGCGCACCAGGCGCGCCTGGCGATCGATGCCGGTTTTGGAGAAGGTCGAGCGCAGATGTGCGCGCGCCGTGTTGAGCGTGATGCCGAGCTCATTGGCTGCTTCCTGCAGACTGCGGCCGTTGGCGAGACACAGCGCAAGCTGCGCTTCCTTGTGGGTGAGCTCAAACAGCTTGCGGATGGTTTCCACCGGCGGCGGCGTCTGCGGGCCTTCCTCGACGCTGATGAACACCGCCACCGCAGGACTGACCGTGCTCTCATCCACCTCCACCGAGCCTGCCGCCGGACGGATCATGATGCCGTAGTGGCCGGCGCCCGACGGGCGGCGCGCGCGCAGCACATCGACAATGCCGGGTTTGGCGGCACGGCCGACCGCGATCGCGCGCCCGATCGCCTCGCGCAACCGCTGGGCATCCGTCGGATGCGTGAGCGCCAGGGTGTCGTTGGCGAGGCCGATGCCGTCCTGGCGGTGCAGGATGTCGCGTGCCAGCGCGTTGGTATGAATGACGTGGCCCGAAGCATCGAGGATCACTGTGGCGAGGGTGAGATGATCCATCGCGTCGGCATAGATCGCGCGCTCCATCTTGGTCGCATCGAGCGCGCCGTGGGTACGCATGGCGATGTCGAAATGCGGCACCAGATATTCGACAAAGCGTCGTTCCGCGGCGCTGAAATTGCCAGCGCGGCGCCCGCGCGTGACGCGCAGGCGGGCGTACAGACGGTCGCCATCACGCACGTCCACGCCGAGGTTGTAGACCGAGTCCCACGGAATCAGATATTCGGTGTAGAAGCGACTGCGTTCGAGCTGCTCGACCGGCACGAAGTCGTGCATGGTGATCACCTGCTTCTCCGGCAGGTTGACGAACGGGTCGAGCGGGAAATAGCGGTGGGCGTACTGCGCCAGCACCTCATCGCTGCCGCCCCAGGAGTACAGCAGTCCTGCCTCAGCGACATGCGGCGAGCGCAGCAGCAGTGTTGCAGCGCCCTTCAGGCGTCGCCCCAGAGCCTCGAGGAATTCGCGCCAGCGCTTGGGTTCGAGCGCGCCCTCGTGCACCAGCAGCGCCAGCCGCTCGCGCAGCTCGAGGCCGGCGAGCGTATCAACGCTGCTGCCGGCAGCCACAGCCGCGGCACGGGGCGAGGAGCGCGGAGCAGCCGGGCGGCTCATCGGGTCGGGTTTAATTACGGCGCGCACAACACAGCATGATCCCATAAAGAGTACTCCATATGTGTGATGCCGACCATGGCGGCTCTGTGGGTACGCTTGGCGGTTGCACATCCACTGACGATCAAGGACAGCGCATGAGGGGTCTTTCCGGCAAGGTCGCGTTGGTGACAGGCGCCGCGCGCGGGTTGGGCGCGAGCATCGGCCACGTTCTGCATGCACAAGGCGCGCAGGTGGTGCTGGCCGACGTGCGCGACGAGGAGGGCAGGGCACTGGCGGCGACTCTCGGCGAGCGCGCCCATTATGTTCATCTGGATGTCTCCAGCGAGAGCGACTGGAATGCTGCGCTCGCTGCGACGCGTGCACACTTCGGCGCGGTGAACGTCCTCATCAACAACGCCGGCATTTTCCGCACGCACGCGACGCTGGAACTTACCGCCGAGGAGTACCTGCAGATCGTGCGCATCAATCAATTGGGCGTATTCCTCGGCATGCGCTCGTGTCTTGCCGTCATGCGCGCGGCCGGCGGTGGCTCGATCGTCAATATCGCCTCCACGGCCGGTATCGAGGGTGTGCCGCTGGCGCTCGCTTATACCGCCAGCAAGCATGCGGTCATTGGTATGACCAAGGCCGCGGCCCTCGAGTTCGGTGCCTACGGCATCCGCGTGAACGCGGTGTGCCCGGGTGCAATGCTGACGCCGCTGCTGGCCGAGTCGTACAACGTCTCGCTCACCACCCTGGGGGCCGCCCCGTTCGCCAATGCGCCGCTCGGACGCATGGCCGATCCGGCGGAAATCGCTCCCACGGTCGTGTTTCTCGCCTCGGACGACTCTTCTTATACAACCGGCAGCGAGTTTGTGGTCGACGGCGGCCTCACGGCCGGCGTGCTCATGCCCAAATGAGCGACCCGCAGCAGCACGCGGTGCTCGAGGGCTGGTACACGCTCGGGCCGCAGCCGCACTTGATCGGCTCGCGCTGTCTCAGCTGCGGCAGTTACTTTTTCCCGCGCCTCAGCACTTTCTGCCGCAATCCGCTCTGCGAGGGTGAGCGTTTCGAAGAGCTGCCCCTGAGTCGCACCGGGCGCATCTGGTCGTACACCAACGCCTGCTATCAGCCGCCGCCGCCGTACGTCTCGCCGCAGCCGTTCGTGCCGTTTGCGATCGCGGCGGTCGAGCTCGAGCGCGAGCGCATGATCGTGCTCGGGCAGGTGGTCGCGGGGGTGCAGGTCGAACGCCTCAAGATTGGCATGCCGGTCGAGCTGGTGCTGGAGACCCTCTATCGCGAGGGCGGGCAGGACAAGCTGGTGTGGAAGTGGCAGCCCGTGGATGAGCCATGAGCGGCGAAGTTGCGGTACTCGGCGTCGGCATGCACCCATGGGGCAAGTGGGGGCGCAATTTCATCGAATACGGCGTGCATGCCGCGCGGGCCGCACTGAAGGATGCCGGCATTGAATGGCGCGACGTGCAGTTCATCTCGGGGGCGGCAACCATGCGCTGCGGCTACCCGGGCTACATCGCCGGTGCGAGTTTCGCGCAGGCCCTCGGCTGGCAGGGCGCGGAGGTCAATACCTCCTACGCCGCCTGCGCCTCCGGCGCGCAGGCACTCGCAGCGGCACGCGCCAAGATCCTCGCGGGCGGCTGCGAGCTCGCGCTGGTGCTCGGAGCCGATACCACGCCCAAAGGCT
>DATHMN010000018.1:0-2791 GCA_035487135.1 Steroidobacteraceae bacterium | reverse complement strand
AGCGCGCCGTACAGCGCCAGTGTGGGGGTCACCGATTTGAGTAACGTGGGCGCAGGATCGAAAGTGACCAGGCGGCGTAACCCTGCGATCTTATCCGCTGGCGGCGGAATGGAGATCCCGAGGTCCGGCATCAGGGAGTACTGGAACCATGGTTGCGTTGCATCGAGGTCGTAGAGCCGCTTTGTGTAACTCCACGGGACTACGCCATCCAGTGCCTGTTCGAACGCATGCCATAGTGTTACGGCCTGAGCCGATGCTTCTGCTACGTTGTGTCGGCGCATCGTCTGTTCGACTTCATAGTCAATGTTCTGCGCCAGGGATTCTGTGGGCGCGCTCCTGAGGATCATGAAAGCGACTGGGCGGCGCGCCGCCACCACCGGGGCTGTCCAACCACCGTTGCTGAAGCCCCAGACGCCGATCCGGTGCGAATCAACGCGGGGGTCGCCGCGCATTGCGTCGTAGATAGCAGCGACGTCATCAGCTCTCTGGCTTGGGCCATTTAGGAGCCAGTCGCCAGCTGATTCCCCCACGCCGCGCTGGTCGTAGCTGATGACATTGATTCCGTTGCACACGAAAAATGGAATGATGAACCCCATTTCGCGCGTTTCTGGATCATTGCCGTGGATGACAATCACGGTAGCGCGAGGCCTTTCGCCCGTGTAGTAAAGCGAAAAGCCGAGCCGCCCTTGTGCCGCTTCGATGACGCGTCGCTCTTCCAGGATTCCACTGCGCAGATGCAGCTCCCGTGTAGCGTGCAGTTCGCCCGTGTGCTGCGAAGCTGAATCGAAGAAGTCGTTGGATGCTGGATCCGGTGGGTCGTGCTGGACGCCAACATATATCGTGTGCTCGGATGCGGTGTACAACCCGGGAGCGAGAGTTGAAGCTTGCGCTGGGGTGAGAAGCGAGACCCCGATTGCGAGCGCCGTGGCAGCTTTTGTCCTGCGACGTATGAGTTCCGCGTAGCAGGTCGTGTTGCTACCGCGGAAAAGGGGCCCGCGGGTTACTCGGAAGGTACGAAGGGTGGGGGGCGCGGTCCAAAGATCCATCTGCGTGTCCTCGGATGAACATGCCCCTGATGTTGATCTTCAGACCTCAGAGGGTCACTCCCGTTTCACCTCGGCCTGTCGCGCAGGAGCATCCAAATGCCGCTCCGGGATTCGGATACAACGACGCGGACGCGGGGCTTTCAGCCCACCGGCCCCAGGCAGCACGCGGTATGGGCGACGGTGAGAAACACACCGCTCAGCAGCAGCACGCCGAAGGCGACGACCATCAGCCTGTTGAGCAGGCGGTTCCCGGCGGGCACCGCGGGCGCCAGCAGGCGATCGAGGCGATGACTGACCAATGAGATTGCCGCCGAGCGCAGCACGAAGGAACTTTCAGGTCTAGCCAGCTTGGCCAGCGCCGAAACCAGGAATCGGCCGCAATTCACGCTGAGTACCGACTCGTCGCAAGAGAGCTCGCGATACAGTGCCAGACGGGCACCGGTAAGCCACAACAGCGGATGAAACCACAGCAAGCACAATGCGAATTCGTGGATCAGCCGCAGCAGGTTGTCGCGGCGCTTGGCGTGAGTAACCTCGTGCAGCAGCACGGCATCCAGTTCGCGTCCGCTCAGCAGCCGCTCGATGCCGCGCGGCAGGCAGATGTGTGTGCGGACCATGCCGCCAACTGCAGGGCTGCAGCGCCCGGCAATAAAGTGCACTGGGACGCCGTGCACGTAGAAATCCGGCACGCGGCGCCGATCCCGGCCGCGTTCCTCGCGGCGTTCGCCGACGACGCGCACCCAGAGCCGCAGCAGCATCAGGACGGCGCCGCTCAGCCACAGCGCGCACAGCAGCGCGGCGAGCGGCAGATGCTGCGCCAACGCCTGGTCGAAAGCCGCCAGGGGCCCGAGCTGGTGTGCACCTGGCAGATCCGTAGCCCCGAAGCGGTCGATGAAGCCACCAACCGGAAGCGCGAAATTGAGAGACGCAGCAGTCCAGATCTGGAATTTCGCAGTGACGCTCGCGCTGCGCAGTGAGGTGAGCGCCCAGGCGCCCGAGCCCACTAGCGTGGCGTACAGTAGATGGACCTGCAGGAAGTACAGGGCGGGCGCGAGATGCTCACGCACGCTCCTTGCTCCCCGGGCCGCGCTTGCCGGCCGCATTCTGCAGAACCTTGAGATCCTTCAGCGTGATGGTGCCCGACTCGAGGAGGTTCGAGACCAGCAGCTGCGGAGAGCCGCCGAACAGGTCAAGTAGTTCGCGCACCAGGCCATTGCGGAAGGCGCCGCGATCAATCGCCGGCTCGAATAGCTGCGCATTGCCAATCTTCTTTACGCGCCGCACCGCCCCTTTTTGCTCGAGCCGGTATACGAGGGTTTGCACCGTGGTATACGCGACACGCTCATCCTCTGGCAGGCTCTCAAGGATTTCGCGGACCGAGCAGGTTCCGAGCTTCCAATATTGCTCCAGAACGCGCATCTCGGCCTTCGACAGTCGGGTGGCTATTGACATCTCCTACAGTGTCCGTAGATCCTACTACATCGATCGTCAGACGTGCAAGGGATCGGGTCGACTGCACTTCGCCATCGCTGACTGAGGGGAGGTTTATCCGTGAATTCACGCATCCGCATGTTTGTTTGTCTGCCCGCGGTCGTGCTGGGAATTGCCGCGTTCCCCGCTCTGCCGCAGACCGCGGCGCCCAGTCCACCGCTGCAGCCGGTACTGCACGATGGCCGACACGACTTCGATTTTGAAGTCGGCACTTGGAAAGCGCACGTGCGCACGATGGTGCACCGACTCACCGG
>DATHMN010000017.1:0-2986 GCA_035487135.1 Steroidobacteraceae bacterium | reverse complement strand
CGCGCGCCCAGGAGCTGCACTCGCGACGAACACGCCTGGAGCAGGAAGCGGCCGACGTGGCGCGCGAGAGCGCAACCGCCCATGAATCCGTGCAGCGCGCCCGCGCGGCGCAGACGCTAAGTCAGTCGCAGCTGGCGCAGTTGGAGTCGCGACGTCCGCAACTTGAAGCCGAACGCGAGCAACGGCTCGAAGCCGTCACGAGCGCCCGGCAGCGGGCGCAGGCGGCACAGCTGGCGGCGCGTGACCTGATGATCCGCAGCGAAGCGCGCCGCTCACAGGAAACCTCCGTGGCGACCGGTCTGGCGCGCATGGCCGACCAGCGTGCGCAACTGGTGCAGCGCTGCGCGGCGCTGGAGGCGGAACTGGCCAGCGGCGATACGCCGATCACCGAACTGCAGTCACGGCTGGATGCGCTGCTGTCCCAGCGCCTGGAAGTGGAGACCGAGCTTGCCGCCGCGCGCCGTTCCCTGGAGGACGCGGAGTCGCAGGTGCGGGATCTGGAGCAGCGACGCAGCGCGGCGGAGGCGCGGGTGGCCGAATCGCGCGACGCCATCGAGCAGGCACGCCTCGCGGCGCAGGAAAGCCGCGTGCGCCGCGAGGCCCTCGTCGAGCAGTTCGCAGCCACGCAGTACGAATTGGCGGAAATCATCCAGGGCCTGGCCGAAGACGCCACCGTGGCCGCATGGGACGAGAAGCTCAATGAGATCCGCGCTGAAGTCGCGCGCCTGGGCCAGGTCAATCTCGCCGCGATCGACGAGCTCAAGGAGCAGAGCGAGCGCAAGGAATACCTGGATCGCCAACATGCGGATCTGACCGATGCGCTGGCCACTCTCGATGAGGCGATGCGCAAGATCGACAAGGAAACGCGCACGCGGTTCGAGGAGACGTTCGAGCGGGTCAATGCCGGCCTGAAGGAGAAGTTCCCCCGCCTGTTCGGTGGCGGTCACGCCTATCTCGAACTGGTGGGCGATGACATCCTCGCAGCCGGCGTAGCCGTGATGGCGCGCCCGCCAGGCAAGCGCAACAGCACCATCCACCTGCTGTCCGGCGGGGAGAAGGCGTTGACCGCTGTGGCGCTGGTGTTCTCGATATTTGATCTCAATCCCGCGCCGTTCTGTCTGCTGGATGAGGTGGACGCCCCGCTGGATGATGAGAACGTCGGCCGCTTCTGCGAGATCGTCAGGGAGATGTCCGAGCGCGTGCAGTTCATCTTCATCACGCACAACAAGACGACCATGGAGTTGGCGTCGCAGCTGATCGGCGTGACGATGACCGAGCCGGGCGTTTCACGACTGGTCGCCGTGGACGTCGAAGAGGCGGTACGCCTAGCGGCCGTGTAAGGTTGCTATAGAATCCCCTGCATGCCGCAGTTGCGCCTGACATTGTTGATAGTGGGCCTGGTCTTCCTGGCCGGCCTTGCCTGGTGGGAATTGCGCCGGTCCCGTCAGGTGCGTGGCAGCGACCTGCAACGTCCGGCACCCGAAGCCCCGGACCGGGCACCCTCCCCGATGAGCCGCAGCCGCGAGTCCGACCGCGACCTGGAATTGCCGCGGATGAGCGCCCGTGACCCGGAGGCGGATCTGCCGGTCGTCGAATTCGAGCCGGCCGATTTTGCCGCATTGGAGGCCCGGGCTGAGGCCGCTGTGACGCCCCCGGAAACCGACGACATGGAGGGACTGCTCGACGAATTGGGCGCGAGCCAGATTCCGGACCCGCCGATCTCCGATATCGCCGAGTCTGTTGAACCCGCGCCTGCGCCCGCGCCGGAGCCTGAGGTGGCAGCACAGCCGCCGGTGGAGGCGGAACCGGTGCCTGTGCCAGAGGCCGTGACCATCACCGAGTCCGTTGCTGCACCGGTTAGTGTCCGCGAGTCCGAGTCCGAGCCAGCGCCGACGCCGCTCGTGGATTGGCCAGCGGTTGACGCCAGTCAGGTGATCGCGGTGCGGCTGGTCAGTGCCGGGGAAAGGTTCTCCGGCCGCGCGGTGCGTCAGGCGCTGGCGGCCGACGGCTTCGTGCTGGGCAAGTTCTCCATTTTTCACAAGCCGGCGCCCGATGGACGGGCGCTGCTGAGCATCGCCAGCTTGACCAAGCCGGGCACCTTCGATGCCCACTCGATCGACATGCAGCGCTACAGTGGCCTGAATCTGTTTACGGTGCTGCCCGGGCCGCTGCCGGGACCCGACGCTGTCAATGAATTGCTGGCCAGTGCGCAGCTGCTGTGCCAGCGACTGCACGGCGCGCTGCAGGACGAGCACGGGGAGCCGTTGACACCCTCGCGGACCGCCGTCATGCGCAGCTCGGCCGCGACCCAGATATGACGCGCGGGTCCGCGCGCCGCCCCAAGCTTAGCGAGCTGCGCACGCGCGCTGCGGCGCTGCGCGAGCAGCTCGCCGCGCATGACCACCGCTATTACGTGCTGGACGATCCCAGCGTCGACGATTCCGTGTACGACGGCTTGATGCGGGAGCTGCGGGATCTGGAGGCGGCGCACCCCGAACTGGTGTCGCCGGATTCTCCGACGCAGCGCGTCGGTGGCACGGCCGTCGCGGAGTTCGGGGTGATCGAGCACGCCGTCCCGATGTTGTCGCTGGACAATGGATTTACTGAGCAGGAAGTTCGCGATTTCGATCGGCGCATCCACGAACGACTGAAAACGGACGCTGACATCAGCTACTCGGCCGAACCGAAGCTCGATGGCCTGGCGGTGTCGCTGGTGTATCGGCACGGAACCTTGCAGCGCGCAGCCACCCGCGGCGATGGCGTCCACGGCGAGAACGTCACGGCCAATGTGCGCACGATTCGCGGCGTGCCGTTGTCGCTGCGTGGCTCGCCGCCGGACGTCATCGAGGTACGCGGCGAGGTGTTCATGCCTATCGACGGGTTCAGGCTGATGAACGAGCAGGCGCAGGCACGCGGCGAGAAGATATTCGTCAATCCCCGCAACGCGGCCGCCGGGAGTCTGCGTCAACTGGATCCGCGGATCACC
>DATHMN010000016.1:0-5901 GCA_035487135.1 Steroidobacteraceae bacterium | reverse complement strand
ACGGGGAACGGACGCATGCACGAGCTGAGCGGCGGCTGTCACTGCGGCAACATCCGCCTCACGGCGCGGCTGACGCGTCCGCCCGCCGACTGGGAGCCGCGTGCCTGCGACTGCGACTTCTGCCGCAAGCACGCCGCCTGTTATGTCTCCGATCCGCACGGCTCGCTCGACATCCACATTGCGGACGAGCGCCAGGCGGCGCGTTACCGCCAGGGGAGCGGCCTTGCCGAGCTGCTGCTGTGCAGGAGCTGCGGGGTGCTGGTCGGCGCCGTGTATCGCGGCGCCGGGCGCCTGTACGGCGTCGTCAACGTGCAGGCGCTCGCTGAGCGCGCCTGCTTCGGCGCGCCACGGCAGGTATCGCCGCAGACACTGAGCGCCGGCGAGAAGGCCCAACGCTGGCAGGCGCTGTGGTTCGCCACCGTCACGCTGTACCCGGGCGCGCCCACGTAGCGACGGCGGGCGCGTGGCGCTAAGCTTGTGGCCCAGACCGTGGGCGGGGAGCCATCACCATGAGACTAACACTGACTCTGTTTACCTTAGGAGCGCTGGTCACGGGTACGGCCTGCGCCGACCCGCCGGGGAGACTGCACGTCGTCGAGACCGTCCAGGTCAAGGCGTCCGTCGACCAGGCATGGGCGGCGGTCAAGGACTTCGACGGCCTGGCCAAATGGCACCCGGGATTTGCCAGCGACCAGCTCACCAAGGGCAGCAACGGCAAGGTCGGTGCGATGCGCAAGCTCACCATCAAGGACGGCCCGGTCATCGTGGAACGACTGACCGCCTACGACGAAGCCGGCCACTCCTATCACTACCGCATCGTCGCATCGCCGCTGCCGATCACCGATTACGAGTCACGGATCGCCGTGCACGCCCTCAGTAACGGCATGACGGTGGTGGCCTGGAGCGGCACCTTCAGGCGCAAGAACGCTGCCGACAATCCTCCGGAAGCCGAGAGCGACGCCGGGGTGATCAAGCTGGTGACCGGCGTCTATCGCGGCGGGCTGGATAATCTCAAGAAGATGCTCGACGGCGGCGGCTGAGGCTAGGATCGCAGATACGAGGCGCCGTTCACGTCGACGATCGCACCGGTCATGCTCGCGGGTGCATCGAGCGCGCAGTAGCTCACGACCTGGGCCACCTCGTCGGGGGTGGCGACGCGGCCGAGCGGCTGATCGGCCAGCACCGCAGGATCGCTCACCGCGCCGGCCACGCGCGCCGTCGCCACCCACCCCGGGGCGACCACGAACACGTACACCGCGCGCGGTGCCAGCGCCCTGGCGAGTGACTGGCTGAGCGCATTCAGGCCCGCCTTGCTCGCCGCGTAAGCCGGCGCGCCGGGCTCGCCGCGGAAGGCGCCGCGCGAGGAAACATTGACGATGCGGCCGCCGCCGTGCTGCGCCATCGACTGCGCCGCGCACCACGACAGGTGCGCCGGGGCGAAGAGATTGGTGGCCAGCGTTCGTTCCCACGCGGCCGTCCACTCGCCGTACGCGGTTGTGAGCGGTGGATGATTGGGGAAAATGCCGGCGTTGTTAACCAGCGCATCGATGCGCCCGCCGTCGGCGGCCTGCTGCCACAGCCGCGCGATCGACTGCGCATCGGTGAGATCCGCCTGCACGATGCTGTGGCCTTCACCGCCGAGCGCGCGCCGCGTGCTCTCGACCGCGCTGCGGTCGTTGCGGTAGTGCAGGATCAGCGTCACGCCGCGCGCCGCGAGTACCCGGCAGATCGCCGCGCCGATGCCACCGGAGGCGCCCGTAACGAGGACGCGGGCTGCGCGGTTCACGGCCGCCCGCTCGCGTGCGCCGCGGGTGCCGGTGCGAGGCTGTCGGCCACCACCCAGGCCGCGCCGGTCAGGGACAGGTTCATGCCGTTCATGACCCAGTTCAGGTGGCTGTGCGGGTCGGCGAGCAGCAGCGGCGCGTGCACCAGCACCCCGAAGAGCGCGTACATCAGCGTCAGCAGAATCGCGGCGAGACGCGCCTGCACACCGGTCACAATCGCCGCACCCGCCGCCAGGTGCGCCGCTCCGGTCGCCGCCGACCAGAAGGTGGGGGCGGCCGGCAGCCAGCGCGGCACCATGTCCGCGGTCTCCTCGAGATAGGCGAAATGCGCCGCGCCGAACACCAGCACGCAAAGCCCGAAGACGACGAGCGCGCTGCGCGGGTAGGCGTGCCCTGGCGCGGCCGCCTCCCCCTGCGAGGCGTACGCGATCAGCCCGGCAGCGGCGAGCGCCAGCTGCTCGGCGAGCCCGCTCCAGGCGCTGAGCACCTGTGGATGATGGATGACCCGCGGCACATGCAACAACACCGCGACGCTGAACAGTATCGCCAGCGCGGCGCTGCCCCATTCGGCCGTACTCCGCCAGACTGTGGCGATGCCCCCCGCCGTCAGCGCCGCGGCAAACAACCACGCGAGCAGCGCGCGTGCCGCAATCCCCTGCGGCACCGGTTGCCACACCAGCGCGAAGTCATCCCATGCCAAGCCCACCAGGCCGAGCGCGATGGCGCCCAGAGCATAAACGCGAATTCCAAAGCCGGGCATTGGCACTCTCCGGCCATGACGATACTGCGCGCGGTGCGCCGGCGTCCAACAGGCGCCAGACCCAACGCCCGGTGGTTGCGCGCACTCACCCTTCAGCGCGGAGGTCGGCTAGACTTGCGCACCTCCGGCGGCGGCGTTTTTTCAAGGACAAGCTCATGACTCGCAGCAAACCCACCTCGTACCTCGCAGCGTTGGCACTGTTCGTTCCGAGCCTGCTGCTGGCCACGTATGCGGGCGCGGCGACCGATCCCGCCGCAGCGCCGGGCGCCGAGCGCAAAGCCGAAGGTGAAGGAGCAAAGCCCGACCACAGGTTCGAGCCGTTCAAGGCGGAGGCGGTCACCAGCAACAGCAGCGTCACCATCGGCGGCCGCGCGCTCACCTACCAGGCGATCGCCGGCACGCTCATCGTCCATCCCCGCGGCTGGGACGATGTAGCGCGCGATCCCAACGAGAAACCACCGGCGCCGGGCGCCGAGGAGAGCCCGGAGGCCAGGAATCCGACGGCCGAAGCCTCCATGTTCTACGTCGCCTACTTCAAGAGCGGCGCTGGCCCACGGCCGATCACCTTCTTCTACAACGGCGGGCCGGGATCCTCGACCATGTGGCTGCACCTGGGCGCTTTCGGACCGCGCCGCATCGTCACGGCCACCGACGCGCCGACCCCGGCGGCACCTTACTCGCTGGTCAACAACGGCTCGAGCCTTCTCGATGCCACCGACCTGGTATTCATCGATGCGCCGGGAACCGGCTTCAGCCGCATCGCCGGCAAGGACAAGGAGAAGGCGTTCTTCGGCGTCGACCAGGATGCCTACGCGTTCAGCGAGTTCATCACGCAATTCCTCGGCAAGTACGGGCGCTGGAACTCGCCGAAGTACCTGTTCGGCGAGAGCTACGGCACACCACGCTCGGCGGTGGTGGTGAATGAGCTCAAGGCAGATCGCCTCATCGACCTTAACGGCGTCATCCTGCTATCGCAGATTCTCAACTTCGACCTGAGCCCCGACCGGCCCACCAACAATCCGGGCATCGACGTGCCCTACCAGACGTCGCTGCCGACCTACGCCGCCACTGCCTGGTACCACCACAAGCTGCCGGGCGAACACCCGAACCTCGAGGCGCTGCTCGCCGAGGTGGAGCAGTTCGCGATGGGTGACTACGCGCGCGCGCTCGCCGCCGGATCGGACCTGCCCGCCGGTGAGCGCGCGGCCGTCGCCGCCAAGCTGCACGAGTACACCGGCCTGCCGGTCGACTACATCCTGCGGGCCGACCTGCGCATCGACGGCGGCGAGTTTCGCCAGACGCTGCAGGCCGACGGCTCGCTCACCACCGGTCGCCTCGACTCGCGCTTCTCGGGTCCCGACATCGATCCGCTCAGTCAGCGCGCTGACTACGATCCGCAGGCCTCCGCGCTCGGCTCGGCCTACGTTACGGCGTTCAACGACTACGCGCGCAAGGAGCTGCACTACGGCGCGGATACGGCGTTCAAGCCGAGTATCTCCACGTTCCGCACCTGGAACTTCGCCCACCAGCTGCCCGGCCAGGCTGGCCTGCCGTTCTCACCGCGCCAGGGCACCAACGTCATGCCCGACCTGGCGAACGCGATGAAGCTCAACCCCAACCTCAAAATCCAGCTGAACGCGGGCTACTTCGACCTGGCGACGCCGTTCTACCAGGGCGTCTACGAGATGCATCACCTGCCGATCCCGCAGAGCCTGCAGAGCAACATCGAGTTCCGCTTCTACGAGTCCGGGCACATGGTTTACGCCAAGGACGCGTCACTGAAGCAACTGCACGACAACGTCGCCGATTTCATCCGTCGCACCAGCAACCTCAGCCAGTGAGGGCGCTGCGGTGAGCACGCGGCGCATCGTCGGCTGGGCAGCGCTCGCCCTGGTGGCGGTGCTCGCCTGGGCGGGCTACCGCATCGTCTGGGGCAAGCCCTTCAGCATCAACATGCTGGCGAACCGGCAGGCGCTGGAGTTCCTGGTGCGCAACCCGGAGTTGTTCACCGCCGTCGGACTCGCCGACGGCACGATCTTCGATCACCACTCCGACAAGCTGGCGCCCTGCGACCTGAAGAAGCGCGACGCCGACTACGCGCAGCTCGCCACCTTTCTGCACGAGGTGCGCGAATTCGACCGCGCCAGCCTCGGCCGCCAGGACCAGATCACCTACGACATCCTGGTCGACCAGTACGAAACCGGCCTCGCGTTCCAGCGCTTCGGCTGGCTGAGCTCGGAAGGGCTGTACCCGATCAGCCCGATGTTCGGCATCGAGGTGCAGCTGCCGAGCTTCATGGAGACCACCCACATAGTCAGTAACGACAAGACGGCGCGCAACTACGTCGCGCGCCTCACGGCCATGGGCGTGAAGCTCGACGGTGCGACCACACAGATGCAGTGGCAGGCGACGCAGGGCGTGGTGCTGCCGCCGGCACTGCTCGAGCGCTCACTGATCGTCATTCACGACACCGTGGCCGCAGCGCCGCAGGGCAACGAGCTGGTGGCCAGCTTCGTGGCGCGCATGGACAAGGTGAAGGGGCTCGATGCGGCGCGCAAGCAGGCGCTCGCGCAGCAGGCGGTCGCAGCAGTCAGCTCCCAGGTGTATCCGGCCTACGCCCGCATGAGCGCGGCTCTCGAGGCACTCAAACCCGCCGCCGCCCCGCAGACTGCGGGCGTCGGCCGCTTGCCCGACGGCGCTGCCTTCTACGCCGAGTCGCTCAAGCAGATGACGACCACCGACTACTCCCCCGACAAAGTGCACCAGCTGGGCCTGAGCGAAGTCGCGCGCATCAGCGCCGAGATGGATACCTTGCTGCAGGCGCAGGGCTTGAGCGCGGGCAGCGTCGGCGAGCGCATGACCGCGCTGCGCAAGGATCCGCGCTTTCTGCTGCCGACCAGCGACGAGGGGCGCCGACAGATGCTCGCGCGCTACCAGCAGATCCTCGACGAGGTCAGCGCGCGCATGCCGGAGTACTTCCGCTCGGTACCCAAGACACACCTCACGGTCGAGCGCGTGCCCGCCGGCCAGGAAAAAGGCACCTCCGGCGGCTACTACCAGCCGGCGGCCATGGACGGATCACGGCCCGGCATGTTCTTCGCGAACCTGCGCGACCTCGCCGAAATGCCGACCTGGGGGATGAAGACGCTCGCCTACCACGAGGGCATTCCCGGCCATCACTTCCAGATCTCCACCGCGCAGGGGCTGAAGAACCTGCCGCTCATCCGCCAGCAGACGCTGTACACGGCATACGCTGAAGGCTGGGCGCTCTATGCCGAGTATTTCGCAGCCGAGATCGGCATGTACAAGGACGACCCCTTCGGGGATCTCGGGCGGCTGCAGCTCGAGCTGCTGCGC
>DATHMN010000015.1:0-20593 GCA_035487135.1 Steroidobacteraceae bacterium | reverse complement strand
CAGGATGATGCCGATCAGCCCGACCACCGACAGATCGAAATGGAACAGCATCAGCATCAGCAACGCGCCGACGCCGGCCGAGGGCAGCGTCGACAGAATGGTGAGCGGATGGATGTAACTCTCGTACAGCACACCCAGGATGATGTACACCGCCAGCAGCGCCGCCAGGATCAGATAGGGCGCGGTCTTGAGCGAGGCCTGGAACGCCTGCGCCGTGCCCTGGAAGGTCCCCTGGATCGAGTCGGGCATGTGGATCGAGGCTGCGACTTTCTGGATCGCGGTCACGGCATCGCCGAGCGCGATGCCGGGTGCCAGGTTGAAGGAGAGGGTGACGGCCGGAAACTGCCCCTGGTGATTGATCGACAGATAACTGGTGTGGCCGGTGTCGAACTTGGTGAAGATCGACAGCGGCACCATCTGATTGGTGAGCGGCGACTTGATGTAGATCTTGTGCAGCGTGTCCGGGTCGCCGAGCAGTGACGGCGATACCTCCAGCACCACGTGATAGCTGTTCAGCTGGGTGAAGTACTGGGTGACCTCGCGCTGTCCGAAGGCATCGTAGAGCGTGTTGTCGATGAGCGCCGGCTGGATACCGAAGCGCGCCGCCTGGTCGCGGTCGATGACCAGCGCGAGCTTGGTGCTGCTGTTCTGCTGGTCGGAGGCGACGTCGCGCAGCTGCGGCAGCTTCTTCAGTTGCTCCAGCAGCTTCGGCGCCCATTCGTTCAGCTCATCGAGGTTGGAATCCTGCAGCGTGTACTGGTATTGAGTACGCGACAGCCGTCCGCCCACGTTCAGGTCCTGCGCCGCCTGCAGGAACAGCGTCCCGCCGGGCACCGTGCCGATCTTCTTGCGCAGCCGCTCGATCACCTGATCGGCGGTGACATCGCGCTGGTCGCGCGGTTTCAGACCCAGCACCACGAAGCCGTTGTTCAGCGGCCGGCCGCCGCCGACGAACGCCGCCCAGCTCTCGACCGCCGGATCCTTGGAGACGATGTCCATGATGCGGTGCTGCAGCCGCACCATCTCGTCGAAGGACACGTCCTGCGGCGCATCGGTCAGCCCGGCGATGATGCCGGTGTCCTGCTGCGGGAAAAAGCCTTTGGGCTCGATGACATACAGGACCACCGCCAGCGCCACCGTCAGCAGGAAGGTGAGCAGGGTGGTGCGCTGATGGCGCAGCACGAAGTCGAGACCGCGCGTGTACTGCTCGATCAGCCACTGGAAGCCGCGCTCCAGCGTCAGGTAGAAGCGGCCGTGCGCGGCATGTCGCTCATCGCGCAGGAACAGCGAGCACATCATCGGCGACAGCGTCAGGGCGACCACCGCCGAGACCGCGATCGTCATGGTGACGGTAATCGCGAACTCGCGGAACAGTCGGCCGACGATGCCGCTCATCAGCAGCAGCGGGATGAATACCGCCACCAGCGAGATGCTGATGGACAAAATGGTGAAGCCGATCTCGCCGGCGCCCTTGATCGCAGCCTCGAACGGCGGCAGGCCGTCCTCGATGTGACGATAGATGTTCTCCAGCATGACGATGGCGTCATCGACCACGAAGCCGACCGCGATGGTCAGGCCCATGAGCGACAGGTTGTCGAGGCTGTAGCCGAGGACGTACATGAGCGCCGCGGTGCCGAGCAGCGACAGCGGTACGGTGACGCCGGGAATCGCGGTCGCCCAGAAACTGCGCAGGAACAGGAAGATGACCAGCACCACCAGCACGATCGCCAGCAGCAGCGAAAACTCGACGTCCTTGACCGAGGCGGAGATGGTGGTCGTGCGGTCGATGACCTGGTCCACCTTCAGTGACGGCGGCACCGAGGTCATGACGTGCGGTAACGCCGTCTTGATGTTGTTCACCGCGTCGATGACGTTCGTGCCCGGCTGCTTGTACACCAGCAGCAGGATGCCGAGTTTGCCGTTCTGCCAGCCGCGGATCTGCGTGTTTTCGGGGCCGTCGACGGCGACGCCGATGTCCCTGATGCGGATCGGCGCGCCGTTGCGGTAGGCGACGACTACGTCGTTCCATGGCGCTGCCTTCAGCAGCTGGTCGTTGTCATAGATGGTGAAATTCTGGCTGCTGCCGGTGATCGCCCCCTGCGGCGAATCGACCGTCGCCGTGGTGATGAGGTTGGCCACGTCCTCGAGCTGCAGCCCGACGGCGGCGAGCTTCTGCGGGTCGATCTGCACGCGCACGGCCGGCTTCTGCTGGCCGCCCACCGAGACCTGGGCGATGCCCGGCAGCTGCGACAGCTGCTGCGCGATGACCGTCTCGGCGTAATCGTCCACCGCCGTGACCGGCATGACGTCGGAGTGCACGGCCAGGATCAGGATCGCCGAGTCCGCCGGATTCACCTTGCGGTAGGACGGTGGGGTCGGCAGGTTCTTGGGCAGCTGGCCGCCGGCGGCGTCGATGCCTGCCTGCACGTCCTGCGCCGCGGCGTCGATGTTGCGATCGAGGTTGAACTGCAGGGTGATCTGCGTGCTGCCGAGCACGCTGGTCGAGGTCATCTGCGAGACGCCGGAGATCTGCGCAAACTGCGTCTCGAGCGGCTGCGCCACCGAGGAGGCCATGATCTCCGGGCTCCCTCCCGGCAGACTCGCGCTCACCAGGATGGTGGGGAAGTCGATCTGCGGCAGCGGTGCCACCGGCAGGAACGGAAATGCGGCCAGGCCGATCAGAAACAGCCCCGCCATCAACAGCGTGGTGGCGACCGGCCGCTCGATGAAGGGCTTGGAAAGATTCACGGCGCCGGCTCCGTGCCGCCCTCGCCGGATCTGGCGACGGCGGGGGCCGCGCCATTGGCCTTGATGCGGCTGCCGGGCTGCAGGCGATACTGATTGCTCGCCACCACCTGATCGCCTTGCTTCAGACCCTGCTCGATCACCGCGACGCCGCCCTGCTGCTCGCCGACGGTGAGCTGCGCCACGCTGATGGTGGAGTCGGGATGCACCAAGTAGGTAAACAGGCCGTCGGGCCCGCGCTGCAACGCGCTCACCGGAATGGTGAGTACCTGCTGCCGCGTCTGTGTCAGCACCCGCATGGTGACGAACTCACCGGGCCACAGCTTGCGCTCCTTGTTGGGCAGAGTCGCTTTCACGCGGATGGTACCGGTGGTCTGGTCGATCTCGTTGTCGATGAGGGCCACGCTGCCGGTGTCGAACACCTGTTTGCCGTCGCGCGACAGCGCCGCCGCGCTCACCTCGCCGCGCTGCAGTGCGGTGCTCAGTTGCCCGAGAGATTCCTCCGGCAGCGTAAAGATCACCGAGATCGGCTCGAGCTGCGTCACCACGACCATGCCGGTGGTGTCGCTGGCGTGCACGATGTTGCCCGGGTCCACCAGGCGGATACCGGTGCGGCCGTCGATCGGCGAGGTGATGGTGGTGTAGTCGAGCTGCGTGCGCGCGTTGTCAATCGCCGCATCGTCACCCTTCAGCTGTGCGTTCAGCTGCGCGATCAGCGCTTTCTGCGTGTCGACGGTCTGCTTGCTCGCCAGATCCTCGGGCGCGAGGATGGTGTAGCGTTCCATGTCGCGGTGCGCGTTCTCGAGCTGGGCGCGGTCCTTGTCGCGCGTGGCGATCGCCACTCCGAGCGCGGCCTGGTAGGGACGTGGATCGATCTGCACCAGCAGTCCGCCCTTCTTCACGTCCTGGCCTTCCTTGAAGGCCACCTTGTCGATCTGCCCGTCAACGCGCGCCGTCACGGTGACCGTGTAGAAGGCCTGCACCGTGCCGAGCCCCTCGAGGTACACGGGCACGTCCGCGCGCTGCACCGTGGCCACGTCAACCGGGATGGCCGGCGGCTGCTTGGGAGCGGGCGCTGCCTTCTTGCCGAGCCAGTGCCAGCCGATGAGGACGAGCAGCAGCAGGGCAGCGGCGCCGAGCCAGCGCCGCTTGCTTGCGAGCGTCGCGGTGGTCATGGAGTCTTGTCCTCCAGCTGCCAGCCGCCGCCCAATGACTGGTACAGCGAGACCAGTGCCTGAAGGTGCGCATATTTCGCCTGCGCAAGGGCGTCCCGGGCGCTGAACAAGGCCGTCTCCGTATTCAATAGCGTCAGAACGCTGATAGTGCCGGCACGCATCTGTGCCTGGGCGAAGTCGTAGGCGCGCTGCGCAGCCGTGGTGGCCTGCTGCTGCCGCTCGATAAGCTGGGCGCTCTGTTCGAGCGCCACCAGCGAATCCTCCACGTTGGCGAAGGCGGAGATCACCGCCTTGTGATAGTCGGCTAGCAGCTCTTCGTAGTGGCCCTTGGCCAACTGATACTGGCCGACCAGCGCACCGCCCTGGAAAATCGGCTGAGTGACGCCGGCCCCCAGTGACCATACGCGATTGGCGGGTGTCAGCAATCCGGACAGCGCGCTGCTTTCGTAACCGCCGCTGGCGGTGAGCTGGATACTGGGAAAGAAACTCGCGCGCGCCACCTGGATGTTGGCGTTGGCGGCCATCAGCTGTGCTTCCGCCTCAGCCACGTCCGGGCGACGCGCCAACAGCTCCGAGGGCAGGCCCGGGCGCACCAGCGGCTGGCCGACCGCATCGAGGCTGCCGTGCGATATGTCGACACCCTCCGGAGTGCTGCCGATCAGAATCGCGAGCGCATCGAGCGTCTGGCGCAGCTGTTCCTGCAGCGGCGGAATCGTTGCATTCACGGTGGCGACCACCGTCTGCTGTTGGGCAACGTCGAGACCGGTGGCGATCCCTGCAGTCTCCTCGAGCTGCAATCCATGCAGCACCTTGCTGGCGTTGGCGAGGTTGTCGCGGGCGATCGCCAGGCGGTCGCGCAGCTCGAGCACCTCGAAGTAAGTACCGGCAACGCCCGCCATCACCGACAGTTCAACCGTCGTGCGATCGTAGCGGCTGGCGCGGGCGAGTGCGGACGCATTGGCGAAGGCGGCGCGGTTCTTGCCCCAGAAGTCGAGTTCGTAACTGGCGGACAAGAGCGGATAAAAGTCATTCGAGGTGATGTAGCCCACCCCGAGCTCGGGTGCCCGGGCGCGCGTCGCGCTGGCGTCGAGGTTGAGAGCGGGCAGCAGCGGTGCGCCGGCGATGCGCCGCTGCGCGTCCGCCTGGTGAACGCGGGCGATCGCCGCGCGCAGATCGTCGTTGGCCGCCTGCGCCTCGGCGATGAGCGCATCGAGGTCGGCGGAATTGAAGCCGTGCCACCAATCGCTCGCAGGCCATTGCGACGCGTCCGCCCGCGGGGGCGTCGCCCAGCTGAGCGGCGGCGGCACGTCCGGCTTGTGGTAATAAGGGCCGAGATTGCAGGCGCCGAGCAGCAGGGCTACCCCGGCGGGCAGCAGCCGCAGGCAGGCACTGCGCCGCGAGCGCGGGCGAGTCAACGGCGCGAGGTGCTGTCGCAGCTGCATATGGCCAGCGACCTTAGAGCAGGCCGGTTTCTCCCAGCGTGGACGAATGATTAAAGTCTGTTAACGTTTCACGGTTCGCAGCGCGCAGGCGACCAGTGAGCGATCAACCGTGGGGTGGGCGCGGTGAACGGTGCTATCGCCGTCACTGCCGACGCGGTCAGGGTGCAGATGCGGGCGGCGGCCAGATCAGGCTCGCGCCGGCTGCGCAAACTGACATTCGATCTAACAGCCTCGCGGCACGCGCCTAGCGCTCTCGGGGCTTCAGACGGCCGCGAAGTTGCGCGCCTGCGCACTCCAGGCCGGCGCGCTGGCGAGGGCGGCGGGCACCTCTTCTGGAGTCGCCACCATCTGCCACATGAGCAGATGACGACGATCCATGAAGTGCTCGTCCACTGCGTGGGTCAGCAGTTCCTGCAACGGCTGGAAGAAACCGCGGGTATTCACCAGCACGATGGGGTTGAGATACAGCCCGAGCCGCTTGAGCGTGATCGCCTCGAGCAACTCTTCCAGTGTGCCGGAGCCTCCCGGCAGCGCGATCGCCGCCGAGGATAGCGTCAGCATGAGATGCTTGCGCGTGCGCAAATCCTCAACCAGCTGCAGTTCGGTCAGTCCCGCGTGTCCCCACTCGAGGTCCGCCATGAAGCGCGGCAGCACGCCCACCACGCGCCCGCCGGCGCCGAGCGCGCCATCGGCAAGTGCACCCATCGAGCCGACGGCGCCACCTCCATAGACGATGCCAATGCCTGCACCTGCGAGCACCTCGCCCAGGCGGTGCGCCGCCTGGCGGTAGTCCGGATGCGAGCTGCGGCTGGAGGCGCAGTAGACGCACACGGCGCGGTCGATGGTCGGTTCCGGCGAGACTGAAGTCATGCGCTCAAATTCGCTGCCTGGTATGGGGCCGCGGCCTGCGGCGGCGCCGCGGACGCACGCGCGGCCACGCGGGCAGGCCCGGGGCGAAGAGTGCCACAGTCTGCGCCGATAGTCCGACCACGACTCAGTGCCTGCGGCAGTGTGGCGCGGGTCCACAGAAGCGCTGCCGCTGGGACGTATAATGGCCGCGCACCTTGCACCGGGGAGCGGGCGTGCGCCACAGGGAATTATGACAACGTCAACAACCGCGGCTGCCCGGATCCCACCGGGACCGGCGCAGCCTTACGACACCAGTGAAGACCTGCTCGAGTGGATGCAGCGCAATTTCGAGCGCTACGGCGACATCTACAAGGCGCGGATCTACGGCAGCGACGTCTACGTCATCAACGATCCTGCCTTCGCCGAGCACGTGCTGCTGCGCAACTGGCAGAACTTTCTGCGCAAGGGTCAGGCGGTCAAGCGCATCGCGCTCAGCCTCGGCAGCGGACTCATCTCCAGCAACGGGCCGCTGTGGGTCAAGCAGCGACGCATGATCCAGCCGGCCTTCCGCCGCGAGGCAGTGGGCGCGCTGCGCGACACCTTCGTCAAACCGAATCAGGCGTTACTCGAGCGCTGGCTGCAGGCTGCGCAGCGCGGCGCGAGCGTCGACGTGACCGCCGATGTCAGCAACACCGTGCTCGAGGTAACGCTGCTCGCCATCTTCGGCGCTGACTACGGCAAGGTTGCCGAGCATTTCCAGATCATTGCCGAAGAATCGCGCAACCTCGAGTTCGCGCAGACCTGCAAGGCGCTGACGCGCATCATCGTGGAGATCGCCACTGAGCGGCGCGCCGCCGGGCGCGACGAGGACGACATTCTCGGCATGATGATGCAGTCACGCGAGCGCGAGGACGGCAAGCCGATGGCGGACGCGCAGCTGGCACGCGAGGCACTCACCCTGGTGATCGCCGGCCACGAGACCACCGCCAGCGTGCTCAACTGGATCTGGTACCTGCTCGCGCGCTACCCGCAGGTCGAGGCGCGCCTGGTGGCGGAGGTGCAGCGGCTGCTCGGGCCTGACGGGCCGCTGTTCGAGCAGTTGCCGCGCTTCACCTACACGCGCCAGGTGATCGAGGAGGCGCTGCGCTCCTATCCGCCGTTGTGGCTGATGACGCGCAAGGCCATCGGTGCCGACCAGCTCGGCGAGTACGCGGTGCCGGTGGGCACTGAGATCTACATCTCACCGTACCTGCTGCAGCGCCATCCGCGACTGTGGCCCGAGCCGGAGCGCTTCGATCCGGAGCGCTTCGGCGGCGAAGATCCGGCGCAGCCACGTCTGGCGATGTGCCCGTTCGGCGCCGGCCCGCGTAACTGCATCGGCGAGTTCTTCGCCCGGGTGGAGATGCAGATCCACGTGCTGCTGATCGCCGCTCGGCTGCGACTGCGCAACGACCACGATCGCGGCGCCGAGGTCGTTGCCGGCGTCAACCTGCTCAGCCGGCATCACTTCATCATGCGACCGGAACTGCGTGCGGCCGCGCCTCAGCCGAGCGCGTAGAGGTACTCGACAAACGAGCCGACCGCGCCGTCGAGTCCCTGCAACTTGGGATGGCTCGACTCGATGAGGTAATACTCATCCGGTGCGTGGGCGCCGGTGCCGTGGCCCATGCCGAAGTGCCCGGCCGGCAGACTGAGCGGTGCACCCGTGAACAGGTATCCCGGCCAGGAGCCGGCCGAACGCGGCCATAACAAGGGGTCCGCGCCGAGCTTGCGGTAGGTGGCAAGCTGGGTCTGGATCAGGCGGCTGTTGGCGTCGGTCTGCGTCGGGTCGTAGCCGCCGCTCATGTTGACCTCGATGTCACCGAAGCCATGCTTGGCGAGATGCGCCTTGAGCTTCGCCAGGGTGTCGGCCGCGGTCATGTCGGGAACCAGGCGCATGTCGATCTTGGCCACCGCGCGGTGAGGCAGCACGGTCTTGCCGCCCGGTCCGGTGTAGCCGCCCACGAGCCCTTCGATGTTGATCGTCGGCTGCGACTCGAGCAGCATGCGCGACTCCACCCAGCCGGTGTCGCGCACCCAGTGCTCGACGCCGAGTGACTGTTTGACGCTCGCTTCCGATGACTGGGCAGCGAATTCCTCGATCATCTTCTTCTGTGCAGCGCTGAGCGGCTTGGCACGCGCAAAGAATCCCTCGACCGCCGGGGTGTGCCCGTCCGTCTCGATCAGCGTGTTGAGTGCCTGCACCAGATGCCAGGACGGTGAGTCGACCGCGGCCTCGAGGCTCGAGTGCACATCGTGCTTCGGGCCGCGACCCCACTTCTCGCCGCTGGACACCAGCTCGAGCTCCACCACGCCCTTGGCGCCCAGTGAGACCTGCACGGTGCCATCGCGGTCCTGACCGGCTTCCGGCATGAACACACCGATACACTTTTTCAGCTCGGCGAGCACCTCGGGGTTCATCACCACTTCGTGGAAGTGCGGCGAGCCGATTTCCTCTTCGCCCTCGCACACCAGCACGAGGTTGACGGGCAGTTTCTTGCCGGCCGCCTTGAACGCCATCAGGGCGCTGAGGAAGGAGTTCTCCGGGCCCTTCTGATTGACGGCGCCGCGGCCCATGCAGACGGTGCCGAGCCCTTCCTTTTTTACCAGCCGGCCTTCCAGCGGGGGCGAACTCCACTCCTCGGGCACGAACTGCTTGACGTCGTACATGAAGTAGATGCCGACGGTGGTGCGTGCGCCGGCGTCAATACGGCCGAACACGCCGGGCTTGCCCGAAGTCGGCATGAGCTTCACGCCGGTGAATCCAGCGGCGCGCGCCAGCTGCGCCATGTACTCGGGGCCCTGCGGATAGTTGCGGTTCTCGGCCGCGATCGAGGGCAGCGCGATCCATTCCTGCAGCCGCTTGAGGTTCTCGGCATGCATTCTCGGGATCTGTGCGAGCACTGCCGCCTTGTCTGCCGGGTCATCCGCCGCTGCCGCGAGCCACCCGCCAGGCAGCGTGGCCAGGGCCGCCGCCGCTACGGAGCCACGCACGAACTCACGCCGACTGACACCCCCTCCACTCGCCTCACTCATGGGATCTCCTCAAGATGCAGTTGTCCAGCGCGCAGCGCAGCGCACATTACACGAACAACGCGCGCTCCCGCAGCGCAGCTGCCGAGCCCGCTGTTCACGGTCCTGCGCTGTGCATCCGCCAGGGCGGGCAACGTCGCCGGCGCAGTTGCCCCTGCTTTGCCGCATTCACTAGACTCACGGGCTGCCGCGGGTGTAGTTCAATGGTAGAACTGCAGCTTCCCAAGCTGCTAACGTGGGTTCGATTCCCATCACCCGCTCAATACACTCCGCCGCGCGTAGCGCCAAGTGCGCAGGATTTCGTACCCGTACGGGTCGTGGAGTACTGACCTCTCCGTCGAATGTTGCGTTCTGACAACGTCAGAAACCTCTGACTTTTGTACCCATGCGACATTTGACTGCGCGCGCGCAACACGGCTCTAATTGCGTAGGGTTGTGGGAGATTCCGCATGAGAACAACACCCCGCGCACAGCGCACAGACAGGCACCAATACAACGCACTGACCGCCTATGGCGCGCGCGCATTGCCCCTCGGCGCAGCGCTTACCCTGTTGTTCCTGACCGCACAGGCGCAGCAGGCACCGAGCGATCAGAGCAGCTCCGCCCCGCTGCAGGAAGTGGTCGTCACCGGGTCGCTGATCAAGCGCACCGACGTGGAGACGCCTAGCCCGGTGCAAGTCATCAGTAATGCAGATCTCAAGAACAGCGGCTACAACAATGTGTCGGACGTGCTGCACAACCTCGCCGCCAACGGCCAGGGAACGCTCAGTCAGGGCTTCGGACAGGCGTTCGCTTCCGGTGGGAACGGCATCGCGCTGCGCGGTCTCACCGTGGGTGACACGCTCACCCTCATCGACGGTGAACGCATGGTCGCCTACCCACTGAGCGACGACGGCGAGCGCAGTTTCGTCGACGTTACCGCGATTCCTTTCAACGCGATCGAGAGCGTCGAGGTACTGAAGGACGGCGCCTCGGCGTTGTACGGCGCCGATGCCATTGCTGGCGTAGTCAACATCAAGTTGAAGCAGACTTACGTCGGTGCGGAGGTCACGGGTGAATACGGCGCGACTCAGCACTGGGACGGAAACACCATGCATGGGGCCGCAATCATCGGCTGGGGCGATCTGAACAACGACGGCTACAACATCTATGCGGCGCTCGACTTTCACCGTCAGCAGCTGATCTGGGGTAGCAGTCGCACGGGGTTGTGGACCAATCTCAACTGGAGCGGATTTCCCGGCGGCGTGAACACGACGCCCGGAGCTATCGGCTCTCAGGGTCTCACCTATCCCGACAGCGCGACCGGCTATCTGCTCAATCCCAATCCGGCTAACGGCTTGCCGGCAGAGACCTTCCTGCCGGGCTGCACGGCTGCTTTGCAGGCCGCGGGTAAATGCACGTTCAGCTTCCCCGGCCAGATTCAGCCACCGACCGAGCAGACGAACTTCCTGACCAAGATGACGAAAGCGCTCGCTGGGGACTGGAAGCTGACTGTCACGGCGTCGCTGTTCGACAGCATCGCACAGCAGACTGCGCCACCCAGCGAGCCGGCTTTCGGCCATCTCCTGCAGCAAACGGGTGCGGAGAACGGGGTGCTGCCGCTCATTGCTTGGGGTCCGGGTCTCAGTCGCACGACCATCCCCTATCTCCCACTCTCGCTACCAGCCACCTCTCCGCTGAACCCGTACGGAGCTGCGGCGACTCTGGTCTACAGCTTCCCGGATGTTGGCCCGTGGGTGGTCAATACCGACACCCAGACCTACCGACTGTTCGGTGACCTGCGCGGGACCGCCGCCGGCTGGGACTTGGATGCCACCGTGGGTGTTATGTACGCGAAGATGAACCTGAACTTTCAGGGCGGACTCATCCCGGCGGCGGCACAGGCGGCGCTCAATAATGGCTCTTACGTCCCGGGAGCGACCGCTGGGCAGAACGCAGCCGCCATCGCCAGTATCGCCCCCGAAGCAACCACGAGCCCGTCAAGCACGCTCGATCTGATCGATCTCCATGGTTCGCGTGACGTGTTCCAGATGCCTGGCGGTCCGCTCACGCTCGCTGTTGGTGCCCAGTATTTCCACAAGGCACAGAACGACACGGATCCGCCTTCCATTGCCGACGGCACACAGGAAGGCATTACCAACTTCACCGTCGGCTCCCAAGACGATACGGCGGGCTTCGTCGAAATAGGTGGCAAGCCGATCCAGCAACTGGAGCTGAACGCGGCCGTGCGCTACGACCATTACGACACCTACGGCGGGCAGGCGACGCCGAAGTTCGGACTGAAATTCACACCCATCGAGATGCTCAGTTTTCGCGGTACCTGGGGTAAGGGGTTCCGCGCGCCGTCCATCTCCGAATCCGGTAATTCCGGGATTGTGTACGGATTCGGCAACGGCCCTGACCCCGTGTTGTGTGCGAATGGTCCGAACACGGCGGGCAGTTACAACGCCTATTGCGCTTATCCGATCACAGGCGTTCAACCGCCCAATCCGGCGCTCAAGGCCGTTACTTCGACCAACGCGACCATTGGCGTCATCTTCGAGCCCCTGAGCGCCTTCAATGTCTCGGTGGATTGGTATCGCAT
This sequence comes from Steroidobacteraceae bacterium, assembly GCA_035487135.1. Taxonomy (GTDB): domain Bacteria; phylum Pseudomonadota; class Gammaproteobacteria; order Steroidobacterales; family Steroidobacteraceae; genus 13-2-20CM-66-19. The sequence goes on along the minus strand of DATHMN010000015.1, from coordinate 8,726 downwards.
TCAGCTCAACAACGACATCGTCTCCGCGTTGGAGACCGGCGGCCTGGGCAATTCCATATTTATCCAGCGCGGACCGCAAAAGCCAGAAGCGGTGTGTACCAACACGACGACCAACGGGACCCCTTGCAACACCGCCGAGGTGCTGACCCCGGTTGGAATTCCTGAATATACGATTTTTCCCTACGTAAACGCGGGCCTCACCAGGACCTCGGGTATCGATGTCGACATGCGGAGCCATTTCGACTTAGGCATTGCCGGCAAACTGAGTGCCGAGCTCAACTACACCTACATCTCCCAGTACGAGATCTCGGCCAACGGGTTTAACGCCGATCTGGCCGGGACTCATGGCCCCTCCGAGGTCTCCGGTGATACCGGCAATCCCAAGCAGCGAGCGGTCGCCAGTGTGACCTGGGATAGAGGACCTGCGACCGTCACGCTGTCGGCGAACTATACGGGTGCGTTCAAGATTACCGACCCGAGCGAAGGTTGGAACAGCTGCCTGGTAGCGATTCAGACCTCTGGGAACGGTTATGGTGCTGCGATATCCGGCGAGGTAACGGCACTGGCTCCGCAGTGGAACCCGTACTGCTCGGTGCATTCCTTTACTTCCTTCAATCTGTACGGTAGGTACGCGGTGAATGACCATTTCTCCGTGCACGGCTCGATCCGTAACCTGCTCAATACGCAGCCACCGGTCGATCTCGAGACCTACGGTGGTGGTGCCTTGTACAGATACACCACGCTCGATCAGGACGGCGCAGTGGGCCGGTTCTTCCTGCTGGGGGCGACCTACACGTTCTGACCCGATCGGTCGCCTCTTGAGCAACCGGCCCCTTCTGGGGCCGATTGCTTTTGTGCGCTGGATCTCGCGCCGTGACCATTCGGTGACATTCGGCCGCCGACCCCGTGGTTAGCTTCTGCCATGGACCAAATCGGTGTGGTCGGCCTGTCCTATCGCCACGCCGCAGTGGATCAGGTTGCGCGCTTTTCCGTGCCGCGCGCCGAGCTGCCCGGGCGCCTGGCGCAACTGCGCGAACGGGCCGGCGCCGCTGAGATCCTCTACATCGGCACCTGTAACCGCGTCGAGATCGTCTACGCGAGCCGCGAGGGCACGCCGGCGGGCGATGCGCGCGAACAGATCTTCCGGGTACTCACCGGGCGCGACCCGCTCCCGGGCGAAGCGGCGCGCGTGCTGCGTGCCTGGACGGGCGAGGCGGCCGTCGAGCACCTGCTGCTCTTGGCCTGCGGACTCGAGTCGGCCCAGACCGGCGAGCAGGAGATCGCCGCGCAGCTGCGCGGCGCCTGGGAGGATGCGCGCAGCGCCGGCACTGCGGGTGTCGTCATCGACCGGCTGATGGGCGAAGCCCTCGGCATGGCGCGCCGGGTGCGACGCCTGTCGGCCCAGGTGCGACCGCCCTCGCTCGCTGACCTGGCCGCCGAGCGCGTGCTCGGCCACCTGGACGGCCGCCGCGGCCCGGTCGCCCTGGTGGGGGTGTCCCCGATGACGCGTCGCTGCGCAGCGCTGCTGCACGCCGCGCAACTGCCACTGGTGATCGTCAACCGCAGCCTGCAGCCCGCGCAGGAGCTCGCGCACAGCGTCGCGGCTCAGGTCCTCGGGCTCGAGGAGTTCCGTGCCCGGCCGCCGGCGGTGTGCGCGGTGGTGCTGGCGGCCGGCGGCGGCGAACCGCTGCTGGATGCCGCGGTGCTCGCGCGCCTGCGCGACAGCGCACCGCTTCTGATCGATTTTGGTGTGCCGCCCAACATTGACCCGGACACCGCCGCGCACGCGCGCCTGGCGCGCGTCGGCATGAGCGATCTGATCGAGGCCGCGCAGCGCCGGCGGCTGCAGCAGCTGATGCGTCTCGCGCCGGTGCGTGCCGCGATCGACGCGCGGCTGGCGTACCTGCGCGGCGATCTGGCGCTGCGGTTGTTCGGACCGCAGCTGGCGGACCTGCGCGGCACCTACGAGCACATCGCCGCCGAGGAGGTGCAGCGCGCGCTCGCCAACGGTCTGCGTACACTAGACCCAGAGCAGCGGGAGCAGCTCGAGCGCCTCGGACGCGCGCTGGCCCTGCGCCTGGCGCACCTGCCGCTCGCCGGGTTGCGCGCAGCCGCGCTGCACGCGAGCGCCGAGGCGGTCGATGCGTTCTTCGATGCCACGCGCGCGGCGCGCACCGCGCGCGCGGTGCGCATCCGTCACACTAGGGGAACGAATGATGAGTGAGGATGCAGGCCGGCCGATCGGCGCAGACAGCCCGCCGCGCTCGGCGGAGCTGTACGCGCGCGCCTGCCGGGTCATCCCCGGGGGTGTGAGCTCACCGGTGCGGGCCTTCCGCGCCGTCGGCGGCACGCCGCTGTTCATCGCGCGCGGCAGCGGCGCGCAGGTGGTCGACGCCGACGGCCGCAGTTATCTCGATCTGGTGGGCTCGTGGGGCCCGCTGATTGCCGGACACGCCCACCCGGCGGTCGTGGCCGCGGTGACCGAGGCGCTCGCGCGCGGCACCACCTTTGGCGCGCCCTGCAGCGCGGAAGTGGAGCTGGCCGAGCGCGTGGTTGCCGCGTATCCCGCCGTCGAGCAGGTGCGCTTCGTGTCCTCGGGCACCGAGGCGGTGATGAGCGCCATTCGCGTGGCGCGCGCCTACAGCGGCCGCGACCTGATCGTGAAGTTCGCCGGCTGCTACCACGGCCACGCCGATCATCTGCTGGTGGCTGCCGGTTCGGGGCTGGTGACCTTCGGGCGTCCGTCCTCGGCTGGTGTGCCCGCGGCGTTCACCGCGCACACGCGCGTGCTGCCGCTCGATGACGAGGGCGCCCTCGAGGCGCTGTTCGCGCAGGACGGTGCGCGCATCGCCGCGGTCATCATCGAGCCGATTCCCGCCAACCACGGCCTGCTGCCGCAGCGGCGCGAGTTCCTGCTGACGCTGCGGCGGCTGACACAGGCGCACGGCGCGCTGCTGATCTTCGACGAGGTGATCTCCGGATTCCGCGTCGCGCGCGGCGGCGCGGCGCAACTGCTCGACGTCACGCCCGACATGGCCACCTTCGGCAAGGTCATCGGCGGCGGCATGCCGGTCGGCGCCTTCGGCGCGCCGCGCCGCATCATGAGCCGGTTGGCCCCGGAGGGCGACACCTACCAGGCCGGTACGCTCTCCGGTAACCCGGTGGCGATGACCGCAGGACTTGCCACCCTCGAACTGCTCGAGCGCCACGAGGGCTGGCGTGAGCTCGAGGCGCGCGGTGCCGAGCTCGAGCGGCTGCTGCAGCCGGTGCTGCGGCAGGCGCCTTTCCCGCTGCACCTGGTGCGCGTCGGCTCGATCTTCTGGCTGGCGCTGCACGAGCAGGGGGCACCGCGCCACGCCGCCACCCTGACACCGGCAGAAACCGCGCGCTTCGCGCGCCTGTTTCACGCCATGCTCGCGCGCGGCGTCTACCTGCCGCCGTCGGCATACGAGGCCTGCTTCCTGTCGCTCGCGCACGGCAGCGCCGACATCGCCCGCTTCGCGCAGGCACTCAGCGAGTCGCTCGCGGTCGCGGCATGAAGGCGACGCGCGTGTACCAGCTCACCGCGCTCGCCCTGGTGGTGGTGTCGGCGGTGCAGGTGGGTTGGTGGATCTTCGACCAGCACAACTACACGGCCGAAAAGGTGCGCGCCGCCCAGAGCGCCTACGCCCAGCAGACTGGCGCCGCCCAGGCGCTGCTGGATTCCGGCACTCCGGCGCAGCGCGTGCAGCAACTGCTGCCCGACATTGTGGTGAGCGGCCGGCAGGCGGCGCTGCGTCCCGCGCTCGAGCAGACGCTGCTCACCGAGGAGCGCCGGCGCGACAACCAGTATGCCTGGGAGGGCGCATTCTTCCTGCTGGCGCTGGCCTCCTGCATCGCGGTGATCGCGCGCGCGCTGCGCGCCGAGCAGCGCGTCCACCAGCAGCAGGACAGCTTCCTGCAGCTGGTCTCGCACCAGTTCAAGACACCGCTCGCCAGCCTGCAGCTGTCACTGGAAACGCTGGCGCTGCGCGCGCCGCCGCCGCCGGCCGCGCGCACGCTGATCGAGCGCATGCTCGCGGACGTCGCGCGCATGGAGCAGATGGTCACGCAGATCCTCGAGAGCGCGCGCCTGGAAGGCGGGCGCGTGGACTTCAAGTCCGAGCCACTGCAACTGGCCGCGGCGGTGGCGCGCGTGGTCAGTCCGATCGAGGAGCGCGCACGCCAGGAGCGCGTCAGCATCTCGAGCGACATCGCTCCGGGCCTATACGTCATCAGTGATCCGCTGGCGATCGACGTGGTGGTGCGCAACGTGCTCGAAAACGCGCTCGCGGCACTACGGCCCGCGGGCGGCGGCCGCATCGAGTTATGTGCGCGCGCGCTCAGCGGTGAGGTCGAGCTCGCGGTGCGCGACACCGGCATCGGCTTCGCCGCGGCAGACGCGGCGCGCCTGTTCGAGAAATTCACGCGTCTGTCGGATGGCGCCAACCGTTATGGCACCGGTCTTGGCCTGTTCATCGTGCGCCGCCTCATGGAGCTCGCGCGCGGTCGGGTCAGCGCGCACAGCGAGGGTCCGGGGCAGGGGGCGCGCTTCGTGCTGACCTGGCCGGCCGCCAAACCGGAGGCGCAGCCATGAACAGCGCGCGCCCAGCGGTGCTGGTAGTGGAGGATGATCCGCATCTCGCCGCCGGGGTCGCAGAGAATCTGCGCGCCGAGGGTTACCCGGTGGCGACCTGCGGCGATGGCGAACAGGCGCTCGCCTGGCTCGGCGGCCACGCCTGCGCGCTCATCGTGCTGGACGTGATGCTGCCGGGAATGGATGGCTTCGCCGTGTGCCACGCGCTGCGCAGCCAGGGTAACAACACCCCGGTGCTGTTCCTCACGGCGCGCGGCGATCCGGCCGACCGCGTGCGCGGGCTCGAGGCGGGTGGTGATGACTATCTGGCCAAGCCGTTTCACCTGCAGGAGTTCCTGCTGCGGGTGCGCGCCATCCTCAGGCGCTGGGACTGGTACCGCAATGCCTCCGCAACCGCCGCCACCGCGGTGTTGCGCTTCGGCGGCAATGAAGTCGACTTCCGCGCATTTCGCGCCCGCGCCTGGAATGGCGAGGCCCAGGAGCTGACCGAGAAGGAAGCCATGATCCTCAAGGTGCTGGCCGAGCATGCCGGCGAGATCGTCTCGCGCGAGGATCTGCTCGAGCGCGTCTGGGGTTATGACGTCTTTCCGTCCACGCGCACCGTGGACAATTTCATCCTCAGGCTGCGCAAGCGCTTCGAGCAGGATCCGGCCAACCCGCGCCACTTCCTCACCGTGTGGGGCGTCGGCTACCGCTTTCTCAGTGAGGGCGCGCCATGAGTGCGGTGCTGCGCATCGGCACGCGCGCCTCGGCGCTGGCGTTGTGGCAGGCCGAGCATGTGGCGGCATTGTTGCGCGCGCAGCCGGGCGCACCGCCCGTCACGCTGGTGCACATCAAGACCCAGGGCGACCTGCAGAGCGAGGTGCCCTTGTGGCAGATGGGTGGGCGCGCCTTTTTCACCCGCGAGATCGACCGGGCACTGCTCGAGGGCGCGGTGGACATCGCCGTGCACAGTCTCAAGGATCTCGCCACGCAGCTCGAGCCCGGACTCACGCTGGCCGCCACCCTGCGCCGTGCCGACCCGCGCGATGCCCTGCTCAGTCGCACCGGCGCAGCGCTCGCGGCCCTGCCGCGCGGCGCGCGCATCGGCACCAGCAGTCTACGCCGCCGTGCTTTCCTCGCACGGCTGCGCCCGGATGCACAGCTGCTCGAGCTGCGCGGCAACGTCCCGACGCGCCTCGAGCGGCTGCAGCGCGGCGAGTACGACGCCATCGTACTCGCGGCGGCCGGGCTCGAGCGCCTGGGACTGAGCGCGCACATCAGCGAATACCTCGCGGTCGAACAGTTCCCGCCGGCAGTCTCGCAGGGCGTGATCGGTGTGGCCGCGCGCACCGCAGACGCGCCGACCTGCGCCTGGCTCGCGCGCCTGGACGATCGCGCGGCGCGGCTTGCAACCACCGCCGAACGTGCGCTGCTCGCGCGCCTCGAGGGCGGCTGCCAGGTGCCGCTCGGGGCCCTGGGTCAGTTGGAAGGCGCGACGTTGTCACTGGCCGCTCAAGTCTGCTCACTCGACGGCACACGTGCGCTCGCGGCGCGGGGCACGGCGCCCGCAGGACTCGAGGCTGCCGCCGCGCTCGGTACGCGCCTCGCCGAGGAGCTGCTCGGCGACGGCGCTGCGGCACTGATCGCGGCGGAGCGCGCAGCGCACGCGGTGGAGGCACCGTGAACGCGCCGCTGGCACCGGTGGTAGTGACGCGCGCGGAGGGGAGCGACGGCCCCCTCAGCCGGGAACTGCGCGGCCTCGGCCTCGAAGTGCTCAGCTGGCCGGCGGTGAGCGTGCAGGCGGCAGCGCCGCAGGCGCTCGCCACGGCGCTGCACTCGGTGCATTCGTTCGCCTGGATGGTGTTCACCAGCCGTCACGCGGTCGGCGCGGTGCTCGCACTGCTGCCTGCGGCCCCGAGCGGCGTGCGCATCGCTGCGGTCGGCGCCGCCACCGCGCAGGTGCTGCGCCAGCGGGGCTGGCCGGTGGATCTGGTGCCGGAAGACGCCGGCGCCGCCGGGCTGCTCGCGGCCTTCGCCGCGCGCTGGTCGCCGGCCGATGCCGGTATCCGGGTGCTCTATCCGGCGAGTTCGCGGGCGCTGCCGACGCTGCGGCAGGGACTGACGCAACTCGGCGCCGTGGTGACTCAGGTCGAGGCCTATCGCACGCAGCAGGCGCAGCTCGACCTCAACGCCTGCCGTGAATGGATTGCGCGCCGCGCCATTGGCGCGGTGACCTTCGCCAGTCCTTCGGCGGTGAGCGAGCTGGCGCAGGCGCTCGGCAGTGAGGATTTCACGCGCCTGCTGTCCGCGGCGGCCGCGGTGGCCATCGGGCGCACCACCGCACGTGAGCTGGCCGCGCACGGACAGAGCGCCGTGGTGGCCGACGCCGCGACGCTGCACGGCCTCGCCGTGACCACCCTGCGCCTGTTGCAGACGAGAGCCTAACGTTATGGGATTTCCGCAAGTACGACCGCGGCGCACGCGCGCGACTGCCGCCTGGCGCCAGCTGGTGCGCGAGACTCACCTGCTGAGCGATGCGCTCATCTATCCGCTGTTCGTCGTGCCCGGGCGTGGCGTGCGCCGCCCGGTCGAGAGCATGCCCGGTATCTGTCAACTGTCGGTGGACGAGGCGGTGAAGGAAGCGCAGGCGGTGCAGGCCGCACGCGTGCGCACCGTGCTGCTGTTCGCAGCGCCCGCGCGCAAGGACGCACAGGCGAGCGATGCGCTCGATCCGCGGGGACTTGCGGCCCAGGCCATCCGCGCTCTGAAGGCAGCCTGTCCCGAGCTCATGCTGTGGGCGGATGTGTGTCTGTGCGGGGCCACCGATCACGGCCACTGCGGACACGTGACGCCGGGCGGCACGATCGACAACGATTCTTCGCTGGCGACGCTCGCACAGGTGGCGCTCAACTACGCGCGCGCCGGGGCGGACGCGGTGGCACCGAGCGACATGATGGACGGCCGCGTCGGCGCGCTGCGCGCGCTGCTCGATCGCGAAGGCCACGCCAACACACCGCTCATCGCCTACGCGGCCAAGTACGCCTCGGCGTTCTACGGTCCGTTCCGCGAGGCGGCGGAGTCGGCCCCGGCCTTCGGCGACCGGCGCTCCTACCAGCTGGATCCTGCCAACGCGCGCGAAGCGCTGCGCGAGGTGCTGCTCGATGTGGAAGAGGGCGCTGACCTGGTCATGGTCAAGCCCGCCGGACCCTACCTCGACATCATCCGCCAGGTGCGCGATGCGGTACGCGTTCCGGTCGTCGCCTATCAGGTGTCAGGCGAGTACAGCCTGATCAAGGCGGCCGCCGCCCGCGGTTGGATCGATGAACGCGCGGCAGTGCTCGAAACCCTCACCGGCATGCGCCGCGCGGGCGCTGACCTCATCATCAGCTACTTTGCGCCCGAGGCGGCACGCTGGCTGGCCGCATGAGCGAGAGCAGCGCTTTTCTCGCCGCCTGCCGTCGCCAGCCGGTGCCGCATCGGCCGATCTGGATCATGCGCCAGGCGGGACGTTACCTGCCGGAGTACCGCGCGCTGCGTGCCAAGGTCGACTTCGAGTCGCTGACGCGCTCGCCTGAGCTTGCGGCCGAAGTCACCCTGCAGCCACTGAAGCGCTTCCCGCTGGATGCCGCGATTCTTTTCAGCGACATCATGACGCCCCTGCAGGGCATGGGGATCGAGCTCGCCTTCGAGCCGGGCCCGGTGGTACGCACGCCGCTGCGCACGCGCGCGCAAGTGGAAGCGCTGCCCGAGCTCGAGCCGGCGCGTGATGTGCCGTTCGTGCTCGACAGCGTGCGCCTGGTGCGTGCCGGCCTGCCGCGCGGGGTGCCGCTGATCGGCTTCGCCGGCGCCCCGTTCACGCTGCTGTGTTACCTGGTGTGTGGCCGGCCGTCCAAGGAGTTCGCCGCGGCGCGCGCCTTCCTGTATGCCGAGCGCGCAGCGGCCGAGCGGCTGCTCGAGCGTCTCGCCGATGCGATGGCGGCCTACCTTTTGGCGCAGGCCGCGGCCGGCGCGCAGGCCCTGATGCTGTTCGAGTCATGGGCGGGCCTCCTGGCGCCACCGCAGTTCGCCGCGTTCGCGCTGCCGGCGGTGCGGCGCGCGGCGCTCGCACTGGCGCGCGCCAAGGTGCCGC